>NZ_CP027707.1:5401250-5701875 GCF_003850345.1 Pseudomonas chlororaphis subsp. piscium
ACCCGCATCGAGCATGTGGACTCGGCCCTGCTGGCGGTGGTCAACGACGTGGTGTTCAACTTCGGCAGCATGGTGTCCTCGGACATCTCCACCCTGTGGGTCTGTGTGCGCAGCCGGCTGATCGTCAGCGCGCGCCTGCAACCCTTGCATTCGGTGGACAAGCTGCGCTCCTCGGTCAAGGCCGGCGAACGTTTCCGCTCGCCCCTGGAACTGCTGGTGCACCTGCTGCGCGACCAGGGCGAAGTGCTGACCCAGATCGTGCGCAAGACCAGCCTCAACGTCGACCAGATCGAAGACCAGTTGCTGGCCGCGCGGATCTCCACCAACCGCGCCGAACTGGGGGCCATGCGCCGGGTGCTGGTGCGCCTGCAACGCCTGCTGGCGCTGGAGCCGGGCTCGCTGCTGCGGCTGCTCAACCGTCCGCCGCAATGGCTGCAGAAGGAGGACGTCAAGGAGCTGCGCAAGTCCACCGAGGAGTTCGCCCTGATCATCAACGACCTCACTGCCCTCGGCGAGCGGATCAAGCTGCTGCAGGAAGAGATCGCCGCCAATATCAACGAACAGACCAACCGCACCCTGTTCACCCTGACCGTGGTCACGGTGCTGGCGCTGCCGATCAACATCATCGCCGGCTTCTTCGGCATGAACGTCGGCGGCATCCCCTTCTCCGGGGACCCGGAAGGCTTCTGGATCCTCGTCGCGCTGGTCGCCACCTTCACCGTCATCGCCGGCCGCTGGGCGTTTCGCAAGCGCCAGGATATGTAGGCTGCCGCTTGTCGTAGGAGCGAGGTTTGCCCGCGATGGCGTCGGTGAGTACGCCCAAGGTGACAAGGCTTGAATCCGACGGAGCCCAAGGCGGCCTCATCGCGGGCAAGCCTCGCTCCTACAGAAAGGGGGCTGCTTCTTGACCAGTGGTTAAAGGATTCACCCAAACACTGACCTGAGGCAGTCTCTCTGTAATATTTGGCAACGATCATGGGCGACACTCCTCCCTGCCACAGGATTGTCCGGCAATGGCCACCCCTTCACTGACCGCCGCCTCCCCTTCCCCCGCCCTCGAAGCCAGACCGCAGCTGGATAAAAAAGCCAGTCCCTTCACCCTGGTGGTGTTCTTCGCGATCCTCGCCATGGGCCTGTTGTTCACCGCCTATAGCCTGATGCACGACATGCACGAGCTGGGCACCACGGTCACCACCTGGACCCCGTTCCTGCTGCTCGGCGTGGCGCTGCTGATCGCCCTGGGCTTCGAGTTCGTCAACGGCTTCCACGACACCGCCAACGCCGTGGCCACCGTGATCTACACCCACTCGCTGCCGCCGCATTTCGCGGTGGTCTGGTCGGGTTTCTTCAACTTCCTCGGCGTGCTGCTGTCCAGCGGCGCGGTAGCCTTCGGCATCATCGCCCTGCTGCCGGTGGAGCTGATCCTGCAGGTCGGCTCGTCGGCCGGCTTCGCCATGATCTTCGCCCTGCTGATCGCTGCCATCCTGTGGAACCTCGGCACCTGGTGGCTCGGCCTGCCGGCCTCGTCGTCCCACACCCTGATCGGCTCGATCATCGGCGTCGGCGTGGCCAACGCCCTGATGCACGGCCGCGACGGCACCAGCGGCGTGGACTGGAGCCAGGCCACCAAGGTTGGCTATGCGCTGCTGTTCTCGCCGCTGATCGGCTTCGCCTTCGCCGCCCTGCTGCTCCTGGCCCTGCGCCTGTTCGTGAAGAACCGCGCGCTGTACAAGGCGCCCAAGGGCAACACCCCGCCGCCGTGGTGGATTCGCGGCATGCTGATCGTCACCTGCACCGGCGTATCCTTCGCCCACGGCTCCAACGACGGCCAGAAAGGCATGGGCCTGATCATGCTGATCCTGGTCGGCACCCTGCCCATGGCCTACGCACTGAACCGCACCATGCCGGCCGACCAGGCCCTGCAATTCGCCGCCGTGGCGCAAGTCACCCAACAGGCCCTGGTGAAAAGCGCCCCGCAACCGGCTCCCGCCGACCCGCGCGCGGTGCTTTCCGACTATGTGCGCAGCAAGGAAGCCACGCCGCAGCTGGTCCCGGCCCTCGCCGCCCTGACCGGCCATATCGGTGACGAAGTGAAGGGCTACGGCTCCCTGGCCAAGGTACCGGCCGAGGCCATGGGCAACGTGCGCAACGACATGTACCTGAGCAGCGAGACCATTCGCCTGATGGACAAGAACCAGGTCGGCGACTTCGACGCCGACACCCAGGGCAAGCTGCAACTGTTCAAGCAGCAGATCGACAACGCCACGCGCTTCATTCCGCTGTGGGTGAAGATCGCCGTGGCCATCGCCCTGGGGCTGGGCACCATGGTTGGCTGGAAACGCATCGTGGTCACCGTCGGCGAGAAGATCGGCAAGACCCACCTGACCTACGCCCAGGGCGCCTCGGCGGAAACCGTGGCGATGCTGACCATCGGCGCCGCCGATATGTTTGGCCTGCCGGTGTCCACCACCCACGTATTGTCTTCAGGTGTGGCCGGGACCATGGTCGCCAACGGCGGCGGCCTGCAGATGCAGACCATCCGCAACCTGCTGATGGCCTGGATACTGACCCTGCCCGCGGCGATCCTGCTGTCCGGCAGCCTGTACTGGCTGTTCACCCAACTGTTCTGAACACCGCCTCTCCCGGTAGGAGCGAGGCTTGCCCGCGATGGCGTCGGTGGTCACTACACCGTTCAAGGATTCGAAGCGGGTGGTGTCTGTCGCAGCCTTATCGCGGGCAAGCCTCGCTCCTACAGAACGGATCTCAGCTGATGGCGGGCAATCTGCCGCGGCTACGGCTGGATAGCCCCACTTGCAAGACAAACGCCAGCACCCCGGTCAGCGGCGCGGAAAAACTCGCCAGCCCACCGCCGGCCCACATCAGCAGCAGGCCCAGGGCGGTCCCGCCGAACCAGGCGCCCAGCCCCGCGCCGTTGAACGCCGCGACACGCTCGATGGCCGCCACCTCGGTGCGCCCGAACAGGATCTGCGCCAGCGCCACGCCAACCCAGGCGACGACGAAGATGCCCTGGTAGGCCAGCGCCTTGAGCAGATAGGCGAACACGTCCGCCAGCATCAGGACGTAGACGATCACCCCCACCGCCAGCGCCCACACCAGGTATGAACCGCGCACGCCGAAGCGGCCGAAGAACGCCTGCATGTTCAGGGTCGCCAGGTAGTAATTGGCGGTGTTGATCCGGGTTTGCGTGGCCCAGACGAACAGCAGCCCCCACAGCCCCATGAGTTGCAGGATCGCCATCACCACCGAGACTTCGTTGAGCGCGCCTTCGTGGGGAATGCTGCTGACCAGGTAGATGCCCGCCGCGCCGTTGAGCAGGAAAGTCACCGCGTAGAACGGCATGCCGAAGTTCCAGCGCCCGTGGTAGCTGGCGTCTTCAGGCTTGCCGAAACGCGCGTAGTCGAAGGTGAACAGCATCAGGATCCACACCCCCATGTACGCCACGAAACAGTCCCACCAGGCAAAGGCGCCCGGGCTGGCCGGGCCGAAATCCAGCCACTGCGGCTGGTAGCCATAACGCGCGATCGACAGCCCCACCGCCACCAGCAACCCGCCCAGGTACACCGGCAGCAGCACGCCGTTGAGCTTGTCCAGCCAGTGCTGCACGCTGCCCAGAATCAGCGGCACGCTGTACAGCACCACCAGCAGGGCGGCCAGCGGATACACCAGCTGCGGATACAGGTGATTGAGCGCCACGGCGATCACCGAACCTTCGAACACCGCGTAGTAGATCGCCGTGGAGAAGAAGATCAGCGTCGCCAGGCAGGCCCCGCTGCTGCCGAACAGCAGCCGGGAAAACAGCGCCACCGACAACCCGCTGCGCATGGCGAAACGGCTGAGCACGCTGTTGACCAGGCCATAGCAGAGCACCGACAGCAGCATGCCGATCAGCGCATTGCGGGTGCCGTGGGCCAACGCCAGGGACGCCCCGACCACGATGTAGAACATGGCGCTGCACACGGCCCACCAGGCCATGGTCAGCGACAGCTTGCCCATGCGCGCATCCGCGGCGACAGGGAGATTGGCCGGGTCCTGCCCGGTTTGATTCGCTTGCGATAAAGCAGCCATATGCGTGAACTCCAGGACCAGTCAAGGGTTGAAGCGCGGGCAGCCGCCACCGCACCGAAGCGCGGTGGCGACCAACCTTTTGGCATTTACCCGCGCCAGGCGGCGGGCAGAATCAGGAAGGGAACAGCTTGCTCAGACAGGCGAGCTTTTTCTTGTAGGAGCGCCGGGCCTCCAGCGCTTCTTCCAGGGTCACCGCGACGAAACGGGCCTTCTGGTTGGGTTGCATCTGCCCGATCAGGTCGAGGTCGGCGCTGATCACCGTGCCGATCATGGCGTAGCCGCCACCGGACACCGCATCGCGGTGCAGCACTATGGGTTCGAGCCCGGCGGGCACCTGGATCGAACCTATGGGGTAGCAGCTGTCGACGATGTTCGACGGATCGGAACCGGCGCCGAACGGCTGCTCCCGTGGCTGGAAGCCCAGGGCGCTACCGCCCTTGAAGCGATAGCCGATGCGGTCGGCTTCCGAACCCACGGTCCAGGGCTCGGCGAAGAAGCTGGCCTTGGCCGCGTCGGTCAGGCGCTCGTAGTACAGACCGGGCACCACCCGCAGGCTGATCTCGCCGCCCAGCGCCTGGCGCAGGGCCATGGGCAGGCTGGCGCCCGGCCGGCTCTTGGCGCTGTCGACGCCCACCGGCAACTCATCCCCCGCCACCAGCCGCCGGCCCTGGAAACCACCGAGGCCGCCCAGGGCATAGGTCGAGCGACTGCCCAGCACCAGCGGCACATCGATGCCACCGGCGACCGCCAGGTAGGCCCGGGCGCCGGCCTTGGGAAAATCGAAGCGCAACACTTGCCCGGCCTTGACCGCGAAGGCGGTGTCCAGGTGCATGTCCACGCCATCGACCTTGGGCGTCATGTGGGCGCCACAGACCGCCACCAGCGCATCGCGGGTGAACGCCAGTTCCGGGCCGAGCAGTGTGCACTCCAGCCCCGCCGCGCCGGCCGGGTTACCCACCAGCTGGTTGGCTGCGCTCAGGGCGTACTGGTCCAGGGCTCCGGACGGCGGAATGCCCAGGTGGTAATAACCTTCGCGGCCCAGGTCCTGCACCGAGGTGGCCAGGCCGGGTTTGATAACCTTGATCATGCCAGCACCTCCTGCAACGACTTGGGATAACCGACCGGGTCGGCGAGGAACGCATCCAGGGAGAACTCCACCGGACGGATACGCAGGTCGAACCGCCCGGCCTCGACCTCGGCCACCGCCCGGTCATAGGCCTCGCGGTCCATGGGCTTGAACTGCACGATGTCGCCCGGACGGAAGAACACCATGTGTTCCTTGAGGTACGCCAGGTTCTGCTGCGGGTCGTAGATCGGCGCCGGGGTGACGCCGAACATCTGGTAGCCGCCGGCGCCGCGCACCGAGTAGATGCAGCCGAAACAGCCACCGTGGCCGAGGGTCAGCTTTGGCGTGTCGGTGCGTGGCCGCAGGTACTTGGGCACCTGCAACTGGCGCTCGCGCTCGACCATCTGGAACATGAACGGCAGGCCGGCGACGAAACCCACCATCGACACAAACCAGGGTGCGCCACTGTGGGCGGCGATAAACGCCTCGACGTCCGCCAGGCCATTGATCCGCGCCGCGTACTCCAGGTCGGTGGCGCTCGGGTCCTGGTGCCGGTCGCGAAAACGCATCAGGGTTTCATGGGTCCAGGGGTCGTTGTACAGCACCGGGATCTCGATGATCCGGGTGTGCAGGGTGCGCTCTGCCACCGCCTCGGCCTCGGCCCCTTGCACGGCTTCAAGCAGCGCATGGGGGGCAATGCGGTCGGGGTCGAAACGGATCTGGAACGAGGCGTTGGCCAGGCACACGTCGAGTACGCCATCGAGTTCCAGGCGCTCCACGGCGCGGGTCACCGCCATGCCCTTGAAGAAAGCTTCCAGGGACATGCTGTCGCTGACCTCGGCGAACAGGTGTTCGTCGGCGCCGAAGCTGTAGCGGATCGCGGTGTTCATGCGGCACCTCCCATACGGCGCGCGGCCAGCCAGGTTTCCAGGGTGCCGGTGTGGAAGTCGGCGTGGTGCAGCCAGGGCTCGGCGAGCAGTTCCCGGTGCAGGCCCAGGGTGCTGGCCATGCCGGTCAATGTGCAGTGTTCCAGGGCGATGCGCGCCCGGGCCAGGGCCTCGCCACGGTCGCGACCATGGACGATCAGCTTGGCCAGCAGCGAGTCATAGTACGGCGGCACGCGGTATCCCGGGTACAGATGGCTGTCGACCCGCACACCCGCCTCCTGCGGCCAGATCAACTCTTGCACCACCCCGGGGCTGGGGAAGAAGTCCCGGGCCGGGTCTTCGGCGTTGATGCGCATCTGCAAGGCCGCGCCATTGAGGCGGATATCGCTTTGCCGCAACCCCAGCGGCTCGCCGCCGGCAATGCGCAACTGGGCCTGGACCAGGTCGATGCCGGTCACCAGCTCGCTGACCGGATGCTCGACCTGGATCCGCGTGTTCATCTCGATGAAAAAGAACTCGCCGCTGCTCTCGTCATACAGGTATTCCAGGGTACCCGCGCCCCTGTAGCCGAGGGCTTCGCTGAGGCGCACGGCGCTGGCGCACAGGGTTTCCCGCTGCAGGTTGTTGAGGACCGGCGACGGCGCTTCCTCGAAGATTTTCTGCCGCCGCCGTTGCAGCGAACACTCACGCTCGAACAGGTGCACCGCGTGCTTGCCATCGCCCAGCACCTGCACTTCGATATGCCGGGCCTTGCCGATAAAACGCTCCAGGTACAGCGCGCCATTACCGAAGGCGGTCTGCGCCTCGCGCTGGGCACGGGGGAATTCTTCCGCCAGTTGGCTGGCGTTTTCCGCCAGGCGAATACCCCGTCCTCCACCACCGGCCGAGGCCTTGATCAGCAGCGGAAAACCCACGGCCTCGGCGGCTTGCAGGGCCATGTCGAGTTCGAACAGTTCCCCGGGTGAACCCGGCACCACCGGCACCCCGGCGGCCTGGGCGGTGCGCCGGGCTTCGGCCTTGTCGCCCATGCGGCGAATGGTGTCCGGGCTCGGCCCGACAAAGATCGCCCCCGTCGCTTCCACGGCTGCGGCGAACTCGGCGTTCTCCGAAAGAAACCCGTAGCCGGGGTGCACCGCATTGGCGCCACTGGCGTGCAAGGCACCCAGCAAAGCCTGCACGTTCAGGTAGCTCTGGTCGGCGCGGGCGGGGCCAAGCACCTGCACCTCATCGGCCAGGCGCGCGGCCATGGAATCGACGTCCGCTTCGCTGCACGCGGCCACGGTGGGAATGCCCAGGGCCTTGGCCGCGCGAATGATGCGCACGGCGATTTCGCCACGGTTGGCCACCAGCAGTTTGCTGATGGCTTGAGTACTGATGGTCCGAGTCATGGGCCTGCCCTCACTGGTCATCGAGCGTGGCAACGACCTGACCCGGTTCCACCGGATCGCCGTCCTCTACCGCGAAGGCTGTGAGGCGACCGGCCGTCCCGGCGGTCAGTTCGGAAAACTGCTTCATGACTTCGATCAGGCCGATCACGGTGTCGGCGTCGACGCGCTCGCCAACCTCGACGAAGGGCGCCGACTCGGGCGTGGCCTTGCGATAGAAGGTACCCGGCAAGGGGGTGATAACGGAATGTTCGGCCATGTCTGTTCCTCTTGGAATAGTTGTAGAAAGGCAGGCAAAAAATCTTCGGCGAACCCCGGCGTCTTCGCGCCTGGTGTTGTGGCTGGGGGTTGCGGAGCGGCTCAGCGCGGCGCACGCACCTCGATTCCGGCCTGGTCCAGGGCGGCGCGGGTGGCCTCCACCAGGCACAGGGCGCCAGGGGTGTCGCTGTGCAGGCAGATGGAGTCGAACTCGATCTCCAGGTCCTCGCCCTCCACGGTGCGCACCAGGCCTTGCTGGCAAGCGCGCACCACACGGGCGGCGACCGTGGCCGGATCGAGGGCACGAACGTTGCGGGTGAAGACGATGGAGCCGCTGAGGTCGTACTCGCGGTCGGCGTAGAACTCGCGGATCACTGGCTGGCCCAGCTCCCTGGCGACCCGCCAGATCACCGAGCCGGGCATGCAATACAGCAGCAGCCCGGGTTCCAGGACTTGCAAGTGTTCAACCAACAAGCGGGCGGCTTCCTCATCCCGCGCCAGGTGCATGTAGAGCGCGCCATGGGGCTTGATGTGTTGCAGCGCCACGCCCTGGACCCGCGCCAGTTCACGCAGGGCGCCGAGCTGATAGAGCATGTCGTCCACCAGTTCCCGGGCCGGGGCATTGATGTGCCGGCGGCCGAACCCCACCAGGTCGCGGAACCCCGGATGGGCACCGATGGCCACGCCCAGACGCTTGGCCTGCTCGACGGTACGCCGCATGGTGCCGGGGTCGCCGGCATGAAAGCCGGTGGCGATGTTGGCCGAGCTGATGAAGCCCATCAGCTCGTTGTCGACGCCATCGCCGATGGTCCAGGGGCCAAAGCTCTCGCCCATGTCCGAATTGAAATCCACTGCCTGCATCACTGTTGCTCCAACTTCTCGTGACTTCGTGCAGTGGAAATTACGGCCGCCCTTGACCCCTTGGGAAGATCTATTATCAGATACGGCATCTTCTGAAAAACAGATACCGACATTCATGTAGGAGCGAGGCTTGCCCGCGATGAGGCCATGACAAACGCCACCGGGCCAGACTCCTGAACCGGTGGTGTGATCACTGACGCCTCGCGGGCAAGCCTCGCTCCTACAGAAGCTTTGAGGAATTCGTGATGTCCCTCACCCTGCGCCAGGTCCGCTACTTCGTCGCCACCGCCGAGATCGGGCAGATTTCCCAGGCGGCGATCCACCTGAACATCTCCCAGTCGGCGGTGACCACGGCGATCAAGGAACTGGAAGCCATGCTCGGCGTGCAGCTGTTCCTGCGTTCGGCCCAGGGCATGAACCTGACCGACGCCGGACGGCATTTTCTCAACCGCGCCTATGTGATCCTGCGCAGCGTCGACGACGCGCTGAACAGCCCGCTGCCGGACTACCGCGCCAGCGGCGTGCTGCACCTGGCGGCCAGCTACACGGTGATCGGCTACTTCCTGCCGCACCACCTGCAACGCCTGGAACACTGGCATCCGGACGTGACCATCGAGGTCCACGAACAGGAACGCCAGGCCATCGAACAGGGCCTGCTGGAAGGTCGCTTCGACATGGCCGTAGTGCTGACCGCCAACCTCACCCACCCGGACATCGTCTCCGAAACCCTGTTCAACTCCGAACGCCGCCTGTGGCTGCCCAGCCATCACCCGCTGTGCGAGCGCGCCACCGTCAGCCTCGCCGACGTGGCGCAGGAACCCTACATCCTGCTGACCGTCGACGAAGCCGAACAGAGCGCCATGCGCTATTGGGAAAACGCCCGGCAGAAACCCCGGGTGCGGGTGCGCACCAGTTCGGTGGAGGCGGTGCGCAGCATGGTGGCCAACGGTAGCGGCGTGGCGATCCTCTCGGACCTGGTGCACCGCCCCTGGTCGCTGGAAGGCAAACGCATCGAAACCCTGACCGTGAGCGACCCGGTGACACCCATGAGCGTCGGCCTGGCCTGGCATCGCGAACGGGCGTTCACCCCGGCGATGCAGGCGTTTCGCGACTACTTCCACGACGCGTTCCTCGCGCCGCAGCAGCTGTCGGCACGGCGTTAGGCCGCGCCAGAACGCCAGGAGCGAGCTGGCTCGCTCCTACAGGGGATGGGTATCAGGAACAGCGCGTGGCAGGGTTTTGCGCCCAGCGCTTGGCGGTGCCGGCAATGCGCTTGGCCAGCTCGTCGATG
Source organism: Pseudomonas chlororaphis subsp. piscium (assembly GCF_003850345.1). NCBI lineage: Bacteria > Pseudomonadati > Pseudomonadota > Gammaproteobacteria > Pseudomonadales > Pseudomonadaceae > Pseudomonas > Pseudomonas chlororaphis. The sequence goes on from NZ_CP027707.1 coordinate 5,411,085, forward strand.
GCTCGCTGATGGGCCTGGACCAGGCTCGACAGCTCGACGCTGGCCGGCTGGCTGATGCGGCTGCTGCAGGTCAGGCTGCGACGCTCGACGCCGTCACCGCGCAGGCGCAGGTTCCACACCACGTCGATCAGCGCATAACGCCCCGGCACCGATTCGAAGCGGCGCACATCGGTCTGCAGCGACAGGATCGGCTGTCCCGCTGACTTGGGCAGGCCTTCCAGGTTGCGCGTGCCCAGCTGCAGCTCCATCTGGCTGGCCAGGGCGTCGTGGAACTCGTCCACCAGCGGCGCGCTCCAGCGCGCGGTTTCCAGGATCGCCAGGGTGCCGCCGTCCTGGCGCACCACGACTTGCGGCTGGTCGACCTGCATCGGAATGCGCACCCCGGCCATCTCGAACTGCAGGGCCGGCGCCGTGACGCCAGCGGGCGCCGGCTCGGGCGCCGGCGGCATCAGGGTGTAGTAATGGGTCGGCGCCGAGCTGCAGGCCGCCAGGCCCAGGGACGCGATCAGCAACACTAGAGTTTTTTTCATGGCTGGACTTCCGATTCAGGCTCACGAGAAGACGAGGTCGAGGATTTGTAGGCGTCCGGCTGGTTGTCCTTGAGCCGCCCACGGATCAGTGCTTCGGGATGACGACTGAGGAAGTCGGTGAGCACCCGCACCGAACGGGCGGTACGCTGCACTTCGTCCATCGCCTGGCCCAGTTGCAGGCGCTGCGGCGAGTCCTCGGCGAAGCTGTCGTTGGCCGTGGTCAGGGTTTTCTTGGTCTGTTCCAGGGTGTCGCGCATCTCTGGCAATACCTTGCCGTTGACGTTCTGCAAGGTCTTCTGCATCTCGGTCAGGCTGCCGTTGAGGTTGTTGGCGATGGCATCGATCGGCAATTTGCTGATCTTCTCCACCACTCGCTGCAACTGCTCCTGCAGCTTGTCGAGCCCGCCCGGCACGGTGGGGATTTCCAACGGTCGCGCGGTCGCATCGAAAGCCACCGGCTTGGCGTTGGGAATGAAGTCCATGGAGATATACAGCTGGCCGGTCAGCAGGTTGCCGCTACGCGCCTGGGCCCGCAGGCCATGCTGGACGAAGGTACTGATCAGGTAGCCCGCGCGACTTTCGTCGGCACCGCTGAGTTTCTCCAGTTGCTGATGGACCTTGCCCAGCCGCGCCGGGTAGATCACCACGCCGACCACGGTGGAGAAGCTCTTTTTCTGCTCGTCGTAATCCAGGTCCATCGACACCACTCGGCCGATGTTCACCCCGAGGAACTCCACCGGCGCATTGAGCGCCAACCCGCGCAGGGTCTGGTCGAAACGCATGCGCATGTAGTACGGGTCGCCGTCGGGCGGCGCCAGCGCGGTGTCCGGGTCGGCGAACAGCTGGTAGCTGGCGTTCTCGTCGGCCGGCTTGGCGTTGGGGCTGTACTTGGGTTCGACGAAGGCGATGCCGCCGGCGAGGATCGACGAGATGGACTCGGTGTTGACCTTCAGGCCGTTGGCGCCCAGGGTCACGTCCACGCCGCTGGCGTTCCAGAAGCGCGAGTCGGTGGTGACGAACTGGTCGTTGGGGGCGTTGACGAAGATCCGCACGTCCACGCCCTTGCCGTTTTCCGAGAGCTTGTAGGAAATCACCTGGCCTACCTCGATGCGCCGGTAATAGACCGGCGAACCGACGTCCAGCGACCCCAGGTCATCGGTGCGCAGGGTGAAGCGCTTGCCCTTTTGCCCGTAAGTCACAGGTGGCGGCGTTTCCAGGCCGACGAAGCTTTTCTTGCGTTTTTCTTCCCGGCCGGCGTCGGCGCCGATAAAGGCCCCCGACAGCAGGGTGTCGACACCCGACACGCCTCCCGCACCAATGCGTGGGCGCACCACCCAGAACATCGAGTCGGCGGCGGTGAAGGACTCCGCCGACTGGTCCAGCTCGACCTTGGCGATCACCTTGCTGCGGTTCTTGCTCAAGGCGATGGAGGTGACCTTGCCGATCACCACGTTCTTGTACTTGACCTGGGTCTTGTTGGCTTCCAGGCCTTCGGCGGTCTGGAAGCTGATGGAGATCTCGGGCCCGGCCGACAGCGACTTGTGCACCAGCATCGACAGGCCGACCAGGGCCGCGACTATGGGCACGATCCACACCAGCGAAATATTGAACCGGCGCGTCCTGACCGCGGGGGTGCCCGGCCTCGCTGGCGCGCTTGAAGCGTTGGAACCTGGATGATCAGACATCTTCAACCTCTACATCCCAGATAAGCCGGGGATCGAAACTCATGGCCGCGAACATCGTCAGGACCACGACCAAACCAAAGAACAGGATGCCCATGCGCGGCTCGATCGAGCTCAGGGCGTGGAATTGCACCAGCGCCGCCACCAGGGCGACCACCAGCACGTCGAGCATCGACCAGTAGCCGATCACCTCGATAAAGCGGTACAGCTTGGCGCGCTCGCGCATCGCCCAATGGCTGCGACGCTGGCAGGTGATCAGCAGCATCCCCAGGACAAAGAACTTGATGCACGGCACCACCACGCTGGCGATGAAGATCAGCAGGGCAATGTCCCAGGAGCCGTGCTGCCAGAACTCCAGCACACCACTGAGAATAGTGTTTTCGCTGCCGCTGCCGAATATCTGGGTGTACATCACCGGCAGCACGTTGGCCGGGATGTAGAGAATCAGGCTGGCCACAAGGAAGGCCCAGGTGCGGCTCAGGCTGTTGGGTTTGCGCGCATGCACCACCGCCTCGCAGCGCGGGCAGTAGTGAACGTCCTGCGGGCAGGTCTGGCCGCAGGTGTGGCACAGCATCAGGCCCAGGTCGCGGGCGTAGGGAGGCTGGTGCATCAGTAGCGGCCCTCCAGGTCGTCCCAGAGGCGGCGGATGCCCTTGCCGGAAATCAGGATGATCAGCACCGTCAGCATCGACAACGACCACAGCCCCAGGCCCGGGTGCACGTCGAGCATGCCGGCCAGCTTGACGATGGCCACCAGGATGCCCAGCAGGCACACCTCCAGCATGCTCCACGGCCGCAGGTGTTCCAGGGCGCGCATGCAGGCCTTGAAGCCCGGCGCCGCGCGCCCGATATTGGCGAAGCCCAGCACCCAGCACAGCAGGAGGATCTGCAAGCCGGGGGCAAGGATGATGGCCAGGCCGGTGACGGCGGCGATCAGGCTGATGCGGCCCTGGGCCAGGGCTTCGACCGACTGCCAGAGGGTGGCTTCATTGCTCAGGCCTTCGAGGCTGATGCCGATCACCGGGAAGGCATTGGCGAACACGAACAGCAGCGCCGCGGTGATCGACAGGGCAAGCAGCTGCTGCACGTTCAGGTTCCGGGCGCGCTCCAGCACCGCCCCGCAGCGCGAACACTGGGAGGTCTGGCCTTTTGCAAGCGGCACGGATTCGTACAGCGAATCGCAATGCTCGCAGATGATCCAGTTGGGAGAGAGTGTCATGGTCTTCGAGTCAGGTGGGACAGCGGAGGGCGCTGATCCATGGCGCGTATTCTCTGCAAAAGTAGAGGATGGTGTCTAGTTTTACCTGAGGACTGCAAACGCTCTGGTGCGCCATAATGTATGCCCCTTGCTGCCACTCAGACCATGAACGATTCAAAAATGCTCCCGGCTAAAACCCCGCGCTCGCCGAAACAGACTCGTGGCCATGAACGAGTCACGGCGATTCTCGACGCCTGCGCCCACCTGCTGGTCAGCCAGGGAGTGGCCAGCCTGACCATGCATGGCCTCGCGCGCGAAGCCGGCACCTCCATCGGTTCGCTGTACCACTTCTTCAGCGACAAGCAGAGCGTGCTCGACGCCCTCGGCCAGCGCCACATCGACGCCATCGACCAGATCACCGCCAACCTCCTGGCCATCGACCCGGCGACCTGGGTCGAATCGAGCAGCCAGCAGGTGATCGAGCGGATGATCATGCCGATCATGGAATACCTCGAGACCCATCCCGACCTGCTGCAGATGATCAGCCCCGCCTTCGCCCCCGGCCAGCTCCAGGCCCCAGAGGCGCGGGAGCGAATCCAGGCAACCTACGCCCGGATGCTCGCCCTGCGCCTGCCCGGCGCCACTGCCGCGCAACGCGAGACCTATGTGACAGCGATGCTTGGCTTGCCCATCGGACTGTTCCAGGTTGCTCTGGAGCATAGCCAGCTCAAGAGCATTCTGCTGCTGCAGGAAGTGCCCAGGGCGATGAAGGCCTACCTCGAGGCCATCGAGCGGCACCACGCCGCCCGCTGACCTCTGCTGTTTTCAACTGGCGCTATCGAGCGGGCGACGCAGCATCAGCCGTTCCCGCACCAGGTCGTAACCCCAGTGATAGACATAGGTGTACGGCAGGAAGAACAGCAGCACGCCGATGTCGAGAATCAGCGCCTGCATCAGGCTGACCTGCAGCCACCAGGCAATCAGCGGCACGCTCACCGCCACCAGGCCACCCTCGAACAGCAGCGCGTGGGCGACCCGGGTCCAGCCGCTGGGCGCCAGGGCCAGGCGCTTGAGCAGGCGGTCGAACAGGCCATTGAAGACCACGTTCCAGGCCAGGGCGATCAGGCCGATGGCGATGGTCGCCACACCCATGTCGACAAAGGGTTTGTCCATGATCCAGGCCAGCAGCGGCGTGCACAGCGCGAACGCCAGCAACTCGAAGCCCACGGCCTGGAAAACCCGCTCGGTCAAAGATTTGGTAGTGCTCATGATCCGGCTCCCGCCAGTGAATGTGGTTGCCATGATCACCTCAACTACCGATACTTCATAATCATTAACCATCGATCAAGGCGATAGTTCATGGCCTCACACGAAGTACTGCTGGCCTTTGTCCAGGCCGCCACCCAAGGCTCGTTTTCCGCGGCCGCGCGCAAGCTCGGCAAGAGTCAGTCGACCATCAGCGCGGCGGTGGCGAGCCTGGAGATCGACCTCGACCTGCAACTGTTCGACCGCAGCAGCCGCAAGCCCGCCCTCACCCCGCAAGGCCACGTCATGCTGCAGCGGGCCGAAGACATCCTGGCCGCCACCAGCCGCCTGGAAATGGCCGCCAGCCAGCTGGCCCAGGGCGTGGAGGCCAAGCTCACGGTGGCCCTGTCCGACACCTATCAGTCGGATCGTTTCGAAACCTCGCTGAGCGCCTTCGAACAACGCTACCCGGACCTGGAACTGGAATGCCTGATCGCCGAATGCGACGACCTGATCGAGCTGGTCCAGCGCGGCCGGGCGCAGATCGCCTTCGCCGAAATGCAGCCCGACTACCCGGCGGACCTGGACCATTCGACGGTGGACGAGCGCACGGAAATCGCCCTGTTCGTGTCGCGCAAGCACCCCTTGGCGGCGCTGAAAAATATCGACCAGGCCCGGCTGCAACAGCACCGCGAACTGCGCCTGGCAACCATCGTCAATCCCTACGACAGCCGGGCCAAGGGCCGGGTATGGTCGGCGCCGAGCTACCTGATGCTGCTGGAAATGGCCCAGGGCGGTTTTGGCTGGGCGCCCCTGCCGCGCTGGCTGGTGGAGCGTTTCGGCGCCGACAGCCTGGTGGAACTCGATGCCCGTGGCTGGCCGCGTAACGTGGCGGTCGATGCCCTGTGGTCGCGCCTGCACCCGCCTGGCCCGGCGGGCAGCTGGTTGCTGGGGCGGATGCTGGAATAGTCGCGACGATCGGCCGGAACGGCTGCGGCGTATTCGAAATCGCCGTAGGCCTTCGGCCTTATCGCAGCCTGCGGCAGCGGCTACAGGGTTCGGCAGGATTCAATTCAGAGGGTTTTCAGTGCTTCGAGCTTGTTCTCGATAAAACGCCGTTCCGGCTCTTGCCGGGTCAGTTCCAGGGCTCGCAGATAGGCTTCCCGCGCCGACTCCACCCGGCCCAACTGCCGGCAGAACTCGGCCCGCGCCGAATGGGCCAGGTGGTAATCCTGCAACTCGCCCCGGGCCAGGATCGCCTCGACCCGCTCCAGGCCGGCCAAGGGCCCGTCCCGCTGGGCGATGGCGGCCGCGCGGTTCAACTCGATCACCGGCGACGGCATGGCGCGCAACAACACGTCATACAGGCCGATGATCTGCTGCCAGTCGGTTTCCCCGGCCGTCGCCGCTTCGGCATGCACCGCGGCGATCGCCGCCTGCAGGCAGTAGGGGCCGAAACGTCGGGTGCCCAGGGCGTGCTCCACCAGGGCGCAACCTTCGGCGATCAGTTCGCGATCCCACAGCGAGCGGTCCTGTTCGTCCAGCAGCACCAGCTCCCCGGTGGCCGAGGTTCGCGCCGGGCGCCGCGACTCATGCAGCATCATCAAGGCCAGCAAGCCCATCACTTCCGGTTCCGGCAGCAGTTCCAGCAACAGGCGCCCAAGGCGGATCGCCTCCTGGGTCAGGTCCTCGCGGGTCAGCTCCGCGCCCATCGACGTCGAGTAGCCTTCGTTGAACACCAGGTAAATCACCCGCAACACGCTGTCCAGGCGCTCGGGCAGTTCGCCCAGGGACGGCACCTGATAAGGGATGTGCGCATCGCGGATCTTGGCCTTGGCGCGCACGATGCGCTGGGCGATGGTGGCCGGCGCGCAGAGAAAGGCCCGGGCGATTTCCTCGGTGGTCAGGTCGCAGATTTCCCGCAGGGTCAGCGGCACCTGGGCGTCCGCCGCCAGCGCCGGGTGGCAGCAGGTGAAGATCAGGCGCAGGCGGTCGTCTTCCAGGTCTTCCTCGCTCCAGTCAGCCTGCTCCAGCTCTTCCAGCTGACTGACCAGCGCCGCCTGGGACGCGGCGAACCGCGCCCGCCGACGCAAGCCGTCGATGGCCTTGAAACGCCCGGCCGACACCAGCCAGGCCCGCGGGTTGTCCGGTACGCCGTCGCGCTGCCAGCGCTCGACCGCGACGAAGAACGCCTCGTGCAAGGCTTCCTCGGCGAGGTCGAAATCCCCCAGCAGGCGAATCAGGGTCGCCAGGATCCGCCGCGACTCGTTGCGGTAGACCCTCTCCACCAGCGCCTTGACGCTGTCTTGCGCGGCCGTCGGCATCAGTCCGGCATGCCTCGGGTCACCAGGCTTTCCAGGCGATCCAGGCTCTGCCCCCAGCCCTCGTGAAAGCCCATGGCTTCATGGGCCTGGCGATCCTCTTCGCTCCAGTGCATGGCGCGGGCGGTGTAGAGGGTCTTGCCATCCACTTCGTCGAAGGTCACCTCGGCGCTCATGAAGGCCTTGCCCGAAGGGATCCAGCCCGGCAGGAAGGCGTCGGTGAACACCAGCCGCCGCGGCGCGACTATCTCCAGGAACACGCCCATGGTCGGGTACTCGTTGCCATCCGGTGCGCGCATCAGGGTGCGAAACTGGCCGCCGACCCACAGGTCCATTTCACACTCGGGGGTGGTCATGCCGTGGGGGCCCCACCATTGCACCAGCAACTCGGGTTCGGTCCAGGCGCGAAACAGCTTGCCGGGCGGCGCATCGATCAGGCGACTGATGGACAACTCGTATTGGGCGGGCGCACGGCCCGCGCTGTGCTCGGTCATTGCGAAACTCCTGCTTATGCTTGTTTTCAGGACTCGTTTGCAAAGGTTGCGATCAGGGATTCAACTCGCGCACCGGGCGCACCTCGATGCTGCCGACCCGGGCCGCCGGGATGTTGCCGGCGACCTGGATGGCTTCGTTGAGATCCTTGGCATCGATCAGGTAGAACCCGGCCAACTGTTCCTTGGTTTCGGCGAACGGGCCGTCGGTGATCGACAGCCGGCCGCCGCGCATGCGCACCGTGGTCGCGGTCTGCACCGACTCCAGGGCCTCGGCGGCGATCATCCGGCCGCTGCCCTGCACCGACTCGGCGTAGGCCATGCACTCGGCGTCCTTCGGGCTCTCCGGCAGGCTGTGCAACAGCTGTTCGTCGCTGTAGACCAGGCATAGGTATTTCATGGGGCTCTCCTTGATCGGGCTGATCAACTATGGCTGCAGTTTCAGGCTTTGGCGAAAAACCCGACGATCAGGGTTGCAGGTCGAACAGCACGGTGCCGCTCATCATGTCGAACGGCGCCGACCAGTGTTCGTGCACCACTTTCCACTGCCCACCAATACGCTGGTAACCCGCGGTCACGCGCATCCAGCAGGCCTTGGTCTCGCCCTTGTCGTCGGTGCCGCCGCAGTGGGCCAGCCAGTGGGCGAAGGCGATGTCGTTGGCCCCGACTATGTGCAGTTGCTCGAAGTCGAAGATGCCAGGGCCGGGGCAGACTTCCATGCAGGTCTTCCAGTGCGCGCGGTAGGCCTCCTTGCCCTTGAATTGCAACGCGGTCACGGCGTCGAACGAGGTGATGTCGTCGGCGTAGTAGCTGACGATACGATCGATGTCCTTGACCATCACGGCCTGGCGCCAGGCGTCGATCAGGCTGCGGATTTCGCTTTCGGTGGTTTGGGCGTTCATGGCGATTCTCCTTGCGATTGAGTGACAGGGGCTCAAGGTGGCCGCCAGAGGCGACCGTTAAATCGTGAAGACACCCTTAGTCGTCTGGCCGCCGGGCAAATCGACAAGGCCAGGAAAAAAAACCGGGACCCCGGGCAAAATCGCTAGAATCGCCACTCCTACAGCCTCCCCCTAGTGCTTGGATATGGATAGCCCAACGACCACCCGACTCGTGCCCTACGAACAGCTCGATGCCACGCAATTGCAGCAGCTCGACGCGCTCGAGGTGCACCCGCAACAGAAGAATTATTCCGGCGACATCTACACCGCGCTGCATACCCTGCTCAAGGCACCGGAACCCGGGATCAAGGGCTTCGCCCTGCTGGCCGACGAAGTCCCGGTGGCGTTCCTGCTGCTCAAGCGCCCGCCGTTCCTACCCCATTGGGCCGACCCCGACACCGCCACCCTGCATGCCTTGCAGGTCGATCACCGGGTCCAGGGTAAAGGCTACGGCCGCGCCTGCCTGCAAGCCCTGCCCGCCGCCGCGCGCCTGGTGTGGCCGGAGATCAAGGGGCTGATGCTGTCGGTGGACGCGGACAACCAAGCGGCGTTCAACCTCTACCTGAAGCAAGGCTGGGTCGACAGCGGCGAGGCCTACCGGGGCCGCATCGGTTACGAACGCCGCCTGGCCCTGATTTTCTGACGTTACCCAGGAGAAGCATGATGCTGACCACCCTCGAACAACTGGAAGCGATCTACGGCCTGCCCCTCGAGCGGGCCGTGCGCAAGGAAATCCCCTTCCTCAACCCGGACTATCAGGCCATGGTGCGCGCCTCGCCGCTGGTGATCCTGAGCACCAGCGGTCCCGACGGCATGGACGGCTCGCCCCGCGGCGATGCCCCGGGTTTCGTGCGGATCATCGACGAGCGCACCCTGGCCCTGCCCGACCGCCCGGGCAACAACCGCATCGACAGCCTGCGCAATATCGTCAGCGACCCGCGGGTGGCCCTGCTGTTCATCATCCCGGGCATCGGCGAGACCCTGCGGGTCAATGGCCGGGCGCGGATCTCGGCCGAGCCGGCGCTGCTGGACAGCTTCGCGGTGAACGGCAAGCCGGCGCGCACGGTGATCCTGGTGGACGTCGAGGCGGCCTACTTCCACTGCTCCAAGGCCATAGTGCGTTCCGACCTGTGGAACCCCGAGCACTACCTGGAACGCTCGGCCCTGCCCTCGGCCGGCGCCATCCTCAAGCGCCTCTGCGACGGCCAGTTCGACGCCGACCGCTACGACCGGGAAATGCCGGAACGGGTGCGCAACAGCCTGTATTGAATGCTTCTGTAGGAGCGAAGCTTGCTCGCGATAAAGGTTAACGCGGTACATCAGCCAGACCGCGACGCCCCTATCGCGGGCAAGCCTCGCTCCTACAGGGCGCTGTCGTGGAATCGCAAGCAGAAAAAAGGGCTGCCTCGTCGCAGCCCTTCGATTTCACAACTCCAGCACCATCTCATGCCAGGCCATGCCGCCATGGTCCGACGCCGAGGCCTTGAGGTAGACGAAGCCGAAGCGCTCGTACAGCGGCACATGCCGCTCCTTGCACATCAGGTTGATGCTGGCCTTGCCCAGGCCGCGCATGCGCTCGATAAAGGCCTCCAGCAAGCGCCGGGAAACACCCTGGCCCTGATAGTCCGGATGCACCACCACCGACATGATCACCACGTGAGGCCCGGCCGGGTCGTGGCCGATCAGTTCCTTGAAGGCCTCGTCGGCCATCTCGACCTCGAAGGCCGCGCCGGAATTGATGAAACCGGCCACCACGCCATCCACCTCGGCGACGATGAAACCCTCGGGCCAGGTGGCGATGCGGGTGGCGATCTTTTCTCGGGTGGCGGCTTCGTCGCCTTCGTAGGCCAGGGTTTCGATGGCGAAGCAGCGGTCCAGGTCAGCGGCGGCGACCTGACGGATCAACAGGTTGGATAAGGTCATGGGGAACAGATCGGCTATGGGAAATGTCGCCGATCATAAAGTAATAAGGCTTGCATATCGAATGGCGGCAAGCCCGTAAAACCTGCATATAGTCGCTGTCATCCGCATGCCAATCAGGCTATTTATCAGGGCTCAATCAATCCCATCCTGGTCGAGTACGGAAGTCGCCATGAGCAATGTTCAGATCGGTTTGCTGGTGCTGTTCGGCATCAGTGCGTTCGGTTTTGTCACCCTGTCCATCGACCTGTGGCGCGCCCGCCGGTTGGGCAAGGGCAAATGACCGGGCCCGCCGCGGGCCCGGCCTGTACTCGCGATGCGCCTCACTACTCCTTGAGCGGCAGCCATATCTCCAACACGCCCTGGCCGGTGTCGGGGTTGAAGTCGGCGCTGTAGCGTTCGAATTCCGGCGCATCGGCGGCTTCGCGCCCGGACTGTGGCAGCCAGGTTTTCCAGATGTATTGGAAGGTCTGCGGCAGGCTCGCGAGCGGCCCCTTGTGCTCGAACACCGCGTAATGCTGCGGCGGCACCTCGATCCAGCGATACAGCTCGGGCAAATCGTCGAGCTTGCTGATCTCGACCCCGGCGATGTATTCGAAGCCGCCCTTGCCGTCGGGGTTGCAGCAGAGGCCGTAGGTCTCCTCCCCCACCTGGCCGGGGACCTTGCCGAGATGGGGAATAAAGCGTTCCCAGAGTTCAGGAATGCGCTGCGTCGTCTCGGGAGTGAAACGCCCGCCGAGGCCGGCAATCAGCAGAAAGCGCCCCTTTTCGAAGCGCGGCACCGGCCCGCTGACCTGTTTTTGCTCATCCATGATGCGACTCCTGCCTGAAAAATGGGTTCGGCAGGGAGTATAGAGGCCAAACCCGAATCGCCTGCATCAGAGTGCGGGAAGTTCCGCGACCGCCGCGCCGACGATGAACTCCTGGTAACCGGATAGAATCACGTAGACCGCGAAATAGCAGAAGATCGCCGCAGATGCCAGGTAGGAATAGCGCAACAACTTGTCCCCCAGCAGCTTGCCGCCCTGGGTCGCGGCAAAGCACAGGCCCACGACCCAGGCCAGCCCGGCGCAGAAGAAACCGCTGAGGAACAGCCCGGAACTGAGCAGGTCGCCGCCACCGGAACGGGCAATCAGGGTACCGCCCACCGCGGCGAACCAGAGGATCGCGCTGGGGGACGACATGGCCAGGAAAATGCCGCGGAAAAACTCCTTGCGCGGCGAACCGTTGTCCACCTCGCCAGCCTCGGCCAGCACGGCGCTGTGGTGGATCGCCGAATAGATCATCTTCGCCGCGAAATACACCAGCAGCGCCGACCCGCCGATCCACAATACCCAGCGCACCATCTCGTACTGCAGCAGCACGGTCATGCCGGCCAGCGCCAGCACCGCGTAGACCAGGTCACCGACGCAGGTGCCAAGGCCCAGGCAGAAACCCTGGAAGTAGCCACGCTGCATGGCCAGGGTAATCATCGCGATATTGGCCACGCCTATGTCCAGGCACAGCGAAAGGCTCAGCAGAAAGCCGCTGGTAAACTCCATCATTCATCCTGTTCGATGCGGTTGTTCGAGTGGGGGGTATTTAACGCGGGCGGGCCCGGCGAACACAATGCGCAGGCTGCGAATCCAGCCACGAGGATGCAAATCCCTGTCCAGGCCGCGCCGCTGCCGGCGAAAAAATAGTTGTCGCCCCCCTCTGGACAGCCTGGCGCCACAGCCCTTATCGTCTGCCCCCAGGCCACCGCAGTGGCCGACGTCGCTCGGACGGTTCCGGGCGCTCACGTACTCGAGGCAACAATGGCCGAACAAGGTTCGCCGCGCCGCTTTGCGCGCATAGATCGACTCCCCCCCTACGTATTCAATATCACTGCCGAGCTGAAGATGGCTGCGCGTCGGCGCGGCGAAGACATCATCGACTTGAGCATGGGTAACCCCGACGGTGCGACTCCACCGCACATCGTCGAAAAACTGGTCACCGTCGCCCAGCGCGAAGACACCCACGGCTACTCCACCTCCAAGGGTATTCCGCGTCTGCGCCGGGCCATTTCGCGCTGGTACAAGGATCGCTACGAGGTCGATATCGACCCGGAAAGCGAAGCCATCGTCACCATCGGTTCCAAGGAAGGCCTGGCGCACCTGATGCTCGCCACCCTGGACCAGGGCGATACCGTGCTGGTGCCCAACCCGAGCTACCCGATCCACATCTACGGCGCGGTAATCGCCGGCGCCCAGGTGCGTTCAGTGCCGCTGGTGCCGGGCGTGGACTTCTTCGACGAACTGGAACGAGCCATCCGCGGCTCGATCCCGAAACCGAAGATGATGATCCTCGGTTTCCCGTCCAACCCGACCGCGCAGTGCGTCGAGCTGGATTTCTTCGAGCGGGTGATCGCCCTGGCCAAGCAGTACGACGTGCTGGTGATCCACGACCTGGCCTACGCCGACATCGTCTACGACGGCTGGAAAGCCCCGTCGATCATGCAGGTGCCGGGCGCCAAGGACATCGCGGTGGAGTTCTTCACCCTGTCCAAGAGCTACAACATGGCCGGCTGGCGTATCGGCTTCATGGTCGGCAACCCGGAGCTGGTCAGCGCCCTGGCGCGGATCAAGAGCTACCACGACTACGGCACCTTCACCCCGCTGCAGGTGGCGGCCATCGCCGCACTGGAAGGTGACCAGCAGTGCGTGAAAGACATCGCCGAGCAGTACCGCCAGCGCCGCAATGTGCTGGTCAAGGGCCTGCACGAGCTGGGCTGGATGGTCGAAAATCCCAAGGCCTCGATGTATGTCTGGGCGAAGATTCCCGAGGCCTATGCCCACCTGGGCTCGCTGGAGTTCGCCAAGAAACTGCTGGCCGAGGCCAAGGTCTGCGTCTCGCCAGGGGTGGGTTTTGGCGAGTACGGCGATGATCATGTGCGCTTCGCCCTGATCGAAAACCAGGACCGCATCCGCCAGGCCGTGCGTGGTATCCGCGGCATGTTCCGCGCCGATGGCCTGGTGCAGAAAGGCTGATACGCCCCGACAAACAAGCAGGCACAAAAAAACCGCATCGCTGCGGTTTTTTTGTGGGCGGTGTATCGCGGGGTTTAAACCACCAGCGACAACAGCAGGATAAAAATCAGGCCAACCACCGAGAGGATGGTTTCCATCGCGGTCCAGGTCTTGAAGGTTTCCGCCACGGTCATGTTGAAGTACTGCTTCACCAGCCAAAAACCGGCGTCGTTGACGTGGGACAGGATCAGGGAACCGGCACCGGTGGCCAGCACCAGCAGCTCGCGGTTGACCCCAGGAATCATGCCGACCACTGGCACCACGATGCCCGCGCCGGTGATGGTCGCCACGGTCGCCGAACCGGTGGCGATGCGAATCACCGCCGCCACCAGCCACGCCAGGAGGATCGGCGAGATCTGCGCGTTGACCGCCATGTGGCCGATCACGTCACCCACGCCGCTGGTCACCAGCATCTGCTTGAAGCCACCGCCGGCACCGATGATCAGGATGATCGCCGCGGTCGGCGCCAGGCTGGCGTCGAGCAGCTTGAGGATCTGCTTGGAGCCGATGCCCTGGCGCGAGCCGAAGGTGTAGAGCGACAGCAGCAAGGCCAGCAGCAGCGCGCTGATCGGGTGACCGATCATGTCCATCCAGATGCGGAAGAAATGCCCGTCCGGGAAGGCCACGTCGGCGAAGGTCTTGAGCAGCATCAGGAACACCGGCAGCAGCACGGTCAGCAGGGTCACGCTGAAGCTCGGCAGGTTGGCCGAGGTGTTCTCGCGCGCCAGCTGGTCCACCAGCTCCTGGGACGGATGACCCGGGATGTGCTTGGCGATGAAGGTGCCGTAGATCGGACCGGCGATGATCGCAGTCGGCAGGGCCACGATCAGGCCGTAGAGAATGGTCTTGCCGATGTCGGCGCCAAACACGCCGATGGCCAGCAGCGGGCCCGGATGCGGCGGCACCAGGCCGTGCACCGCGGACAGGCCGGCCAGCAGCGGGATACCGATCTTGATGATCGACACGCCGGTGCGCCGGGCGACGATGAACACCAGCGGGATCAGCAGCACGAAGCCGATCTCGAAGAACAGCGGGATGCCCACCAGGAAGGCGGCGAACATCATCGCCCACTGCACCCGCTCCTTGCCGAACGAGCGGATCAGGGTCTGGGCGATCTGATCCGCGCCACCGGATTCGGCCATCATTTTGCCGAGCATGGTGCCCAGCGCGAGGATGATCCCGACGAAACCGAGTACACCACCGAAGCCGTCCTGGAACGCCTTGATGATCTTGTCCACCGGCATGCCCGAAGTCAGGCCGAGGAAACCCGCGGCGATGGTCAGGGCGATGAAGGGATGCAGCTTGAATCGGGTGATCAGCACGATCAGCCCGATAATGGTGACCACTGCGTCTACCAGCAGATAGGTCTCTTGGGACATGCCAAACATGGGGTTGCCTCCGGTTTGTTGTTTTTATTCAAGCGTTAAAAACGTGAGCCGAGTGGGATAGCGCTATCTGTGTGAACCGAAGCTTATCGGGATGGGTCCAGCCCGTGCTCCAGCCACCAGCCATGGGCCTGTTCGGCCAGCCGGTCAACGCTGTGGATGGTGGCGTCCAATGCCAGGGTCAGGGGTTCGCCCACGGGAGATTCGAGGGTAGCGAACTGACTGTCGATCAGGGTCGAAGGCATGAAATGCCCCGGACGGTGGGCCACGCGATCGGCGGCCACCTGTGGTGTCAATTGCAGGAAAACGAAGCCCAGGCCGGGCGTGGCGCTGCGCAGGCGGTCGCGGTACTTGCGCTTGAGCGCCGAGCAGGTCAGCACCGGACGCTGTCCGGCGGCCAGGGCACGACGCAACTCGTCGCACAGGCTGTCGAGCCAGCCGGCACGGTCGTCGTCATCCAGGGGAATACCGGCACTCATCTTGGCGATATTGGCGGCAGGGTGGAACGTATCGCCTTCAATGGCCGTGGCGCCGCTGCGCTGGCACAGCGCTTCACTGACGCTGGACTTGCCGCAGCCGGCAACGCCCATGATGACCAGGGCGGTGATGGGTTGACTCATGTAACACCTCAGCGCGCAGACAGCGCTACCTTCGCTCTTGAAAACGCTAGTGCAAAAATAGTTTATGCCGACGCCTTCTTGTCATTTTTGTGGGTTGCCGCGTATATAGGCCGCGAAACCAAAGAGTGCGGGTCAGGCCGACCGCGCTCACGCATTGCAGCTGTTTCGAGACAGCGCTACCTTAGTGACTTGAATTTTGTTTGGCAAGCCGTCTGATGACCTCCTCCAAGAACGATAAAAATACCCGCACCACGGGGCGCCCTACTCTCAACGAAGTCGCGCGTCTGGCTGGCGTCAGCCCGATCACCGCCTCGCGAGCCTTGCGCGGCATCGACACGGTGGCCACCGAACTGGTGGAAAAGGTGCGCAAGGCCGCCAGCGAACTCAACTACGTGGTCAACCCCGCCGCTCGCGCCCTGGCCTCGGCCCAGAGCCATTCGGTTGTGGTGCTGGTGCCGTCGCTGTCCAACCTGCTGTTCATCGATACCCTGGAAGCCATTCATCAGGTTCTGCGGCCCAAGGGCTTCGAAGTGCTGATCGGCAACTTCCACTACTCCCGCGACGAAGAAGAAAACCTGCTGCGCAACTACATGGCCTACCAGCCCCGTGGCCTGCTGCTGACCGGCTTCGACCGGACCGAAAGCGCCCGACGGATGGTCGAAGCCAGCAACGTCCCCTGCGTCTACATGATGGACCTCAACCCCGAGGCCGGCCTGAACTGCGTGGGTTTCTCCCAGCACAACGCCGGGGAAACCGCCGCCGAGCACCTGATCTCCCGCGGGCGCAAGCGCCTGGCCTACATAGGCGCCCAACTCGACCAGCGCACCCTGATGCGCGGCGAAGGTTTCCGCCGTGGCCTGGAGAAAGCCGGCCTGTACGACCCGAAACTGAAAGTCCTCACTCCGCGCCCTTCGTCGGTGGGCCTGGGCGGCGAACTCTTCCTGCAACTGATGCACAGCCACCCGGACGTCGACGCGATCTTCTTCGGCAACGACGACCTGGCCCACGGCGCCCTGCTGGAAGCCATGCGCTGCGGCATCAGGATCCCCGAGCAAGTGGCGGTGATGGGCTTCAACGACCTGCCCGCCTCGGCGCACATGGTGCCGCGCCTGAGCAGCATCAGCACCCCGCGCGAAGCCATCGGCCGCCGCGCCGCGGAACAACTGCTGACCCTGATGGCCGGCAACAGCGTGGCCAAGCCGGTGGTGGACATGGGCTTCGAACTGAAGGTGCGCGAAAGCACCTGAGCCACATTCAGGAACGCAGGCTCAGGGCGCTGAGCAGTACGCCGAAGCCCACCAGCAGAACGCCGAACAGCTGGTCGATACGCCGCTTGTAAGCCATGAGCCGGGCCCGGATGCCCGGCGTCGAGAAGAACAGCGCCACCGCCACGAACCACAGCACATGGGCCAGGACAATGATCGCGCCATAGCCGATCTGCACACCCGGCGCGGTCCCTGGCTGCATCACCTGCATGAACAGGCTGACCACAAAAATCATGGTCTTGGGGTTCAGCGCATTGGTCAAAAAGCCGGTGCGCAGCGCCGTCCATGCCGAAACCCGCGGCGCATCCGTCGCCACCTCCTCCTCGACTGCGCGAGTACGCAGCATCCGGATACCGAGATAAACCAGGTACAGCGCCCCGGCGATCTTCAACGCGCTGAACAGCAGCAGCGACTCCTTGACCAGCAGGCCGACGCCAAACAGCGTGTAGCCGATATGCAGCATCACCCCGAGCCCGATCCCCAGTGCCGTGAACACGCCGTGCCGGCGCGACAGCACCAGGCTGTTGCGCGTGACCATGGCGAAATCCGGCCCCGGGCTGAGCACCGCCAGCACAGTGATGGTGATTACCACTAACAGTTCAGTCATTTTCAAACACCTTCGCTATAGAATCCGGCCCATACTTTATGGGCACGAACCCTCACAGAGCGAACGATGAAAACTGACATTCTCGGTGATAAAAACTCACAGACAGCCAATCGCCGCCTGCCGCCCCTGAGCGCCCTGCGCTGTTTCGAGGCCGCCGCTCGCCTGGAGAGTTTCACCCGCGCCGGCGAAGCCCTGCACCTGACCCACGGCGCCATCAGCCGTGCCGTGCGCGCCCTGGAAGAAGACCTCGGCACACGGCTATTCGAACGTCGCAGCCACCGGGTATTTCTCACCGAGGCCGGCCGCGAATTGCTGCACAGCGTGGAGCATGCCTTCGACCTGATCGACGCCGCCGCACGCAAACTGCGAACGCCGGACAAGACCGCGGCCCTGGTGCTGTCCTGTGAGCCGACCCTGCTGATGCGCTGGCTGATTCCCCGAATCCCGGCATTTTTCGCCGCTCATCCGGATATCCCCCTGCAACTGGTGGCCGGCGGCGGGCCCTTCGCTTTTGCTCAAGGCATCGACCTGGCGATCCGCCGCAACGACTTTCCCTGGCCGCCGCACACCCATGCGCAGTGGCTGTTCGACGAAGCCATCGGCCCGGTATGCCGCCCGGAACAGGCTGCCCACTGGGCCCGCAATGTAGCAGGCACGGCCCGGTTATCGAGCACTGCACCGCGCCTGCACAGCGCGACCCGGGCGCAGGCCTGGGAGCAATGGTTGACCCTCAAGGGAATGGAACAGGCGCCGGGCAAGGAGCAGGTCTTCGAGCATTTCTACTTCAGCCTGCAAGCGGCGGTCGCCGGGTTGGGACTGGCGATCGCGCCCTGGCAACTGGTGCGCGACGACCTGGAGTCGGGCCTGCTGGTCGCGCCTTTCGGTTTTATCGCCGACGGCAGCGCGTATTACCTGTTGTCACCCGAGGCGATCGACCCGGACTCAGCCGTCGCCCGCTTACTCGACTGGCTGCGCCACCAGGCGCTGCCGCTGGACGGTGAGCAGCACGGCGCCACCCGCCCAGCCACATAAGCAGACGGGCTCACGGCCTCACCTCTGCATGAACCTCCGGCGCCAGCGCCGGATCCTGCCCACCCAGCAACTGCACAAAGGCCTGGGCAGCCTTTTGCAGCGGCTGGTTCTTCAGCCACACCGCGTGCACCGGCAGCAGCAGGCCGTTGTCGATGTTCTTGAAGGTCAGGCGCTTGAACCTTCCAGCCTTGAGCAAGGGCGCGATCACCGACAGCGGGAAGTTGCCCCAGCCGATGCCGGACTCGACCATGTCTAGGGCCATGGCCAGGCTGTCGGTGCGCCAGTAGGACTCGGCGATCAGCGGCCGGGTATCGCGGATCGGCAGGTCGCGACTGGCGACCACCACCTGGCGGACGTTGACCAGTTCCTCCAGATAGAGGGTGGCGTCCGGCGCCTCGGGTAAGGGATGGCGCGCGGAAATGCAGGCGATCATCCGTTCGCTGCCGACGTACTGGAAATACTCCAGCACGTTCAGGCTGAGCCCGGCGAAAGCCACGCCGACCGCGATCCGGCCAGTGTGCAGCAGCTGCAGCACATCGTCCTGGGGCGCGCTCAGCACCTCGATATCGAGCAACGGATGACGCTCGGCGATCAGCTTGATCGCCGCCAGCACCCGGGACTTGTCGATGTCCTCGACCACGCCGATGGACAGCCGGCTTTCCAGCCCCAGGGACAGCTCCACCGCATGTACCTGCAGGTGCTT
The DNA here is from genome assembly GCF_003850345.1 of Pseudomonas chlororaphis subsp. piscium. Lineage (NCBI taxonomy): Bacteria > Pseudomonadati > Pseudomonadota > Gammaproteobacteria > Pseudomonadales > Pseudomonadaceae > Pseudomonas > Pseudomonas chlororaphis. Next base: position 5,430,071 of record NZ_CP027707.1, read on the forward strand.
GAGCTGCTCGGCGATCAGCCGCGCGTGGGGCGCCAGGGCGTTGGCCATGGCGGTGGGCACCGGCTCGCGATGGCTGCGATCGAACAAGGGATATCCCAGCTCCGCCTCGAGGTTGGCGATGCCCATGCTCACCGCCGACGGCACCTTGCCCAGGGCCCTGGCCGCCGCGGAAAACGAACCGCGCTCGAGCACGGCGAGAAACAACTGGATGCTGTCGCTGGAGAAATTCATGGGATGCCTGTCTATTGATTCCGACCTATCAAAAAACCTGAAAGCTTCTGACTTTTTCTGTCAGACATATTGAAGCTATCTTGCGCCGCATTCGCCAGCCATTCCTGCAAAAGGAGCGGCCCGGGCCAACGAACGCGGAGGAAAAAAGCATGCAAGGCATCAAGCGCAAACTGGTTTACGTGTCACTGTTCGAGGTGTTCGGCATGACCTTCTCGGCCCTGGGCCTGGCCTTGCTGTCCGGCACCTCGCCGAGCAGCACCGGCCCGCTGGCGGTGGTGATCACCAGCATCGCGGTGACCTGGAACTTCATCTACACCAGCCTGTTCGAGCGCTGGGAAAGCCGCCAGGTCTCGCGGACCCGCACGGTCAAGCGGCGGATCGCCCACGCCGTGGGTTTCCAGCTGACGCTGATCCTGTTCCTGATTCCGTTGATCGCCTGGTGGATGCACATCAGCCTGGTGCAGGCCTTCCTGCTGGACCTGGCGCTGATCCTGTTCATCCCCTGCTACACCTTCGTCTTCAACTGGCTGTTCGACCGGGTGTTCGGCCTGCCGGCGTCGGCGCTGCCGGATCCGGCCTGAGGCCAAGGTGCAAATCGGCATCGCCGAAGGCCGGTGTCGCTGTTAGATTTCCTGGGCCCTTCACCCGCCAAGGAAAGCCTCCATGGGAACCCTGAGAATTCTCGGTAAAGCCTCGTCGATCAACGTCAGAAAGGTGCTGTGGACCTGTGAGGAACTGGGCCTGCCCTACGAACGCGAGGATTGGGGCAGCGGCTTCCAGTCGACCCACACAGCGGAGTTTCTCAAGCTCAACCCCAATGCCCAGGTGCCGGTGCTGATCGATGACGCCGGCGCGCTCTGGGAATCCAACAGCATCTGCCGTTACCTGACCAGCAAGGTCACCGGGCAAACGCTGCTGCCCGGCGAGCCTCGGGCCCGAGCGCTGGTGGAGCAATGGATGGACTGGCAGGCCACGGAACTCAACCCCGCATGGAGCTACGCCTTCGTTGCCCTGGTCCGGCAGAACCCGGACTTCCAGGACCCGCAGCGGATCGCCGCCGGCATTCGCGGCTGGAACGACAAGATGGCCCTGCTTGAACAGCAACTGGCGAGTACCGGGGCCTATGTGCTCGGCTCGCAGTTCAGCCTGGCCGATATCGTCCTCGGGCTGTCGGTGCATCGCTGGGCCATGGCGCCCATCGAACATCCGGACTTCCCCGCCGTCGCCGCCTACTACCAACGCCTCAGCGAGCGTCCGGCCTTCCTGCTGCATGGACGCAATGGCATTCCCTGAATCGTCTTTTTCTTCTGTAGGAGCGAGGCTTGCCCGCGATAAAGCCATGACAGGCGCTACCCAATTCGGATCCTGAATCGGTGTTGTGATTAAGGGCGCTTTCGCGGGCAAGCCTCGCTCCTACAGAAGCCGGATGCGGTTTTGGCTGATGCAGCGGCATGAACCAGCAAAATGTAACGAAATACAACAATAAATCACTGAACGACCCATCTTCCGGGCCAGCATTCACAATCATTAATTTCCGTTAGCCAGCTAAGATTCCTCTTCATCGCAACCTGGAATCCCGCCCATGTCGTCCCTCGCCCCCACCGTCGCTACCGACGGCCTCGACCCGGTCCGCGCCGCCGATATCTCCGCCCGCATCGATCGTCTGCCCGCCGTCGCCACGGTCTGGCGCCTGGTGGCGCTGCTGTCCATTGGCGGTTTCTTCGAGCTGTATGACCTGTTCCAGACCGCCTATATCAGCCCCGGCCTGATCCGCGACGGGATCTTCGCCACCGGCAGCCAGGGCGTGTTCGGTTTCTCCGACCAGGCGGCCTTCGCCTCGGCGACCTTTCTCGGCCTGTTCCTCGGCGCCAGCCTGCTGAGCCCGATCGCCGACCGCTTCGGGCGCCGGGCGATCTTCACCTTCGCCCTGATCTGGTACACCGGCGCCACGGTGCTGATGGGCGTGCAGACCTCGGCCCTGGGGATCATCGGCATGCGCTTTCTGGTGGGCATCGGCCTGGGCATCGAGCTGGTGACCATCGACGCCTACCTCTCCGAGCTGGTGCCCAAGCACATGCGCAGTTCGGCCTTCGCCTTTGCCTTTTTCGTGCAGTTTCTCTCGGTGCCGGCGGTGGCGCTGATGTCCTGGTGGCTGGTGCCGCAGGACCCGTTCGGCATCGCCGGCTGGCGCTGGGTGGTATTGGCCAGCGCGGTGTTCGCGCTGTTTATCTGGTGGCTGCGTTCCCGCCTGCCGGAGTCGCCGCGCTGGCTGGCCCAGCATGGGCGCTTCGCCGAGGCCGAGCGGATCATGGACGGCATCGAGGCACGCTGCGCCAAGGATCACGGCAAGCCGCTGGACACCCCGCAGCCCGAGCCCCTCGGCGTCCAGGGCGCGGGGCGTTTCGCCGATATCTGGCAACCGCCCTATCGGCGCCGGGCGCTGATGCTGATCGTGTTCCATGTGTTCCAGGCCATCGGCTTCTTCGGTTTCGGCAACTGGCTGCCGGCGTTGCTCTCGGGCCAGGGCGTGAGCGTCACCCACAGCCTGATGTACGCCTTCATCATCACCCTCGCCTATCCGCTGGGGCCGCTGCTGTTCGTCAAGTTCGCCAACCGCTTCGAGAACAAGTGGCAGATTGTTGGCTCGGCCCTCGGCGCCATGACCTTCGGCACCCTGTTCGCCTGGCAGAGCACGGCTTTGGGGCTGATCGTCTGCGGGGTGATGATCACCTTCTGCAACGCCTGGCTGAGCTTCAGTTACCACTCCTATCAAAGCGAGCTGTTCCCCACCAATATCCGCGCCCGGGCGGTGGGTTTCTGCTACTCGTTCAGCCGCCTGTCGACGGTGTTCAGCAGCCTGCTGATCGGCTTTTTCCTCGACCGCTTCGGCACGCCCGGGGTCCTGGCGTTCATCGTCAGCAGCATGCTGATCGTGATGTTCACCATCGGCCGTTTCGGCCCGCGTACCCGCAACCTGGCCCTGGAGAACATCGCCCATCCTTGACCGGTTGCCGCTGGCCGCAAGCGGCAAGGCTTGTCCGCCGCGTGCCGCCAGCCTTGCCGGGCAACCGGCGCAGAGCCCTGTCCCAGAGCCCTGCGCAGTAGCGGCATGCAAATTGCTGCGCAGCCCTGCGATAGCCCTTACACACAGGTACCCAATCATGTTGGTCAGTGCCCAGAAAACCTCGGCGATCCAGCCCACCCAGCGGTCCGACATGGACCCGAGCACCGCGGCCGCCAGCGCGCTGTACAGCGGTTTGATGCAGAACGTGCAGAACGCGGCGAACAACCAGATATCCCAGGCCGTGCAGCAGGCCAGCAACACGGTCAATGACAATGTCGCGGCGGCCTTCGCCAAGACCCGCGTGCTGCTCCAGGCCACGCCGCCGACCGCCAGCACCGCGCAGGCCAACAGCGCCACGCAGAGCTCGGCCCTGGACGAGTTCAAGGACTACATGAGCAAGTCCCCTGAACAGCGAATGCGCGACCGCATCCTCGAAGAGATGGGCATTACCGAGGAAGACCTGAAAAACATGCCGCCGGAGAAACAGCAGGCGGTGGCTCAGGAAATCGCCCAGCGGGTCCAGGACAAGCTGAAGCTGGCGCAAGTCGAGAAGGACGCCAGCAGCGTCGATAAGCAAGTCACCGACAAGTTCCTCGCGGCGCTTTAAAAGCGGCCAGTCGAAACAGGGTTCCCACGGGAACCCTTTTTCATGGGTCGGCTTGAGCGGCTGCGCTCAGCCCTGGGCCAGCATATCGAGCAAGGCCCGCAGCGCCGGCGACGGCTCGCTGCCCTCGGCCAGCACCAGGGCAAAGGTGCGCGGGATCGGCACGTCCAAGGGCAGTACGCACAACCCATGGCGTTGCTCCGGCAAGGTCATCTGCGGCACCAGGGTCAGCCCCACCTGCTCGCGGACCAGGGTGAAGGCGCTGCTCCACTCCCGCACCTCGACCCGCACATCCGCCAGCTCCAGGCCGGCATCCGCCGCCAGGCTGCGGGCATTCACCGAACAGCCGCCGGTGGCCAGCACGAAGGGTTGGCTCACCAGCTCCTGCAAGGTCACGCCCTGCTCCTGACCGCGGCGCGCCAGGGCATGCCCAGCCGGCAGCACCGCCACCCAGGCATCGCGTCCCAGCAGGCCGACGCTGCGCTCGGGCGCAGGATTGAGCAGCACCCCGACATCGATCAATCGCGCTTCGAGCAAGGCCTCGACCTCGTCGTCGCTGACCTCCAGCGCCACCACCTGGATGCCCGGATACAGCTGCTTGAAGCGTCGTAGCAGCGGCGGCAGGAAAGTCGCCAGCACCATGGGGAAACTCGCCAGGCGAATGGTGCCGCGCTGAATGTCCCGGCAGGCGTCCGCGGTGTCGCGGATGTTCTGCAACGCCGCGAGCATCAGCCGCGCCTGTTCGACCACCTGTTCGCCGACGGCAGTGGGCAGGGTCTGGCGGTTCTCCCGGGTGAACAGCTGCACGCCCAGGCTGTCTTCGAGCAGCGCCAGGGCCTGGCTGGCGCCGGACTGGGTCATGCCGACCCGCTCGGCGGCGCGGGTGATGTTGCCGGTATCCGCCACGGCCACCAGCATGCGCCAGTGCATCAGGTTCATCATGGCAGTAGCTGTCCTTATGGGAGTTTTCTGGAAGATTAATTTTACTGAGAACAGCGCGGACTATGACACTGATCTCCCCCCTCTGGAGAGCCCTCGATGAACCTGTATTTCTCGCCCAACGCCTGCTCGCTGGCCCCGCATATCGTGCTGCGCGAGCTGGCCCTGCCGTTCAATCTGGTCCGGGTCGACAACCGCAACAAGACCACGGCCGACGGCGCCGACTTCCTGGCGATCAATCCCAAGGGGTATGTGGCGGCGCTGGAACTGAAGGACGGCCAGGTGCTGACCGAAGGGCCGGCGATCCTGCAATACCTGGCCGACCTCAAGCCGCACACGGGCCTGGCACCGGCCAACGGCAGCTGGCAACGGGTGCGTTTGCAAGAGATGCTCAACTTCGTCTCCAGCGAGATCCATGGCGGCCTCGGCTGGCTGTTCAATACAGAGTTTCCCGAAGCGACCCAAGCGCTGATCCGGCAGAAACTGTTCAAGCGCCTGGCGCTGCTGGACCGCAGGCTGGAGCAGCAGAGCTACCTGCTGGGCGAAGCCTTCGGCGTCGCCGACGCTTACCTGTTCACCGTGCTGCGCTGGACCGCCGGCTTTGCCATCGACCTGGAACAGTGGCCGGCGCTGTCGCGCTTCCAGGCCCGCATCGCCCAGCGCGAAGCGGTGCAAGCAGCGCTCACGGCCGAGACAGCCCTGTAGGAGCGGCCGGTCGACGCTCGATTGCCCGCGATGGCGATTGCCCTGACACACCGCGCCGTCTGCATCGCCAGCAAGCTTGGCTCCTACAGAAGCAGAAGCCCCACCACGCCTCTGTAGGAGCGAGGCTTGCCCGCGATGGCGATTTCTCTGATACACCGCACTGCCCGCATCGCCAGCAAGCTTGGCTCCTACAGAAGCCGCTCGCCTGCTCAGCCCAGCCCTCCCCGTTGAATAAATTCAGTCAGGGCCAGCACATCCACCGAGCCCGGCCGATCCTGATCGAGAAAGGCCACCTGGCTGCGCACCGCACGGTGGATGCGGGTGCTGCCGACGCCCAGTTGCAAGGGCCCGCGCAGGTCGATGGCCTGGGCGGCGACTATCAGTTCGATGCTCGCCAGCCAGGCCAGGCGCTGGGTCAGTTGCCGGGTTTTCTCGATCACCGCCAGGGCCTGGCCGGCGTAGTCTTCCACTCGATCGGCCACCGGCACGCAGACTGCCGGCAGCGGATTGGCCAGATGGCCGATCTCCGCCAGCAGCGCCGCGGCACTGCGTTGCAAGGCGGCCATGCCGACATGCCCGGGTCGCTCGATGAGAAAGCGCGGCAGTTCGCTGGAGGCTGGAGACAGCAGCTTGGCGATGCGCTCGGCGGAACAGGCGGCGACCCGGCTCACAGCCAGCCCCAGGCCTTCCCCCGCGAGCGCCAGGTGGGTGCTGTCGAAATTGGCGGTGGCCAGGACCTGGCGCTGCTCGTCGATTAATGCCGGGTTATCGGCGCCGCTGGCCAGTTCCACCTGCAGATGCTCGCGCAGCTGCGCCCAAGCCTGTCGCGCGGCGCCCTGCACCACGCCGGCACAGCGAAAGCTCAAGGGATCCTGCAAGCGCCGGGCGCTGTCTGGCTGCTGCAACTGGCTGCCCTCCAGCAAGTCCAGCAGCGCCGCCGATTGCTCGGCCTGGCCCGCCGCCGGCCGCAGGCGCGCAGCCCAGGGCTGGAAGGGACTGAGGTTCGCCCGATAACCTTCGCAAGACAGCGCCAGCGCCGCCAGCAGGCTGTCCAGGGCCTGGTCGGCCTCGGCCAGCAACAGGGCGCCCAGGCCAATGCTCGCGGCATTCGCCGAGACCAGCACCAGGCCGTCCTTGTCTACCAGCCGTGCCGGTTGCAGGCCATTGCGCTGCAAAGCCTCCCGCGCCGGCAGCCGCTCGCCGCGCCAGTGCACCCAGCCCTCGCCGAGCAGCGCCAGGCTCAGGTGCGCCAATGGCGCCAGATCGCTTTCCCCCAGGGAGCCAAGCAAGGGCACCTCGGGTTCGATCCCGGCGTTGAGCAAGGCCAGCAAGCTGTCGGCGCTGGCCTGGGAGATCCCCGAGCGGCCCTGGGCCAGCCCGGCCAGGCGCGCGGCAATCATCACCCGCAGTTCGGTCCGCGTGGCCAGGCGCCCGATACCCACGGCCCGGCCCAGGGGGATCCGCCGTTGCAGGTCGTCATCCGGCTGGGTCAGGGTCAGATCCACCGCCGCGCCGAGGCCGGTGGTCACGCCGTAGATGGCGTCGCCCGCGGCCATCCGTTCCCGCAACAACCCATGACCGGCGGCGATCCGTTGCCGGGTGGCCGGGGTGAATTGCAGCGCCGCATTTTCGCGGGCAACGCGCAGCAGGTCAGCCAGCGCCAGGCCTTGCGGGCCCAGGCCGATCATGCGAAACGCAGCCGCTGGCCGATGCCCAGGCGCCGGGCCTTTTGCAGCAGGGCATGGCCCAGGGCGATATCGCTGAGGCTCAGGCCACGGTGCCAGAACAGGATGTTTTCTTCGGCATGCTGCCGGCCGCTACGCTGGCCCGCGACTATCTGCCCGAGCTCGGCGTGCAGGGTTTGTTCACTGAGTTTGCCGGCCTCGACGTGGGCCCGCAGCGCACCGAACATCCCGCCCTTGCACTGGCCCCAGTCGTCCACCACCAGCTTGTCCATGATGTCGGTCAGCGACAGCTCCACCGCGCTCATGGTGCCGTAAGGCACGACAAAGGCACCGGGCTTGATCCACTCGGTGCGCAGCAGCGGTTCGGGCTGGTTCAGCCGCGACGCCTCGACCACAATGTCCGCGCCGCGCACCGCGCTCTCCCAGTCGTGGGTGACGATCACCGGCTTGCCCAGGTCGCGGCGCAGGCGTTCGGCAAAGGCTTCGCGGCTGTCTTCGCGACGCGAGTGCACGCGGATTTCCTCGAAGTCGAACAGGTGGTCCAGCAGCCGCACGTTCCAGTACGCCGTGCCGCGAGCGCCGATATGGGCCAGCGCCTTGCTGTCCGGGCGGGCCAGGTACTTGGCGCCGATGGCGGTGATCGCACCGGTGCGCATATCGGTGATCGCCGAGGCATCAAGGATCGCCTGGGGCACGCCGGTGGCCGGGTCCAGCAGGTTGAGGATCGCCAGTTCCGACGGCAGGCCCTGGCGGTAGTTGTCGACGAAGTCGCCCACCACCTTGACCCCGGCGTGGCCGATGTCGCCACCGAGCACCCCGCGCAGCACATTGAAATGGCCGTTGATAACGCCCCCGGGAATCAGGTGGGTGCGCGGCTCGATCACCGCTTCGCCACGGCCCTGGAGCGCCAGGCTGGCTTCGATGGCGGCGAGGATCTCGTCGTTGCTCAGGGCCAGCTCGGCGATGTCCAGGCCGTTGAGAAAATCGATATAGATGGGTTTCATGTGGCTCACTCGCTCTTGAATACGATCTGCTCGATCCGCACGGCCTTGGGGATCAAGTGGTTGGCGAGGAACAGGTCGGCGGTGCGTTGCTGGCTGGCCACGACCCGGGCATCGATGCCTTGCAGCGGCGAGCGCGAACGATGGCTGAAGTAGCTTTCCACCACCGGCCGTTGCAGGCCGAGGATGCGCGTCATGCTGTCGATGCTGGCGTCGCGCTGGTCGAAGGACAGCTGCTGGGCCGCGCCGAAGGCCTTGAGGATTGGCGCCACGGCAGCGCCGTGCTGACGCACGAACGCACCGCTGGCGATGTAGAAGCTGCCGCCGGAATCCAGGCCCTGGCCATCGCTGAGCAGGCGTGCGCTGCCGTCGAGCAAGGCTGCCGAATAGTAGGGATCCCAGATCACCCAGGCGTCCAGCTTGCCCTGCTCGAACGCCGCGCGGGCATCGGCCGGCGACAGGTACACCAGGCTTACGTCGCTGAGTTTCAGGCCGGCGCGTTGCAGGCTCTTGAGGAAGAAATTGTGCGCGCTGGAACCCTTGAGCAGCGCCACCCGCTTGCCCTTGAGGTCGGCCAGGCTCTGCGCCTGGCTGTTCTTGGGCAGCAGGATGGCTTCGGTCTTGCCGTCGCTGGGCTCGACGCCGATGTATTGCAAGTCGATCCCCGCGGCCTGGGCAAAGATCGGCGGGATGTCACCGATATTGCCCACATCCACGCTGCCGCCGTTCAGTGCCTCGATCAGTTGCGGGCCGCCGGGGAATTCGATCCATTGCACCTGGGTGCCCGGCAAGGCTTTCTCCAGCAACTGGTGCTCGCGAGCCAGGACCATGCTCACCGAGCTTTTCTGATAGCCGATCCGCAATTGCCCAGGCTCGGCGGCCAGGACCAGCGCAGCGCAGAGCGTGAGACACAGGGTGACGATAAAACCTTTGAACATCGGTGACTCCCAAACGAATTGAAAACACGGTCGGCCATGACGGCCTCATCGCCAGCAAGCCTGGCTCCTACAGAAGCCAGAAACGCCGCAGGCCAATGTAGGAGCGAGGCTTGCCCGCGATAGCGATCCCCCTGACACACCCCACCGCCTGTATCGCGCGCAAGCTGCGCTCCTACAGAGGCGCTGCCGCTCCAGGCGCAAGCGGCTTACAGGGCGGCGCTGACGCGGCTGGCGATTTCGCTCGGCACCCAGCCTTGCCAGACCTGCGGCTGCTCGCGCAGGAAGGCCTCGGCGACCTGGCGCGGTGGCTGGCGGGTTTCGCTCATCTGGCCCAGGGTGCGGTTCAGCAGGTCGATCGGCAGGTCGACCTTTTCAAAGAAACTCACCAGCTCCGGGTACTGCGCCTTGAACGGCGCGGACACGCCGATGGCCAGGTGCGCCGGCATCGACCGGGTGCCCTGCGGATGGGGGTTGCTGGCATCGGCCAGGGTCTTCCAGGCCTCGGCGTTGAAGGCTGGCTCCTCCAGCTTCACCAGCTTGAACTTGCCCAGTAGCGGCGTCGGCGACCAGTAATAGAACAGCACCGGTTTGCCGCGGCGGATCGATGAGCTGACCTCGGCATCCAGGGCCGCGCCGGAACCGGTGCGGAAGTTCACGAAGCTGTCGCTCAGCCCATAGGCCTTGAGCTTCTGGCTGTTGACGATTTCCGAGGTCCAGCCAGTGGGGCTGTTGAGAAAGCGCCCACGGCCCGGGTCTTCCGGATCGCGGAACACCTCCTTGTAGCGTGCCAGGTCAGCCACCGATTTCAGCTCCGGCGCCAGCGGCTTGATACCGCGCTCGGCATCGCCCTTGATCACGTATTCCGGCACCCACCAGCCTTCGGTGGCGCCCTTGACCGTATCGCCCAGGCCGAACACCTTGCCCTCGGCTTCGGCCTTGACCCAGGCCGGACTGCGCCCGGCCCACTCTTCGCCAATCACCTGGATATCGTTCTTGGCAAGCGCCGCTTCGAGGCTGACCGTGCTGCCGGGCAGGGTCTCGGTCGGATAGCCGTAGCCCTTCTCGACGATCAGCCGCAGCACCTCGGTGATCAGGCTGCCGCTTTCCCAGGTGATGTCGCCGAAGTGGATCGGCGCCGGCTTGTCCGCCGCTGGCGCCTGCTGGGCCAGCAGGCTGAAAGTCAGCAGCGAGGTGCCGAGCAGGTGTTTGATGATCTTCATGGTGAACCTCTTGCTGGTTATTCACGTATTCCGTAGCCGCTGCCGCAGGCTGCGACCGGTCTGGACGGCATTGCGTATTTTCGAGGCCGCCGGGAAGGTCCTGCGGACCTTGGCGCAGCCTTCGGCAGCGGCTACAGGGTTAAAAGTCGTAGCTGAGCCTGGTGTAATAGAACGCCCCCTCCGGCGCCGACGGCGACAGGTAGCTGTACTGCTGCCCCGGGGTCTGGCGCAGGCGGGTGTTGAAGTCGTCGGGCTTGCTGTCGAACAGGTTGTTGGCGCCCACCGACAGGCGCAGTTGCCGGGTGAAGGCGTAGTTGACGTCCAGGTCGGTGTTCCACTGCGCAGAGAAGGTCTGGTCGTACTGCGCGTTGGCCGCCGACGCCGCGTATTTGCGGTACTCGCCATAGCGGGTCTCGGACAGCGCGATGGTCCAGGGGCCGTAGCGATGGATCGCCCCCAGCACCAGCTTGTCTTCCGGGTAGCCGTGTTCGAGGAAGCCCTGGGCTTCGCGGGTCAGCACGTCGAAGCCGAACGGGTTGGAATGGATCTTCTCGATGCTGGTGCGGGCCTTGGTGTAGCCGGCCGACAGGCTCAGGGCGCCGTAGCGCTGCAGGTCGAGGTTGTACTTGCCGACGATGTCGACGCCACGGGTGCGGGTGTCGGCGGCGTTGGTCATGAACTGCGCCCAGGTGTACTGGCCGAACCCGGCCTCGCTGAGAATCCGCTCGGCGTCCGGCCCGGAAATCCCGCCGCTGTAGAGCAGCCGGTCGCGGATGGAGATCTGGTAGGCGTCGATGGTCAGCGACGCCTGCTCGCTCGGCCGCAGCACCAGGCCCAGGGAATAGTTGGTGGACTTCTCCGGCTTCAGCGGCTGCGCGCCCAGGGCGCGGGCCGCCGGGTGGTCGGCCGGGAGCATGCGGGTCAGCACCGGGTTGCCGTTGATATCGACGTTGGTGGTGGTGGTCCAGGAAGTGCCGATCTGCCCCAGGGTCGGCGCCCGGTAGGCGTTGTTGACCGTGGCCCGCAAACCCACCTGCGGGGTGAAGTCGTAGCGCGCCGAGAGCTTGCCGGTGGTGGCCGAGCCGAAGTCGGAATAGTGCTCGGTGCGCCCGGCAAGCCCCAGCTGGAACTTGTCGGTGACCTGGTTTTCCATGCCGAAATACACCCCGCCGACATGCCGCTTGTAGGTCCCGGCATCGTCCGGGGTCAGGCCGGATGCCTGCACCGCGCCCACTTGCACGCCATCGATGCCGCCGAAGGAATAGGAGGAATAGTCGCCCTCCTCCAGCCGGTACTGCTCGTCGCGATAGGCCACCCCCGCCGAGACTGTGAGCGGATGCTCCGACCAGGCGACGTCCAGGTCCTTGGCATAGTCCAGGGTCAGGTTGGTCTGTTCGTTGACCAGCGTGGCCACGTCGAACTTGGTCGGGCTGTTGGCGCCGTAACTGGGGTTGACCGTGTTGAAGGCCAGTTCGTCGTGCTTGTCGCGGCCATAGGTGGCGCTGAGGTCGAAGCGCCCGAGGCTCTCGTCCTCGTAGCGGCTGCCCACTGTCAGCGCGCCATCCTCATAGCGGTAGCGGTACTTGGGAATGGTGCCGTTGGGGTAGATCGAGGCGACGTTGTTGGGGTTGCTGGCCAGCAGCGGCGGCGTGTTGTTGACCGACTTGTCCTGGCCGAAGGTGGCGAAGCTGTAGAGTCGCCACTGATCGCTGAGGCCGACTTCGGCGTTGGCCGCCAGGTTGTATTTGTCGCGACTGGCGCCGCCCCAGCGCGGGTCCTGCAACTGGCCGCCGGCTTCATATTTGTCGCCGATGTCGGTGGGTTTGTTGTTCAGGCCATTGAAGCTCAGGGTCAGGAAACCATCCCCCGGCAGGCCCAGGCCGTACCAGCCATCGGCGCTCTTGCTGAAACCGTCGCCCTGGGCGTACTGGCCCAGTTGGGTGTTGAGCTGGCCACCGCTGTCGCGCTCCTTGAGCACGATATTGACCACCCCGGCCACCGCGTCGGAACCGTACTGCGCCGAGGCGCCGTCGCGCAGCACTTCGACATGGTCGATGGCGCTGATGGGAATCATGTCCAGGTCCACCGGCTGCGCGCCAATGAAGGGTACGCCGCCGGAGATGTTGACCACCGCCGAGGCGTGCCGGCGCTTGCCGTTGATCAGCACCAGGGTCTGGTCCGGCGACAGCCCGCGCAGGGAAGCGCCCTTGGGGTTCTGCCCGCGGGTGGCGCTCTGGTTCTGTGGAAAGTTGAACGACGGCAGCAGTTGGAACAGCGCCTGGTTGAGGCTGGTGGCGCCGGTCTGCACCAACTCCTCGCTGTTGATCACGTCCACCGGCGCCGCGCTGGTCAGGGCCGTGGCGTCGCTGCGCCGGGTACCGATGGCCACCACCCGGTCGAGGGTCGGGGCCGCGGCTTCGCTGGCCTGGACCTTGGCCTTGCTGCCGGTCGCGCTCGCCGGTTGCGGGCCTTCCTTGATGATGAACGCGCCATCCGGGCTGACTTGCAGTTGCAGGCCGGTGCCGCGCAAGGCAGCCGCCACCGCCTGCTCGGCGGACAACGAACCATCGACCCTGGCCGAGGAGTAGTTGCCCAGTTGCGGGGTAAAGGAAATCACCTGGCCGCTTTGCCGGCTGATGCTCAGCAGCACCTCGTCCAGCGGACCGGGTGCCAGGTGGTATTGCTGGCGAGCCGCTTCGGCCCCCTGGGCGCCAGCAAGAAACAGCGCGGCCAAGGGGCCGATGGCCAAGGCCAGACGCGAACGACGCTGCACGGTTGTGGATATAGGCAACATGACTCCCCCCAAAAGCATCCAACAATGGAAATCCAACAACGCTGCTCCCCGCAGCGTTTACGGGAGTGATGTGCAACGGCCGGGCGAAAACTTGCAGATCCTTTGGTTATGGTCTTAGAACCACCTCAAGCGGCGCAGGCCAATGCTTCTGTAGGAGCGCAGCTTGCGCGCGATGCAGCCAACGCGGTGGGCCAGGAAAACCGCCATCGCGGGCAAGCCTCGCTCCTACAGAAGCAGGGTCAGGCGGCACTCAGGGTTACCCACAGATCGGTATGGCGGGTAATGCGGATCGGCAGGGTGCGGGCCAGGCTGTCGAGGATCTGTTGCGGGTTGTCCAGGCGGAACAGGCCGCTGACCCGCAGCCCGGCGATGGCCGGATCCAGGCGCAACACCCCGCGTCGATACGGGCGCAATGCTTCCACCACTTCCGACAGCGGCGTATCGCGCAGCTCCAGCAAGCCGTCGACCCAGGCCGTGGCACTGCCACGGCTCGGGCGCACCGGGCCGAAATGGAAGGCGTCGTAGGCCACCTCATGGCCGCCGGGCAATTGCAGGCGTTCGCCACTGCGCCCGGCGATGTCCAAGGGACCGTTGAGCGCCGTGGCATGCCCCTGGCCGTCGCGTTCGCGCACCAACAGGCGGTTGCCCGTGGCCTGGATCCGCGCCTGCGCGGTGTGGATGAAAAACGGTCGGGCCGGATCGCTGGCCAGGTTCAGCAGCACTTCGCCATCCAGCAAATGCACCACCCGACGCTGGCGATCGAAGTCGATGTTCGCCGCGCTCCGGGCATTCAGGCTCAGCTCGCTGCCGTCCGGCAGGCTCAACGACTGGCGCTGGCCGGTGCCGGTGTGCAGGTCCGCGGTCAGCTCGGCCAAAGGCAGGCCGCGCTGACTGACCAGCGCCCCCGCCCCCAGCACTACGCCGGCGCCGAGCAAGGCCCGCTGTAGCACCTTGCGCCGACTGCTCGGGGCGTTCAGCGCCCGCTGCAACAGCTGGCCATTGACGCCCTGGGCAATCGGCACCTGGAACACCCCAAGGCGGGTTTCCAACTGGCGACACAGCTGCTCGTGCCGCGGGTCCGCATTGCGCCAGCGCTGGTAGGCTCGGCGCTCGGCCTCGCTGGCCTGCCCCGAATTCATCAGCACCCACCAGCGGGTGGCGTCGTCGATCAGCTGTTCCCGACTCGGTTCGTGGCTCATGTCATTCCAGGCTCAGGCGCAGACAACGCTGGGCGGCCCGGGTCATGTAGTCGCTGACCGAACGTTGCGAGATGCCCAGTTGCTCGGCGATCTGCGGGTAGGTCAGGCCGTTGACCTGGGACAGCAGGAAGGTCGCCTTGACCTTGGCCGGCAGGCCGTCGAGCAGGCGGTCGATGGCTTCCAGCGCCTCGAGCATCTGCGCCAGGTCCTGGGGCGAGGGCTGCACGGCTTCGTCGTCATGCTGCAAGGCATCGAGGTAGGCCCGCTCCAGGTCGCGACGGCGCCACAGCTGGTACACCAGGCGTTGCGAAATGGTGGTCAGCAGGGCCCGTGGCTGGTGGATCGGCAATACTTCGGGCCTGCTCAACAGCTGGACGAAGGTGTCGGCGGCAATGTCTTCGGCGCTGGCGCCGGCATCCAGGGAGTGGTGCAGGTGGTAGCGCAGGCGGCTGCACAGCCAGTCGTAATGACTGCGGAACAGACCGCCCACATAGTCGCTGTGAGTGGTGTCGGCGCCGGACATAGTGGCTCCAATGAAGAAGGTTGCGCGGTATGTCCGGTGTTCCGGTGCGGCGATCCTAACAAGGAAGGCTTATTCTTTAATAATATTTAAATTTCATTTTTATAGAATTTTATGGAATTAAAAGATAAGCGGCGCCTGCTGGATTTTCGCCAGCAAGCCCGCCTCTCCAGGGATGCTTTCAGCGCAGCCGTGCGTAACCCAGCTCTTCAGCCTCGCGCTGATAGTCGAGGAGGATCTGGTAGTCCGTTTCAGCGGCCGGCAGCACCTCCCGCAGCCCGAGGGTTTCGGCCACGGCGGGCAGTGCCAGCAGCGCCTGGTTCATCGCCGCACGAATGCGTTCGGCCTGTTCCTCGCCAAGGCCGGCCACCCCGATATAGGGCAGGGTCGGACTGAAAGCGCTGCGGGCGATCACCCGCAGGCCAGCCACCTCCTCCTCGGCATAACGGGCCAGGTAGGCGAAGGTCACGCTGTCGATGGCGGCCAGGTCGGCCTGCCCTTGCCGCAGCCAGCGCAGGCTTTCCCGGTGGCTGCCGCTGATGCCGACACTGGCGAAAAACCGGCCGTCGCGCTGCAGTGGCGCGAGGCGCTGGCGCAACAGGTTCATGCCGCTGTTGGAGTCTTCGCCGTTGATCACCCCACGACTGCCCCGCAGGGCCTGCAAGGTTCGGCGCGGGTCGTTGTCACGGCCGAGCAGCAGGCTGCAATGATTGCCGGCCGTGCTGTCCGGCAGCTCGTAACGCGGCCGGCCGATGACCCGGACCTGGCCGCGCAGGGCGGTCATCAGCGGGTAACCGCAGGTCTGGGTCAGCAGCAGGCGCGGCGACAGCCACAGCTGCATCAGGTCCAGCTCCCGGGCATCGAGCCGGATGCAGTCGAGGCGCTGCAGGATCGCCGCCAGCCACTGTTCATTGGCCTGGCGAACCGGCTCGGGGGCGACGTACATCAGCAGTTCGGCATAACAAGCAGTCATGGTTCAGGCTCTTCGGGCTCGACTACAGGGCGAAGGGATGTTCGGGGCTGTCGATCGGCTTGAGGGCATGGCGCCGCAGCAGCTCGCCATAACCCTGCACCACAAAGCCGCCACTGCGCGCCTGCCATTGTTCGCGGCGCTGCCGATAGGCCCGTGGCAGGCAGTACCACGGCAGCCCGGGCAAATCATGGTGCACCAGGTGCAGGTTGAGGTGCAGGAACAGCCAGGTCCAGGGCCACGCCGCTTCGTTGAGCACCGTGCGCTGCTCCACCTGGGCGTAGGGGCGGTGCTCGTAGAAGGAACGGAGCATCGCCACCGACAGCGCCGGCACGCTCACCAGCAGCAGGTAATGCCAGACCGGCAACACAGTGTAGCGGGCAATGAAGGCCAGCATCAGCAGGGTCAGCGCGCCATGGGTCAGCCACATCAGCCAGGCCTGGCGTTGCCCCTGGCGCAGGCGCAACCCTTCTTCCCGCGCCAGCGCCAGCAGGGCCAGGGGCGCGCCGAGCAGCAGCCGCCCCAGCAGGGTCTTGTTCAACCAGTGCAGGCCCTGCTCGAACAGCGAACGGCTGTGCCATTGGCGCTGGCCCAGGTAGCGGCTTTCCGGATCGCGACCGGGCAGGGTCAGGTCTTCGTCGCGGTGATGCTGCAGGTGGCTGTCGCGGTACAGGGTATAGGGGTACCAGACGGCAAAAGGCGCATAGCCCAGCAGCTTGTTCAGCCACAACCAGCGCGTGGGGTGGCCGTGCAGCAGCTCATGCTGCACCGACAGCCACAGCACCAGGATCGGGATCAGCAACAGGGTACTGGGCCAGAGCCCCAGCAGCGGGCTGGCCAGCAGTACGGCGAACCAGCTGGCGCTGGTGCCGATCAGCAACAGCCAGGTGGGCCATTCGGTGCGGGCGGTGAAGGTCTGGCGCAGGGTGTCGATTTGTTCGCGGTGCAGCGGATCAAAGTAATGGGCCATGGCGCTACTCAGGACAGGGGCTGGCCGAGGGGCGAACCTTCGGCGTCTTGCTGTTCTGTGCAACGAGAAGGGAAAAACTTGCAGATCGATGGGTTATTTACTTAGAAGCAAAAACAAGGAAGCCCGCGGGGCGGGCTTCGTGGGAGGGTCAGTCAATGACCGAAAATATTGTGCTCGGCCTTTTTCGCTCGCTTGTCCGCGCGTTTCTCGATCGCGGTACGGGCTGGTTTCTTCTTCGCGACCTTCTTCGCTTCCACGCCTTTCATGATGCACACTCCGCTCGCAGGGGATCGTTCATCAGGTATACACCTATCCCAAGCGCTCCGTACTTTTATAATCACCGCCCCGGCCCACCCTGCGAAACCCCATGCCCGACACCGAATACCTGCTGCTTGCCGACACCCTGCGACCGCTGCTGAACAAGTTCTATCGCGCCCACAATTCGCCGATGCGCGCGGCCGGCGAAGGGCAATCATGGGTGGCGAAACGGGGAGCGATCGTCGCCGGGCTGAGCCTCACGCCGGTTGCCCAGGGTCACTGGCTGACCGGGCTGTTCGTCGACCCCGCCCATCGCGGCCAGGGCATTGCCGCAGTGCTGGTCGAGCAGGCGCGCGCGCAGTTGCCGGGCCCTGTGTGGCTGTTCTGTCATCCGGACCTGCAAGCCCTGTACGAACGCATGGGCTTTGCCACGGCCCCCGCCCTGCCCCAGGCGCTGGTGGATCGCCTGGCCCGCTATCGAAGGAGCAAGAGCCTGATCGCCATGGGCATAGATCCTTTGGTTAGGTCGACCAGCGATAATGTGTGATCGCGGGCCCTGGAGCGCGTGCTAGCCTCGGCGGCAAATCGGCCCCCATCAGGATGATCCATGAAACCGACGCTTCTGGCTGTCTCCCTCAGTGCCCTGCTGCTCCCCGTATTGACCCATGCCGCCGACGCCGCGGTCTCGCCCCAGCAGTACGCCAAGGTCCTGGCCGGCGACTGGCGAGCGCCGCAGAACAGTGCCCGCGACCGCTATCGCCATCCGCAGCAGACCCTGCAGTTCTTCGGCCTCAAGGCCGACCAGAAACTGATC
Organism: Pseudomonas chlororaphis subsp. piscium; assembly: GCF_003850345.1. Classification (NCBI taxonomy): domain Bacteria; kingdom Pseudomonadati; phylum Pseudomonadota; class Gammaproteobacteria; order Pseudomonadales; family Pseudomonadaceae; genus Pseudomonas; species Pseudomonas chlororaphis. The sequence goes on from NZ_CP027707.1 coordinate 5,447,983, forward strand.
GAGATCACTCCCGGTGGCGGCTGGTACAGCGAGATCCTCGCGCCGTTGCTCAAGGACCACGGGCAGTACATCGCCGCCCTCCAGGCCCCGTCCAGCGGCGAGTATTTCCAGAAATCGGCGGACAGCCTGAAGCAGAAATTCAGCGCCGATCCGACCCGCTACGCCAAGGCCCGGTTCGTCGAGTTCGACCCCAAGGCACCGGTGCTCGGCCAGGCCGGTTCGGCGGACGCCGTGCTGACCTTTCGCAACGTACATAACTGGGTGCTGGCCGACACCGCGCCGGCGATGTTCCAGGCCTTCTTCAACGTGCTGAAACCGGGGGGCGTGCTGGGCGTGGTGGATCATCGCGCCAAGGACGGCGCATCCCTGGAAGACATCAAGCACAGCGGCTACCTGAGCACCGCCTATGTGGTGAAGCTGGCGACGGATGCCGGGTTTGTGCTGGACGGGCAAAGCGAGATCAACGCCAACCCGCAAGACACCAAGGACTACGCGCAAGGCGTCTGGACCTTGCCGCCGGCGCTCAAGCTGGGGGACGTGGACAAGGCGAAATACCTGGCGATCGGCGAGTCGGACCGGATGACGCTGCGCTTCGTCAAGCCGGCGAAATAACCGCGCGGATCGCAACCTGCGGGCAGGCTGCGATCCTCATCCTTCAATCGTCGGCGTGGGGATCGAGGTCGGGGAACATCACCTCGGTAAAACCGAACTTGCTGAAGTCGCTGATCCGCGACGGATACAGGCGGCCGATCAGGTGGTCGCATTCGTGCTGCACTACCCGCGCATGGAAACCCGAAGCCAGCCGCACGATCGGCTCGCCCTTGGGATCGACGCCTTCGTAGCGAATGTGCTGATAACGCTCGACCGCGCCACGCAGCCCCGGCACCGACAGGCAGCCTTCCCAGCCCTCTTCCAGCACCGGGCTCAAGGGGGTGATCAGCGGGTTGATCAGGATGGTCTGCGGCACCGCCTCGGCTTGCGGGTAACGCTCGCTGTGCTCGAAACCGAAGATCACCAGTTGCAGGTCGACGCCGATCTGCGGCGCGGCCAGGCCGACCCCGCCGACGCTTTCCATGGTCTGGAACATGTCGTCGATCAGTTGCCACAGCTCGGGGCTGTCGAACATCTCGGGCGGCACCGGTGGCGCGATACGCAGTAGGCGCTCGTCGCCCATTTTGAGGATTTCACGGATCATGATCAGACTTCGTCAGTGGTCGGCTTGAGCGAGTGGTCCCGGCCCAGTCCCGATACGTGTTGTTTGGGCTCGTCGTGCTCGCCGGGAACCCTTTCTCCAGGGTTCTTGCCGTCGGACGACATGTGCTCGATCGCCGCATTCATCTCAGCCCCCAGCAACAGCACCGCCGAGGAAATATAGAAGTACAGCAGCAGGACGATGATCGCTCCGATACTGCCATACATGGCGTTGTAGTTGGCAAAGGTCTTCACGTAGAACGCGAAACCCAACGAGGCGATGATCCACACCACCACCGCCAGCACCGAGCCCGGGGTGATGAAGCGGAACTCCTGCTTCACGTCGGGCATCACGTAGTAGATCAGCGCCACGGCGACCATCATCAGGATCACGATCACCGGCCAGCGCAGGATGGTCCAGACAGTGACGATGAAGTCTTCCAAGCCCACCTGCGCGGCGATCCAGCCCATCACCTGCGGCCCGAGCACCATCAAGGCCGCGGCCGCCAGGAGCATGCCGGCGATGCCGATGGTGTAGATAATCGACAGCGGAAAACGTTTCCACAACGGGCGCTTTTCCACCACGTCATACGCGGCGTTCATCGCGCTCATCATCAGCCGCACGCCGGCCGAGGCGGTATACAGGGCAATCACGATACCCACCGACAGCAGGCCGCCCTTGGACTGCTGCAACTGGTCGATCACCGGGTTGACCTGTTCCAGCGCCTGGGGCGGCAACACCAGTTCCGATTGCAGGCGCAACCAGGAGAAGAAGTCCGGCAGGTGCAGGAAACCGATCAAGGCGATCAGGAACAGAATGAAGGGGAACAACGAAAACAGCATCTGATAGGCCAATGCCGAGGCGTAGGTCGACATTTCGTCGTCGATGAACTCAGTGACCGTGCGCACCAGCACACGATGCAGGGGCAGGCCTTTCAAATTCGGCAAAAACATAGCGTCTCCTTTCGCCGCAAGCATTCAGGGTCGGTGGCGACTCAAGAGCCGTTTTCTACAACAAAGTTTTCTACAACAAACTAGCCTAGTTTGGCGACTTTGAACCCTTTCGTCTCATTTGGTGCCGTGACCGCCATGAAAACGGCCATCCGCGGATGGCCGTCGTGTTGCAGTGCGAGCCGGCGGATCAGGCCTGACACCTGCCTGATATTACCAACGGCCGCGTTGGCCAGGCCTGTCGCCTTATCCGCTGTACTGCCCATGGCATGCCTGCGTAGGGCAATCGAGGGCTGGGGTCTTGCCCTGAGGTTGACCCGAGGCCGTGGCACGGAGTTTCAAATATTTTCAGCGGGGCATTTCATCGCCTTATTTGCCCGCCGCACGCAGGTTGCGCTTTATGTTTGGCGGCCAACCCACGAGAATGCGCAACCTATTCAGGCGCTGCGCTGAAGATCCAATCCCGTAGGAATGTTATGAAACTCGATAAAAAGCTGGCCATCGCCCGCCGGAACCAGGAACTGGGCGGCGCGGTGCTGGGCGTCAACAACTGCCACTTCGCGGAACTGAGCCGCAGCCGGAATATCTGGTGGTTCGATCTGCCGGTCAGCCGCCTGGCCATCGGTCAGTACGAATGGGTCCACCTGCTGCTGCACACCCCGAGCACCGACCAGTTGCTGCACCTGAAGGTGCCGACTGTGTTCCTGCGGGAAAAACTCGAAGGCCTGGTGGTACGCAACGCCGGCAAGCGCAAGGCGGCCCTGAGCCTGGAACTGAGCGCCGACAAGGACTCCTTCCTCAAGGACGTGCGCCCCGCCGGCACCGGCGTGAACTTCGCGCAGTTCCAGCAGTAACCCGGCGGCGACATCAAGCGCCCAATAAAAAGCCCCGCATCTGCGGGGCTTTTTGTTTGCCTGGCGTTTTACTTCTTCACGCCCAGCTTCTTCAGCTCTTCGTCGCGCAGTTCGCGACGCAGGATCTTGCCGACGTTGGTGGTCGGCAGCGCATCGCGGAACTCGACGGCCTTGGGCACCTTGTAGCCGGTGACGTTGGCGCGCATGTGCTCCATCACCTGCTCCTTGGTCAGGGTCACGCCCGGCTTGGCGACGATGAAGATCTTGATCGACTCGCCCGACTTCTCGTCCGGCACGCCAATGGCCGCGCACTGCAACACGCCCGGCAGGGCCGCCAGCACGTCTTCCAGCTCGTTCGGGTAAACGTTGAAGCCGGAGACCAGGATCATGTCTTTCTTGCGATCGACGATGCGGATATAGCCATTGGGCTGGATCAGCGCGATATCGCCGGTCTTCAGCCAGCCATCGCTCATCACCTCATCGGTGGCGTCCTGGCGCTGCCAGTAACCCTTCATGACCTGCGGGCCCTTGACGCAGAGCTCGCCGGTCTCGCCCAGCGGCAGTTCGACGCCGGCGTCGTCGACAATCCGGCACAGGGTCGAGGGTACCGGGATGCCGATGGTGCCGATCTGGATGTTCTGGATCGGGTTGACGGTGGCCACCGGGCTGGTTTCGGTCATGCCGTAACCTTCGCAGATCGGGCAACCGGTCACGTCTTTCCAACGTTCGGCCGCCGCCAGTTGCAGCGCCATGCCGCCGGACAGGGTGACTTTCAGCGCCGAGAAATCCAGCTTGCGGAAGGCTTCGTTGTTGCACAGGGCCACGAACAAAGTGTTGAGGCCGACGAAACCGCTGAACTTCCACTTCGACAGTTCCTTGACCATCGCCGGCAGGTCGCGCGGGTTGCTGATCAGGATGTTGTGGTTGCCGATCAGCATCATCGCCATGCAATGAAAGGTGAAGGCATAGATGTGGTACAGCGGCAGTGGGGTGATCAGGATCTCGCAACCTTCATTGAGGTTGGAGCCCATCAGCGCCTTGCACTGCAGCATGTTCGACACCAGGTTGCGGTGGGTCAGCATCGCGCCCTTGGCCACGCCGGTGGTGCCGCCGGTGTATTGCAGCACGGCGACATCGCTGCTGGCCGGGCTGGCGTCCTTGACCGGCTGGCCATGGCCCTGGCTCAGCACGTCGTTGAACTTGACGGCCTTGGGCAGGTGATAGGCCGGCACCATCTTCTTCACGTACTTGATGACGCTGTTGATCAGCAGGCGCTTGAGCGGCGGCAGCAGGTCAGCCACTTCGGTGACGATCACATGCTTGACGCTAGTCTTGGGCACCACGGCTTCGGCCAGGTGCGCCATGTTGGCCAGGCAGACCAGGGCCTTGGCGCCGGAGTCGTTGAACTGGTGTTCCATTTCCCGCGCGGTGTACAGCGGGTTGGTGTTGACCACGATCAGGCCGGCGCGGATGGCGCCGAATACCGCGACCGGGTACTGCAGGACGTTGGGCAGTTGCACGGCGATTCGATCGCCGGGTTGCAAATCGGTATGCTGTTGCAGGTACGCGGCAAAAGCACCGGACAGTTCGTACAGCTCACCGTAGGTGAGTGTCTTGCCGAGGTTGCTAAAGGCCGGTTTGTTGGCAAAACGTTGGCAGGACTGCTTCAACACCGCCTGAATATTCGGATACTCGTCTGGATTGATATCGGCAGCAATCCCAGCTGGGTACTTATCCTTCCAAAAGTCTTGGATCATGGAAGCCCACTCCTCAGCAACGCGAATTCGTCAGCGCACTTGATGCGATTATTATTTGTGTGTGTTTTTTATTGATGTCTATTGTTGGTGAGTCTGGCTGTCTATATAGGCCGAGAAGTCACAAAGCGCGCCGAGAGTAGCAGCTTTGCCAAAGGCCGACTAGAGCCAAAATCGGCCTAAACAGTCACTTTAGTGACTCAAGAATATTAAATGGTCATTTTTAGAGTAAAAATTCTATCCAGCCATCCAAGGCTCTGGAACGGGCTTTTGCGCCCTTCAAAAGCATCGCGAGCAAGCTTCGCTCCTACAGAAACCCTGGGTTCCGGTAAAAGCGAGGCTTGCTCGCGATAGTCGCGCCCTGGCGCGGGACTGTTACATCCGGTGAAACATCAGGCGATGTCGCGCAACTCCCGACGCAGGATCTTGCCTACCGGCGTCATCGGCAACGACTCACGCAACACAATGTGTTTCGGCACCTTGTAGCCGGTGAAGTTTTCCTTGCAGTAGGCCTTCAGCTCTTCAAGGCTGACCCCCGACTCGCGGGCCACCACGAACAGCTTCACCGCCTCCCCCGAACGCTCGTCCGGCACACCGATCACCGCGCAGTTGGCGACTTTCGGGTGGGCCATCACCACGTCCTCGATTTCGTTGGGGTACACGTTGAAACCCGAGACGATGATCATGTCCTTCTTGCGATCGACGATGCGCACGAAGCCATCCGGATCGATCACCGCGATGTCGCCGGACTTGAACCAGCCCTCGGCATCCAGCACCTCGTCGGTGGCTTCCGGCCTCTGCCAGTAGCCCTTCATGATCTGCGGCCCCTTGATGCACAGCTCGCCGCGCTCGCCCAGCGGCTGCTCGACGCCCTGGTCGTCGATGACCTTGAGGGTCGTGCCCGGCACCGGCAAGCCCACCGAGCCCAGGCGCGACTGGTCGCCGTAAGGGTTGGTGCAGGCCACGGGCGAGGTTTCGGTCAGGCCGTAACCTTCGGTGATGCGGCAGCCGGTCAACTCCGTCCAGCGCTCGGCGGTGGCCTTGACCAGCGCCGTGCCCCCGGAGTTGGTGAGCTTGAGATTGGAGAAGTCGAGGGTCTTGAACTCGGGATGATCCATCAGCGCGGTGAACAGCGTGTTCAGCCCCAGCAGCGCCGAGAAACGCCACTTCTTCAGCTCCTTGATGAAACCGCCGATGTCCCGCGGGTTGGTGATCAGCACGTTGTGGTTGCCGGTGACCATCATGCACATGCAGTTCGCGGTGAAGGCATAGATGTGGTACAGCGGCAGCGGCGCGATCATCACCTCCCGGCCCTCGCGCAGCAGCGGGTGGCCGTCCGGCCCCAGTTGCCCGAGGCAGGCACTGGCCTGCTGCATGTTGGCCACCAGGTTGCCGTGGGTCAGCATCGCGCCCTTGGCCAGCCCCGTGGTGCCGCCGGTGTATTGCAGCACGGCGACGTCGTCCAGGCGGGCGTTCAAAGGCTTGATCGGCTGGCCACGGCCCAGGCGCAATGCGCTCTTGAAGGAAACGGCCTGGGGCAAGCGATAGGCCGGCACCATCTTCTTGACCTTGTCGACCAGGGTATTGACCAGCCAGCCCTTGGCGGACGGCATCAGGTCGCCCATCTTCGCCTCGATCAGGAACTGGATATCGGTATCGGGCAGCACTTGCTCGACCTTCTGCCCGAACAGGTTCATGTACACCAGGGCCCGCGCCCCGGAATCCTTGAACTGGTGGCGCATTTCCCGGGTGGTGTACAGCGGGTTGGTGTTGACCACGATCAGCCCGGCGCGCAAGGCGCCGAACACGGCGATCGGGTAATGCAGGACATTGGGCATCTGCACCGCGATGCGATCGCCGGGCACCAGGTCGGTACTGCTCTGCAGATAGCCGGCAAAGGCCGCGCTGTAGCGCTCCAGCTCGGCGTAGGTCATGGTCACGCCCATGTTGCTGAAGGCCGGACGGTCGGCGAATTTCTTGCAGGAACGCTCGAACACCTCGATCACCGACTTATAGGCACCCTGGTCGATATCGACGGGCACTCCGGCCGGGCGTTTGTCATTCCAGAAATCAGGCTGCATTGTTCTTGTCCTCGTTACCTGAGTTGTCCGGGCCGCTTCTCTGACGCGACGAAAGGCGGGGCTCTGCGGACGTTAGCAGCTATGGCGGATAGGGCAAATACGGGCAATGGCGTCATTGACAACGTGAATCTTGCCGCCATGGCGCGCGCAGATCGGACGGGGCCGCGACGATGAGCTATACAATGCAACGACCCCGTGCAAAGGAATCGCCATGATCCACCACTCTTTCTGGCTGACCGCGAGCGACCACAGCCAGCTCTACGTCAACCAGTGGCTCCCGGCGGCCCCGCTCAAGGCCGTGATCCTGCTGGCCCACGGCATGGCCGAACACAGCGGACGCTACGCCAGGCTGGCGCAGGCGCTGTGCAACGAAGGCTACGGCGTCTATGCGCTGGACCAGCGCGGTCACGGCAAGACCGCCGAGCACGGGGTACTCGGGCACTTCGCCGACGATGACGGCTGGTGCAAGGTGGTCGGCGACCTGGCCAGCCTCAACCAGCACATCGGCCAGCAGCACCCGGGAACCCCGATCGTGCTGCTGGGCCACAGCATGGGCAGCTACATCGCCCAGGCCTACCTGCTGCACCACAGCGCCAGCCTGTACGGGGCGATCCTCAGCGGCTCGAATTTCCAGCCAGTGGCGCTGTACCGCGCGGCCCGCCAGATCGCCCGCTTCGAACGCTGGCGCCAGGGCGCCCAGGGCCGCAGCGCGTTGATCGAATGGTTGTCCTTCGGCTCGTTCAACAAGGCCTTCAAGCCCAACCGCACCGCCTTCGACTGGCTCAGCCGCGACCCCGACGAAGTCGACAAATACGTCCAGGACCCGCTCTGCGGCTTTCGCTGCAGCAACCAGCTGTGGATCGACCTGCTGGGTGGCCTGCAGCAAATCAGCAAAGCCTCCAACCTGGCCCAGATCGATCCGGGCCTGCCATTGCTGGTGATGGGCGGAGAATGTGATCCGGTGAGCAATGGCATACGTCTCAAGGATCTGGCCGGCGCTCTGCGCGAGGCCGGCAGCCAGTACCTGCAGCTCAATATCTACCCGCAGGCGCGGCACGAATTGTTCAATGAAAGCAACCGCGACGAAGTGACTGCCGATGTATTGGCCTGGCTCGACCAGGCCCTGCAGCATCGTCGACCGCCGAAGACTGAATGACCCTGTTTCCAATCGATACGCCAATCAACGCTCAGCACAGGACTTGAGAGAGATGACCCAGGTTACCAACACCCCGTACGAAGCCCTCGAAGTCGGCCAGACCGCCAGCTACAGCAAGCACGTGGAAGAGCGTGACATCCAGCTGTTCGCCGCCATGTCCGGCGACCACAACCCGGTGCACCTGGACGCCGAGTTCGCCGCCGCCAGCATGTTCAAGGAGCGTATCGCCCACGGCATGTTCAGCGGTGCGCTGATCAGCGCCGCGGTGGCCTGCGAGCTGCCCGGGCCGGGCACTATCTATATCGGCCAGCAGATGAGCTTCCAGAAGCCGGTGAAGATCGGCGACACCCTGACCGTGCGCCTGGAAATCCTCGAAAAACTGCCGAAGTTCCGCGTGCGTATCGCTACCCGCGTGTTCAACCAGCGCGATGAGCTGGTGGTGGACGGCGAAGCCGAAATCCTTGCCCCGCGCAAACAGCAGACCGTCACCCTGCCGACCTTGCCGGCCATCAATATCGGCTAAGCCGCCTCGTAGCAGGCATCCCGCTTTCGCCAGGTTGCGATTGCTGCGCAATCGATCGCAGCCTGGCGGCAGCGGCTACACGATCACTGACTCCCCTCCTCTACCTGCACGCTCGCCGTCATCCCGGCGCTCAGGTTGACGCCTTCGGGCACCTTGTCGAGCCTGATCCGCACCGGAATCCGCTGCGCCAGGCGCACCCAGTTGAACGTCGGCTCCACCTCGGCCAGCAGTTGCCCGTCCGGCGTGGCGTTGCGGTCGGTGATGCCGCGGCTGATGCTTTCCACATGCCCCTGCAAGGCTTCCCCAGCGCTCATCAGCCACACCTTGACCGGGTCGCCGACCTTGATCCGCGGCAATTTGGTTTCCTCGAAATAGGCCTGCACGTAGAAGGTCGAATCGTCGATCAGAGCCATCACCGATTGCCCGGCGTTCACATAGTTACCTTCAGCCAGACGCAGGTTGGTGATATGCCCGCTGCGCGGCGCGCGGACCTGGCTGCGCGCCAGGTTGAGCTCGGCGACCTTGGCGTCGGCCTGGGCCTGGCGCAGCTCGCCACGAGCGACACCGGCATTGATCTGCGCGTTCTCCCGCAGCTCGGCGCTGATCGCCTGCGGCCCGAGGCTGGCCCGGCGGCTGGCTTCACGTTCTTTCAGGTTGAGCTGCTGCTGGCGGGTCTGCACCACCGCCTGGGCTTTTTCCAGCGCCGCCTCGAAGCGATCGCGGTCAATGCTCAGCAACAGGTCGCCGGCCTTCACCGCCTGGTTGTCATAGGCCTTGAGCTCACGCACCCAGCCCGACACATCGGGGGCGACTATCACCACGTCGGCGCGAATCCGCGCATCCCGGGTCCAGGGCGTGAGCATGTAGTACTGCCACAGATGAAAGCCGGCAAACAGCGCCGCCGCCACCAGGCACAGGGTAAAAGCGATACGTACGGAGGCACGCATGAACAACTCCTTATAAAGGTCCGAGTACGACAGTGACCAACGTCAGGACACAGACGTACAAGGCCACATCGAACAGTGCTTCATGCCAGATCCAGCGCCCCAGCGGCGTTGCGCGCAACAGCATGCGCAACGCCCCGGTCAGCACCAGCGCCAGCACCACATAAATCAGAAACGGGCTGAGCAATACTCCGCCCAGCGACCACTCACGCAGCCCCATGGTTTTCCTCCTGCTGCCGGCACCAGGTGCGCCAGCTCTTCTGCAACTGCACCACCGCGCCCTGGGCCAGCTTCAACGCATCGCTGGGCGGTTGGCTGCTCAAGGCCTCGAGCATGGCGCTGCTGGCGTCGACCAGCGCGTCGCCGCGCCCGGCGCCCGGCCCACGCTCCAGCACCTGCTCCAGGTACTCGAAATAACGTCGCTGCGAAGCATCCGCGGGCACCTGGGCCACCGCCAGGCTCAAGCGCAGATGCATCAGTTCATCGCCGATATCCAGGCCCAGCAAGCCATCGTCCCAGCGGCTGCGCGCCTGCTCCGGCAATTCCGGGTAATGCCGCGCCAGTTGCAGCAGGCGATCGGCCATGCGCCCGCCGAACCAGCTTTCCGCGCCACGCAGGTTGCGCCGGGTCAGGCGCACCAGATCCTGCAGGGTCGCCGCCAGCAGGCGCCGCCCATGCCAGGCCGGGTTGCGCAGGATCAGCAGTTGGAACGCCAGCACCGCGGCACCCACGCCGAGCACCATCGCCTGGGCGCTGTTGAAGAAGTTCGCGACGTCGAACGTCATCTGGTTCTGCGGCGAAATCAGCACCACGAAGTGCAGGCAGAACGAGGTCGCCGTGGCACCGATCTGGGGCTTGGCCATGCCCAGCGCGCCGAAAAACAACGGCACGCCCATGACCATCGCCAGTAGGGCAAAACTGCTCCACTGCGGCAGCAGGATCTGCCCGACCACGAAGGCCACCGGAATCGCCAGGAAGATGCCACGCATGAAGCTCATGCCGATCTGCGCGCCGTTTTCCCGACTGGCGAACAGGCCGCACACCACACAGGTCAGCAGCATCGCCCCCGAGGCCGCCGGCCAGGCAGTGGCCAGCCAGAAACAGGCCACGGTGAGGAAGGCCAGGGCGCTGCGCGCGCCAAACAGCAGCGCCAGCGACAGATCGCGATGGGGGCTCAAGGTCGCCGGCTGCTCGACCGGCGCCTTGCCCTCCTCCACCGCCTGCATCGCCGCCCCAGCGGCCAGGGCGGTATCCAGCAACAGGGTGAAGCGGGCCAGGCAATAGCTTTGCGCCGAGCTGATGGCCGAGTCATGGGAAGCGTCCAGCAACTGCGGCCGCAACGCCTGCAAGGTCGGCTTGTCCATCGCCGCCAGGGCCTGCTGCACCTGCTCCATCCACGGCGCCAGTTGATCCGCCTCGGCCTGCTCCAATTGCTTCCATTGCCGGCGCACCGAACGGGAGATCCGCAGCAGCATCAGCAGCTTCTGGCTCAAGGCGCTGATCGCCCGCGCCCGCTGCCGACCGAGCGGACCTTCGAACCAGGCATGTTCGCGCTGGGAGTCCACGGCGACGATGCGCCCGAGGATTTCCAGCAGCCCCTTGCGCGCCAGGGCATCGCCGGCCAGGGTCGCCCGCGCCGCCTGCATGCCGCTTTGCCAGGCGCTGCGCGCCTGGGCGGTCAGCTGCCGCTCGACCCGCATCGGCCAGAGCAAGGCACTGCTGGCGGTGGCGCAGATAATGCCCAGGGAAATTTCCGTACAACGCGCTACGGCTTGGTCGAATATCGACAACGGGTGGAAAATCGCCGGCAAGGCAATGATCGCCACGGTGTAGCCGGCCAGCACGAACGAGTAGGACCAGGCGCTGCGCAGCAGGGTCGAACTGGCGGTACACAAGCCCAGCCACAGCGCCAGGGCCAACAGGAACAGCCAGGGGGTCTGGGCGAACAACCCCATGAACAGCACCGACATGCAGGTGCCCACCAAAGTCCCTACCAACCGTGCCATGCCCTTTTGCAGGACCATCCCGGACAGCGGCTGGGCGACGATGATCGCCGTCATCAGGGCCCAGGACGGCTGCTGCAGACCCCAGCGCATGGCGAGCCACAACGCCAGCCCGGCGCCAAGCACGGTCTTGGTCGCGAACTGCACGGCCGCCAGATTGGGGGCGAACAGCGCCTGCAAAGTGATACGCACGGAAAGAACCCCGGGAAGGACAAAACAACGATAGATGCATTGGAGCGAGAGATGACGCCCGTCAATTATTAGCTAGCTAACTATTAGTCGTCCAGCACTAATTTCCAGGCACAAAAAAACGCCAGACCGGCTGGCGTTTTTGATAGCTTCGCGCCGTTACAAGCCGGCGCGCGCCTGGTTACGCGGGGCTTTGGCCTGATCGTGGTTACGCTCTACGCCATGCTCCTCATCCCAGCCCTGAAATCCAATTTTTATCTGATTTTTCAAAAATTTATCTTTTAATCCGGTTTCTGTATCCGCGTTATTTGCAGGATCTGTGATTTGGCCTGCTTGCAGAATGCCTGTATTTTCCAAGGTGTTCGTCACCTCAACAGACAGCTGCCATGAATCCCGAAAAACTAGAACTCCTGGTCACCCGCGAAATGCCCTACGGCAAGTACAAGGGCCGCATCCTCGCCGACCTGCCCGGCCCCTACCTGAACTGGTTCGCCCGCGAAGGTTTCCCCCACGGCGAGCTGGGCGGCCTGTTGGCCCTGATGCAGGAAATCGATCACAACGGCCTTTCCGATCTGCTGGACCCGCTGCGTGCCAAACACGGCAAACCCAAACCCCGTCATTAAGAAGCCCGCCATGCCAAGCAATGCCCAACTCGCCCGCGACGAAGACTACTGGCTGGCCATTGCCCGGCGTTATGACGTCGAGCCCGGGCCGATCAACCTGGAGAACGGCTACTTCGGGCGCATGAGCCGCGCCGTGGTCGAGGAATACCAGCGGCAGATCGACTTCGTGAACCGCAGCAACTCGGTGCATGTGCGCCAGCATTTCGAACAGATCGGCAATTTGCAGATTCGACAGCAATTGGCCGAACTGCTCGGTGTCGACCGCCAGGCCATCGCCCTCACCCGCAGCGCTTCAGAGGCGCTGCAATCGCTGATCCGCAACTACAACCGCCTCCAGCCGGGCGATCAGGTGCTGCTCAGCGACCTGGAATACGACAGCGTCAAGGGCGCCATGCACTGGCTGGCGCGCCATCGCGGGGTCGAAATCATCGAGATCGAGCATGCCCACCCGGCGAGTTTCGACAGCCTGCTGGCCAGCTATCGCGAGGCCTTCGAGCGTTACCCACGACTGAAGCTGATGGCCCTGACGCACGTCACGCACCGCACCGGGCTGGTGCTGCCGGTGCAGGCCATTGCCCTGGAGGCCCGCGAACGGGGAATCGACGTCATCCTCGACGGCGCCCATGCCCTGGCCCAGGTCGATTTCCAGCTCAGTGAGTTGGGTGTGGCGTTCGCCGGCTATAACCTGCAGAAATGGATTGGCGCACCGCTGAGCCTGGGGTTTGTCTACATCGACCCGCAACGCCTGGCCGATATCGATCCGGACATGGGCGAGCAACGTTATGCCCTGGACGATATCCGCTCACGGGCGCCTTATGGCACGCCGAACATTCCGGCCTGGCTGACCTTGCCCCGGGTGTTCGAGGAGCATCGCAGCATGGGCGGCTCGGCCCTCAAGGGCGCGCGCCTGAATTACCTGCGCGACCTGTGGGTGAGCCAGGTGCGCGAGCTGCCCGGCATTGAAGTCATGACTCCGGACGATCCGCGGCTGTATTGCGGCATCACCTCGTTTCGCTTCACCCGCCAGCCGGACCAGCAGGCGATGGCCGAACGGCTGCTCGAGGAATACAACCTGTTCACCGTGGCGCGCAGCGGTTCGCGTTGCGGGCCCTGTATCCGGGTGACACCGGGGTTTACCACGCCAGCCTCGGATATCCATCTGCTGGTCAAGGCGCTGGTGCAGTTGGGTTGAGATCTTTCGTACGTCCTCATGTAGGAGCGCAGCTTGCGCGCGATGAGGGTGGGACAGGCAACGCGATTGAATGGCCGCTACGCGGATCGCGAGCAAGCTTCGCTCCTACAGAAGACCCGGCAATAGCCGACCAGCTTTTCTCCAGGCAAAAAAAAACGGTGCACCGACCAAGCGCACCGTAAAGCCGTAGAACACACCAACGAATCTTTGAAAACAGCAGGAAAGCTGTCAGTCCAGCAGCGCCAGGGCCTCAGCCGTGCACTCCTGGATCCGCGCCCAGTCGCCGTTCTTGATCCACTCGGGATCGAGCATCCAGCTACCGCCGACGCACATCACGTTCTTCAACGCCATGTAGCTCTTGATATTGGCCGGGCCGACACCGCCGGTCGGGCAGAACTTCACTTCGCCGAACGGGCCACCCAGGGCCTTGATCGCGGCCACGCCGCCGCTGACTTCCGCCGGGAACAGCTTGAAGCGGCGATAGCCCAGGCTGTAACCCTCCATGATCCCGGAGGCATTGCTGATCCCCGGCAACAGCGGGATCGGGCTGGCGACGCTGGCTTCCAGCAGGTCGCGGGTAATGCCCGGGGTGACGATGAACTGCGAACCGGCGGCTTCGGCAGCGGCCAGCATCTGCCGATCGAGCACGGTACCGGCACCGGTCACCAGTTCCGGACGCTGCTCGCGCAGGATCTGGATCGCCTTGAGACCGAACTGCGAGCGCAGGGTCACTTCCAGCGCGGTCAGGCCACCGGCGGCCAGGGCGTCGGCCAGGGGCAGCACGTCCTGTTCGCGGGCGATGGTGATCACCGGCAGAATCCGCGCCTTGGCGCAGAGGCTGTCGATCAGGGCAACTTTGTCCGCCATGGAAACGGTCGGTTGTGGGATTGTCATAGCGGCTGATCCTTGGCTCATGGGCACCAGTAAATCTCTAACGGAGGTTGCAGGAAGGCACGAATCGGCATCGCGGCGACATCGTCACCGGCCAGTGCGGCACTCAGGGTGGTCAACTTGGATTGACCGGAAATCGACAGCACGCTGTACGTGGCCGAAGCCAGCAAGGCGCGGCTCATGCTCAGGCGCTGATGCGGCACGCTCGGCGCCAGCATCGGCCAGCAGCGACGCTGACCGTCGGCCTGCAGGGCTTCGGTCAGGTTCGGGCTGTTGGGGAACAGGGAGGCGGTATGACCGTCATCGCCCATGCCCAGTACCAGCGCGTCGATGGCCGACAACTCGGCCAGCAGACGATCGGCTTGCTCCGCGGCCTGTTCGAGGTTCGCCGCGGCGTTGTACAGGCTGAGGAACTTCGCCTGGGCCGCCGGGCCTTGCAGCAGGTAGCGCTTGAGCAGGCCTGCGTTGCTGTCGGCATGCTCCACCGGTACCCAGCGCTCGTCCGCCAGGGTGACCAGGACCTTGGACCAGTCCAGGTGCTGCTTGGCCAGGTGCTGGAAAAACGCCACCGGGCTGCGCCCGCCGGACACCACCAGCGTGGCTTCGCCGCGAACCTGGATCGCCTGGCTCAGTTGCCCGGCCACCTTCAGCGCCAGGCCTTCGGCCAGCAGCATCGGGCTGCGGAACTCGTGGGCGTGTACGCCCGCGGGCAGTTTCAATTTAGATATCGCCATACCACGACCTCCCGTCCCGCGTGATCAGTGCGATGGAGCTCATCGGCCCCCACGACCCGGCCGCATACGGCTTGGGCGCATCACCGGATTTCTTCCACCCGGCGATCAGCTGGTCACACCATTTCCACGCGGCTTCGATTTCATCTTTGCGGACAAACAGGTTCTGATTGCCACGCATCACTTCCAGCAACAACCGCTCGTAGGCATCGGGAATCCGCGCGCTGCGATAGGTATCGGAAAAATTCAGCTGCAGCGGGCCGCTGCGCAGTTGCATGCCCTTGTCCAGGCCTTGTTCCTTGGTCATCACCCGCAGGGAGATACCTTCGTCCGGCTGCAGGCGGATGATCAGCTTGTTGCTGATCTGCAGGCGCTGCTCGGGGGCGAAGATGTAGTGCGACGGCTCCTTGAAGTGGATGACGATCTGCGACAGCTTCTGCGGCATGCGCTTGCCGGTACGCAGGTAGAACGGCACCCCGGCCCAACGCCAGTTGCGGATGTCGGCCCGCAGGGCGACGAAGGTCTCGGTGTCGCTCTGGGTGTTGGAGTTCTCTTCCTCCAGGTACCCCGGCACGGCCTTGCCTTCGCTGTGCCCGGCGATGTACTGGCCACGCACCACCTGGGTGGTCAGGCCTTCCGGGCTGATCGGCGCCAGGGCCTTGAGCACCTTGACCTTCTCGTCACGGATGCTGTCGGCCGAGAGGTCGGCGGGCGGGTCCATGGCGATCAGGCAGAGCAGCTGCAGCAGGTGGTTCTGGATCATGTCCCGCAGCTGGCCGGCCTTGTCGAAGTAACCCCAGCGGCCTTCGATCCCGACCTTCTCGGCCACGGTGATTTCCACGTGGGAGATGTAGTTCTGGTTCCACTGGGTCTCGAACAGGCTGTTGGCGAAACGCAGGGCGATCAGGTTCTGCACCGTCTCCTTGCCCAGGTAGTGGTCGATGCGATAGATGCGGTTCTCCGGGAAGAACTGCGCCACCGCGTCGTTGACCTTGCGCGACGATTCCAGGTCCGAACCGATGGGCTTCTCCAGCACCACGCGGGTGTTTTCGGCCAGGCCAGCCTTCGACAGGTTCTCGCAGATCGCCCCGTACACCGCCGCCGGCGTGGCGAAATAGGCGATCAGGCGTTGCTCGCGCCCGGCCAGTTCGGCCAGGGCCAGGTAATCCTCGGCCTTGAGGAAATCCACGTGCAGGTAGGTCAGGCGCGCCAGGAAGCGCTCCAGCACCGCGGGGTCGATCTCCTTGGCACCGACATACTTGCGCAATTCGGCTTCAATGAAAGACAGGTGCTGCTGTTCGCTGCCCGGCTCGCGGGCCAGGGCCAGAATGCGCGTGTCGTCATGCAGCAGGCCGGCGCCATCGAGTTGATAGAGGGCAGGAAACAATTTGCGAAGCGCCAGATCGCCCAGCGCGCCGAACAAGGCAAAAGTGCAGGGTTCTACCGTTATCGAAGGCATGATGTTTGTTCTTTTATCAAGTTAAGCTACAAATACCTTTTTTCAAGGCATCACTCAAGGGAAAATGTAGTAATAACCACAACATTTTAGCAAAATACAGATTCGAAGTGGTGGTCCGTCAGAGCCATCAGTAGGATAGGCCACCGCCAAAGACCGGTTAAGACCGGCTTCCTTTGCATTGCCGAACCAGGAAAACCCTAATGGACCGCGTGCGAAATCTTCTGGAACAGATCCAGAATCGCCTTGAAGAATTGAACAAGGCGGAACGTAAAGTCGCCGAAGTCATCCTGCTCAACCCACAGCAGGCGACCCGCTTCAGTATTGCTGCCCTCGCCCAGGCCGCTTCGGTCAGCGAGCCGACGGTCAACCGTTTCTGCCGCTCGTTCGGCGTCAGCGGCTACCCCGAACTCAAGCTGCAACTGGCCCAGAGCCTGGCCAGCGGCGCGGCCTACGTCAGCCGCGCGGTGGAAGCCGACGACAACCCCGAAGCCTACACCCAGAAGATCTTCGGCAGCGCCATCGCCTCTCTGGACAGCGCCTGCCAGGCCCTGGACCCGAACCTGATCAGCCGCGCCGTCGACCTGTTGATCCAGGCCCGGCAGATCCACTTCTTCGGCCTCGGCGCCTCGGCCCCGGTGGCCCTCGATGCCCAGCACAAGTTCTTCCGCTTCAACCTGGCGGTGACCGCCCACGCCGATGTGCTGATGCAGCGGATGATCGCCTCGGTGGCCCATACCGGCGAACTGTTCGTGATCATCTCCTACACCGGGCGCACCCGCGAGCTGGTGGAAGTGGCGCGCATCGCCCGGGAAAACGGCGCCTCGGTGCTTGGCCTGACCGCCGCCGGCTCGCCGCTGGCCAAGGCCAGCACCCTGAGCCTGAACATCCCGCTACCGGAAGACACCGACATCTACATGCCGATGACCTCGCGGATCATCCAGCTCACCGTGCTCGACGTCCTCGCCACCGGCATGACCCTGCGCCGCGGCGTGGACTTCCAGCCGCACCTGCGCAAGATCAAGGAAAGCCTCAACGCCAGCCGCTATCCGGTGGGCGACGAGTACAACTGAGGCTCGCGCAGCCCAGCGCCGGACCCTCCGGCCTTATCGCGGGCAAGCCTCGCTCCTACATGTGTTCTGTAGGAGCGAGGCTTGCCCGCGATGACGGCATCAGCCACACCGCAAAACTACGTCCCCGCCCGCGCCTGCAGACTCAGGTGCGCCCGCTCCCCCGGCGCCAGGCACAGGCTGTCGGTGCCCCCCGCCGCCGCTTCGACGCAGACGAACCCGGACACCTCGCTCCAGCTCACCCCCAGCAGCGGCCGGCTGCCCGGATGCCAGACCACGGTGTCGGCGGCATTGCCGGTGTCGATGCGCAATTCGCGCTGCCAGGCGTGGTCCTTGAGCTGCAATTCGCCCTCGTGCTGGAACACCCGCTGGCAGCCGCCATCGACCCGCAGCTCGCCAGTTTGCCGGCACGCCTGGCGGCTCAACTGGTCGTAACCCTCGGCGCCATCGAGCCCAGACAGCGCTACCTCACCGACGTCGCCAATACGCCAGTAAGCGTGCAAAGCCTGGCTCAGCTGGCACGGCAGGCTGTCCTGGTGCTCGGTGCTCAGGCGCAGGTCCATGCTTTCGCCCAGGTGCGCGTGCAGGTCGACCTGCCAGTCGCACAGCTGCAACTGCCAGTGCAGGTACACGCCCTCGTCATCGCTGCGGCTGTCGAGCAGCTTCCAGTCGATCAGCCGGGCCCAGCCATGGGACGGCCAGGCGTTTTCGCTCGGGTGACGGCCGTACCAGGGCCAGCACACCGGCACCCCGCCACGGATCGCCCCGACCTGCGGCCACTTCGCCGCACACCACAGCCAGGGCTTCTGCCCGGTCGGCTGGAAATGCAGGAGCTGCGCGCCCTGGCGACTGAACACCGCCTGGCACAGCGGATGGTCGATCACCAGCACGTCGCGCATCTGATAGCGCTCCCAGGCGAAAGTCGGACGCTCGCGCAAGGATTTGAAAAAGCGTTGTAGCGGATGCTCATGCATGGGCCACGGTCCTGAAGATCATTGCTGTACCGATATTCATCATTGATGCGCAAAGCCCTGCGGCAGTGGCTACAGGGAACGGGTTCGTCCCCAAAAAAAAGCGGATAGCCTGGGCCATCCGCAAAAATGCGCACATTGAGGAGGAGCTTATCGCAACAGCGTTAGAACACCGACTGAATTTTCAGGCCGGCCACCAGGGCGTTGTCGACTTCATCCACACCGCCTGGATGGGTGATGTACTGCAGGTTGGGACGCACGGTCAGCCAGTTGGTGACATGGAAGCCGTAGTTGATTTCGTAGTTGTACTCAGTCTCGCGCAGCGGCGAGAACAGCGGATCGTCGTAGTTGCTGACGCCGTTGGTGTCATTGAGCAACTGGGCGTTTTTCTTCACGTCGTCGTTGACATGGATACGGGCGAAACCGATGCCGACGTCATCCTTCGGACGCGCGTCGAACGGGCCCTTGTACACCAGCATCAGCGACTGGTAGTTGTCGATGAAGTTGGTGTCCTTGTCGTGGAAGGTGGCGTTGGCCGCGATGTTCAGGCCGCGGGTCGCATCGCCGTTGTGGGTGGTGAGTTGCTGCTGCCCGACGAACCAGTAGCCGTGCTTGCTGCTGTGCACGCGATAGCTGTCACCGGTGACGGCGGCGTCCTGGCCATTGACGTCCTCGCGCACGTCGCTGGCATCGGCCGTGCTCTTGTAGTAACCGACGCGGTACTCGCCCGGCAGGTTGTTGACCTTCGGCGACCAGACCAGCTCGACCGGCAGCACGGTGCCCTTGGTACCGCTGCCGCTGAGCTTGAAGCCGTTGCCGTGCTCCAGTTGCGACGGGTTCTGGTTGTACGCGCCGATCTGCGCGTACAGCTCAGGGGTGATGTGGTACTTCACTCGCAGTGCCGCCTGGCTGACCGGCCAGTTGTACCAGATGTTGGTCGCCCAGTTGCCCACCTGGGAGCCGCAGAACGCCAGGTTCTGGAACTCGCAGGGGAAGGTGTTGAAGTCTTCGCCTTCGCCGAAGTAACCGGCCTTGACGTCGAGCTTGCCGTCGAGGAACTGGTGCTGGATCCACAATTGGGTCAGACGCACCATATGGCCACGGCCGTAGACTTCCTGGGAGGAACTCAGGGTGCCGGCACGCGGGTCGCCGATACGGTCGTTGGAGATGTTCTGGCCGTTACGGTTGGTCAGCTGGATCTTCGCCTGGGTGTTATCCCAGCCCCAGAGCTTTTCCAGGTCCAGCGCCACGCCCAGGCCGAACTGGTCGCTGTAGCGCCCGGTCTTGTCGTCGTTGTAGCCGCCGTGCAGGTTGGCGCCCATTTCGCCAACGTAATCGGCCTTGATGTCGATCCCCTTCTCGAGCAGTTTGGTCCGCTCGCCACCCCAGTCACCGGTCATCCATTTCGAGTCGGCGCTGAACGCTTCGTCAGCGTGCGCGCTACCGGCCAGGGTCATTGCCGCAATCGCTGACAACTGGCAGATCAAGCGTGCATTGGTGCTCTTCTTTTTCATCCCTACATCCTCGTCTTTATTGTTATTAACTGTTTTTCTCTAACGCGGTTTACACCTGATGCGACGGATGACAGGCCATCCGCCGCGCATTCGCACGTCCTGCTTTGACAACCCAGGACTCAACGCCCCTTGAACTGCGCCACGTTGCTGGCATGGGCTTCGCTCTGCGCAGGGGCCGCAACACCCAGGCGCTCGCCACTCTTGGCATCGAACAGCAAAACCTTGGCCGGATCGAATTGCAGGGTCAGGGTTTCGCCGACCTGCGGCGCCACATCCGGCGCCAGGCGGCAGCAGACCTTGGTGCCGTTGAGGTTGACGAACACCAGGGTGTCGGGACCGGTCGGCTCGGTGACCTGGACCTCGGCGCGCAGGGTCGGCAGGCCGTTGCCCTCGCCGTTCGCCAGGCCGATCTGCTCCGGGCGGATGCCGAGGATCACTTCCCGGTCTTCCAGGCCGGCGTCCTGCATGCCCAGGGGCAGCTCGCAACGGGCCTGGCCGCTGTCCAGCAGGGCCAGCAGGCGGCCGTCCTTGCGCTGCAGGCGCAGGGGGATGAAGTTCATCGGCGGCGAGCCGATGAAGCTGGCCACGAACAGGTTGGCCGGGTCGTTGTAGATCTGTTTCGGGGTACCGAACTGCTGGATGATGCCGTCCTTCATCACCGCCACCTTGTCGCCCAGGGTCATGGCTTCGATCTGGTCGTGGGTGACGTAGACCGTGGTGGTTTTCAGGCGCTGGTGCATCAGTTTCATTTCGGTGCGCATCTCGACCCGCAGCTTGGCGTCGAGGTTGGACAGCGGTTCGTCGAACAGGTAGATCTTCGGCCGCCGCGCCAGGGCCCGGCCCATGGCCACGCGCTGTTGCTGGCCGCCGGACAGCTGGCCGGGCTTGCGGTTGAGCAGGTGTTCGATCTGCAGCAGCTTGGCCACCCGCGCCACTTCCTCGTCGATCTCGGCGGCCGGCATCTTGCGGATCTTCAGGCCGAAGGCGATGTTGTCGCGCACGCTCATGGTCGGGTACAGCGCGTAGGACTGGAACACCATGGCGATGTCGCGGTCTTTCGGGCTCATGCCGCTGATGTCGGCGTCGTCCACCAGGATCGCCCCGCCGCTGATGTTTTCCAGGCCGGCGATGCAGTTCATCAGGGTGGATTTACCGCAGCCCGAGGGCCCCACGAGAATCAGGAACTCACCGTCATCGATCTTCAGTTCGATGTTCTTCAGGGTATCCGGCAGGCCAGTACCGTAGGTCTTGTTGACGTTGCGTAATTCGAGAGTTGCCATCTTTTACCCCTTGACCGCGCCGGACGTCAGCCCACGCAGGAAATACTTGCCAGCGAATATGTAGACCAGCAGTGTCGGCAGCCCGGCGATCATCGCCGCCGCCATATCAACGTTGTATTCCTTGGTCCCGGTGCTGGTGTTGACCAGGTTGTTCAAGGCCACGGTGATCGGTTGCGCATCGCCGCTGGCGAACACCACGCCGAACAGGAAATCGTTCCAGATCTGGGTGAACTGCCAGATCAGGCAGACCATGATGATCGGCACCGACATCGGCAGCAGGATCTTGCCGAAGATGGTGAAGAAGCCTGCGCCGTCCAGGCGCGCGGCCTTGACCAGGGCGTCCGGGATGCTCACGTAGTAGTTGCGGAAGAACAGCGTGGTGAACGCCAGCCCGTAGACCACGTGCACCAGCACCAGGCCGCTGGTGGTGTTGGCCAGGCCGAACTTGCCGAGGGTGAAGGACGCCGGCAGCAGCACGGTCTGGAACGGCAGGAAGCAACCGAACAGCAGCAGGCCGAAGAACAGCTGCGAACCGCGGAAGCGCCACATCGACAACACGTAGCCGTTGATGGCGCCGATGAAGGTCGAGACGACCACCGCCGGCACGGTGATCTTCACCGAGTTCCAGAAGTAGCCACCCACCGCGTCCCAGGCCTTGATCCAGCCGATGCCGTCGATCACGGCCGGCCAGCTCAGCAGGTTGCCGGTGCGGATGTCTTCCGGGGTCTTGAAGCTGGTCAGCAGCATCACCACCAGCGGCACCAGGTACACCGCCGCTGCCAGCAGCAGGGTGGCGTAGATGGCGATGCGGCTGAAGTTCAGCGCAGGTTTTCCGAGCTGGTTAGTCATGGCGTTTGCCTCGCAGTTCGGAGTACAGGTACGGCACCAGGATGGTCAACACGGCGCCCAGCATCAGCATGGCGCTGGCCGAACCTATGCCCATCTGGCCACGGCTGAAGGTGAAGGAATACATGAACATCGCTGGCAGGTCGGACGAGTAGCCAGGGCCACCGGCGGTCATCGCCGCCACCAGGTCGAAGCTCTTGATCGCGATGTGCGCGAGGATCATGAAGGCGCTGAAGAACACCGGGCGCAGGCTCGGCAGGACGATCTTCAGGTAGATGGTCGGCAGGCTCGCGCCATCGACCTGGGCGGCGCGGATGATCGACTGGTCGACGCCGCGCAAGCCAGCGAGGAACATCGCCATGACAAAGCCGGAGGCCTGCCACACGGCGGCGATCACCAGGCAGTACACCACGCGATCCTGATCCACCAGCCAGTCCAGGCGAAAGCCTTCCCAGCCCCAGTCACGCAGCATCTTGTCCAGACCCAGGCCAGGGTTGAGCAGCCACTTCCAGGCGGTACCGGTGACGATCATCGACAGCGCCATCGGGTACAGGTAGACGGTGCGGATAAAGCCTTCCTTGCGGATGCGCTGGTCCAGTAGCACCGCCAGGAACACGCCCAGCACCAGGCTGATGCCGATGAACATGCCGCCGAACAGCGCCAGGTTCTTGCTCGCCACCCACCAGCGGTCGTTGTCCATCAGGCGCATGTATTGCTGCAGGCCGACCCACTTGTAGCTCGGCATGAAGCTGGAATTGGTGAAGGACAGAATGAACGTCCAGATGATGTAACCGTAAAAACCGACCAGGACGATCAGCATGCTTGGCGCCAGGACCAACTTGGGGAGCCAGCGCTGCAGCGCGTCGAACGGTGAGGCTTTGCTGAAAACCGCCACAGAGCTCATCGGGATAATCCAGTTGAAGGAGTGAGTATCTGCAGGAGCGAAGCTTGCTCGCGATAAACAATCACGCGTCGTGTCAGGTACGACGCTTTCGCGGGCAAGCCTCGCTCCTACAGGGGAAGAGCGCTCTCAGGAACAGCCGCAGGCGGGCCTGCGGCACCGGACCTTACTGGGCGGCCTTGACGGCCGATGCCAGCTGCGCACTGGCCTTGGCCGGGTCCGCGTCCTTGTCGTTCATGAAGTTGGTCACCACATCGAAGATCGCGCCCTGCACGGCCAGGGAGGTGGCCATGTTGTGCGCCATGCTCGGTTGCAGACCGCCGGTCTTGTCGTCAGCCAGGAAGTCCTTGGCCGCCGCCTGGGCGCAGGAGTCGAAGCCTTGCGCGGCCATGTCGTTGAGCATGTCGGTGCGCACCGGGATCGAACCCTTGTTGATGCTGAAGACCTTCTGGAAGTCCTTGCCCAGGGCAACCTTGGCCAGGTCCTGCTGGGCGGCGATATCGCCCTTGCGATCGGCCTTGAGCTTGAACACCGCCAGGGAGTCGATGTTGTAGGTGAAGGCTTTGTCGGTGCCCGGGAAGGCCACGCACTGGTAGTCCTTGCCGGCGACTTTCTTCGCCGCGGTCCACTCGCTCTTGGCCCAGTCGCCCATCATCTGCATGCCGGCCTTGCCGTTGATGACGTCGGCGGCGGCGATGTTCCAGTCACGCCCGGCGCGGTTCTGATCCATGTAGCTGGTGACTTTCTTCAGCTCGGTGAAGGCCTTGGTCATCTCTGGGCCGGCGAGGGTTTTCTGGTCCAGGTCGACCAGGGCTTTCTTGTAGCCATCGGCGCCCATGACCGAGAGCACCACGTCTTCGAACACGGTGCTGTCCTGCCATGGCTGGCCGCCGTGGGCCAGGGCGATGAAACCGGCGGCCTTGAGCTTGTCGCCGGCGGCATAGAATTCTTCGAGGGTGGTCGGGGCCTTGTCGATCCCGGCCTTCTTGAAGACTTCCGGGTTGATCCACAGCCAGTTGACGCGGTGGATGTTCACCGGCACGGCGACATAGTCACCTTCGTACTTCACGGTGTCGGAGACTTTCTTGGAGAGCAGGCCATCCCAGTTTTCCGACTTGGCCACGTCTTTCAGGGCGTCGGTGCTGAGCAGGCCGGTGCTGCCCCACTCCTGGATGTCCGGGCCCTTGATCTGGGCAACGCCCGGCGGGTTGCCGGAAACGGCGCGGCTTTTCAGCACGGTCATGGCCGTGGCACCGCCACCGCCGGCGACTGCGCCGTCTTTCCAGGTGAACCCATCTTTTTCGACCTGGGCCTTGAGCACATCGACCGCAGCCTTTTCACCGCCGGAAGTCCACCAGTGGACGACTTCCACGGAGCCTTTGGCGTCGGCGGCAACGGAAACGAGAGGGAATGCACTGAGGGGAAACAACGAGGCAACGGAAATGACAGCAGCTAGACGAGAAATCGCATTCATCTGAGGTGTACCTTTCTTGTTGTTATGCATGCAAGTCTGGTGCTTGCGCTGCATAGGATTCTAAACAGGGGGCCTACCCGCGCAGGTAACGAAGGGATGCGCGAATGTCACCACATGGTTACACAACCTGCAGTCTAGACACTTCGGCGAGCGCCGAGGCCATGCTCGGCGCCAGGGGCAGGCGCGGAATCAGCACCGCCTGCCAGGCGTGATACAGGTCCGGCTTGCCGGCCCAGATCTCGGCGCTGGGCCTGTTGCTGCTGTCCAGCTCGTGGTGCCAGCTGCCGTGCAGCGGATCGATGAAGTGCTCGGCGGTGAACTCCCAGAAGCGCCGATACCAGGTTTCGTACTGCACGTCGCCGGTGCGCTGCAGCAAGGCGCTGGCCGCCGCCGCGGCCTCGGCGTGGGTCCAGTGCAGGCGCTGGCGCACCACGGGGCGCTGCTGCCAGTCCAGGGTGTAGACGATGCCCGGCGCGCCATCGACGTCCCAGGCATCAGCGCAGGCGGTTTCGAACAGCTTCTGGGCATCCAGCAGCAGCCAGCCGGGGCTGAGCATGCCGGCCTGGCAGCGCGCGGCTTCGAGGTGCAGCAGCAGGCGGGCCCACTCGAAAGCGTGCCCGGGGGTGGTGCCATAGGGGCGGAAACCGTCGGCCGGATGCTCCTGGTTGTAATCCGGCAATGGCTGCCACTGCCGGTCGAAATGCTCGATGACCCGGTAATCGCCGGCGGCGGCATGTTGGTGGATGACCCGTTCGACAATATGCAGGGCGCGGTTGAGCCAGCGCGGGTCCTGGGTGACATCGGCCAGGGCGAGGAACGCCTCGGTGGCGTGCATGTTGCTGTTGGCGCCGCGATAGGCCTCCTCGCAGCTCCAGTCGCGGTTGAAGGACTCGCGCATCGCGCCCTCCTCCTCGCTCCAGAAGTGCGTTTCGATGACCCGGATCGCCTCCGCCAGCAAGGCTTCGGCGCCGGGGCGCGCGGCCACCACCGCGGAACTCGCCGCCAGGGCGACGAAGGCATGCAGGTAGGCGGCCTTGCCGCTGTTACCGTCGGCATGCCCGGGGGCGGCGAACCAGCCGCCGTATTCGCCGTCGCGCAACGCGCCGTTGAGGGCGGCAATGCCGTGGTCCACCAGCGCGGCGTAACCGGGAATGCCCTGGATATGGGCCATGGCGAAACTGTGGGTCATCCGTGCGGTGTTCATGGTGCCGGCCCGGGCACCGCTCGGCAGGCGCCCGCACTCGTCCAGGTCGCCGAAGCCTTCGGGCAGCCGGGCCGCGCGGGCGAACCCCAGCAGGCGCTGGCCTTCGGCGGCCAGCCAGTGATGATGGGCAGGAGCGTTCAGCCAGCTGCTGAACGTCAGGGGAATAGGGTTCATGGCGGACCTGTTGTTGTTCTTATCAGGGACTTGAGTCTAAACAACGGGTTCGCGCGGGCAGGTAACGAAGGTCACAGGAAATGTCACCAAACAGTGACAATAACCCTGATTCTGTAGGAGCGAAGCTTGCTCGCGATAAAGGACAACGCGTCGTGTCAGGTACGACGCTTCGCGGGCAAGCCTCGCTCCTACACAGAGGCATCAATCCATGAAACGCGGCAGGTACAGGGTCACGCGCAAACCGCCTTCGCGCAGGTTCTGCAGGCTGACCTCGCCGCCATGGCTGTGGGCAATGTTGCGCGCGATACCCAGGCCCAGGCCATAGCCCTGCTGCTGGCCGGACAGGCGGAAGTGCGGCTCGAACACCTGCTCCAGACGCTGCTCCGGCACGCCCGGGCCTTCGTCGTCGACATGCAGGATGAACGCGTTGGCATCGTCATCGATGTGCAGATGGGCGTTCTGCCCATACTTCAGCGCGTTGTCGATCAGGTTGCCCATGCAGCGCTTGAGCGCCAGGGGCTTGCCCGGATAAGGCGCCAACGCCCGCCCCTGCTGGGTCACGCGGCCGTTGCCGTTGGGCGCGAGGTAAGGTTCCACCAGGCAGTCGAGCACCTGATTGAGGTCCACCGGCTCGATATTCTCGTGGATATCGGTGTCCTTGACACATTGCAGCGCGCCCTTGACCAGCAGCTCCAGCTCATCCAGGTCGCGGCCGAACTTGGCTTGCAGCTGCTCGTCTTCCAGCAGTTCGACCCGCAGCCGCAGGCGGGTGATGGGCGTGCGCAGGTCGTGGGAAATCGCACTGAACAGCTGGCTGCGCTCGGTCAGGTAACGGCTGATGCGCTCGCGCATGGCATTGAAAGCCCGGCCGACCTCCACTACTTCGCTGCCGCCGCCTTCGGCCACCGGCTGCACATCGGCGCCCAGGGACATGTCCCGCGCGGCCCGCGCCAGGCGCTTGAGCGGCCGGCTCTGCCAATGCACCAGCAGGCCGATGAACAGCAGCAGGAAACCGCTGGTAAGCACGATGAACCACACCTGCTGCGCCGGCAGCCCCTGCTCTTCGAGGCTGGTGTAGGGCTCGGGCAACAGCGAGGCGATGTACAGCCACTCCCCCGGCGCCATCTGGATTTGGGTGACCAGCACCGGCGGGTTCACCGGTTCCAAGGTCAGGGCGTAGTGGGCCCAGGAACGCGGCAACTCATCGAGCTTCAGGCCGCCATTGAAAATCCGCAGGTCCTCGGGGCTGACGAAGGTCACCGAGATATAGGCGTCGTTGCCCAGGGACTGGCGCAGCACTTCCTCCACCGCCTTGAGCACCGCCTGCTTGCGCGGCGTGATCGGCAGCACTTCCATGCCCAGCGGCTTGTCGTTGAGGGTCACGACAAAACGGGTGCCGCCCATGCTGCGCAACTGATCGAGCACCAGCGGCCGGTACGCCACCGGCAACGAACGAAAGTAGCTGACGCTGGCGGTCATCGAATGGGCCAGGCTGCGGGCGCTGGTGACCAGGCCTTCGAGCTGGGTGGCGCGCAGCTGGGAAACCCAGATCACGCTGGACAAGGCCTGGGCGAACAGCACCACCAGCAGCGTCAGCAGCAGCATCCGGCCCAGCAGCGAACGCGGCACCGGCACCCGCGCCAGCAGCTTGCGCGCAAACTCAGTGAGCATTGCCGGCAACCACATTGGCTGCCAATTGGTAACCGCTGCCGCGCACGGTGCGGATCAGCCGCGGCGGCTTCTCGGTGTCGCGCAGGCGTTGGCGCAGGCGGCTGACCGCCATGTCGACGATGCGGTCCAGGGGCATCAGTTCGCGCCCGCGGGTGGCATTGCCGATGGTGTCGCGGTCGAGGATTTCCTGAGGGTGATCGAGGAACAGCTTGAGCAGGGCAAAATCGGCGCCGGAGAGGATCACTTCCTCGCCGTCGTTGTGGAACAGCCGGTGGCTGACCATGTCCAGGCGCCACTCGTCGAAGCACAGCACCTCGCCGCCGACCCGCTCCTGACCGAACTGCGCGCGGCGCAACAGGGCCTTGATCCGCGCCTGCAATTCCCGGGGGCTGAAGGGCTTGCCCAAATAGTCGTCGGCACCCAGCTCCAGGCCGATGACCCGGTCGGCTTCGTCGGAGCTGGCGGTGAGCATGATGATCGGCACCTGGCCGACCCGCGGGTGCTGGCGGATCCAGCGGCACAGACTGAAGCCGTCTTCGTCCGGCAGCATCACGTCGAGAATCACCAGGTCGCTCGGCGCCTCGTTCAGCGCCTGGCGAAAGCCGGCGCCGTTGGGCGTGCTGCGGACCTGGAAGCCGGCGCGACTGAGATAGGTCTCCAGCAGCTCGCGGATTTCCTGATCGTCATCAACCAACAAGATCGACTTACTGACTGAACTCACGCGGGCCGTCCTTTGTTGTTATGAATGGGGCCGAATTATGCCTTACCGATCAACAAAACGTAGCTGTAGCCGCTGCCGAGCTTGCGAGGCTGCGATCGACCGCGAAGCGGGCGTAAACCAGGCGACCAGTTCTTCCTGGCAAGTCGTGTGCTCAGGTTTCGCGAGGACTTCGTCCTCGATCGCAGCCTCGCAAGCTCGGCAGCGGCTACAGAGACGGCGTATTCGATCAGGCAAACGCCTGTTCCAACGCCACCCCGGCACCGGTCAGGCCCGAGTACGGCGCCGTCACCAGCCACACCGGAATGCCCTTGAAGTAATCGCTCATGCAGCCCTTGTCGGCAAAACAACGGGCGAAACCGCTCTCGACGAAAAAGTCGGCGAACCGCGGGATCACCCCGCCGACGATGTACACGCCACCGCGCCCACCCGTGGTCAGCACGTTGTTGCCCGCCACCCGGCCCAGCCAGCAGCAGAACTGCTCGAGCACTTCCAGGGCGATGGGGTCGCCGGCCAGGCCCGCGGCGGTGATGGCTTCCGGGGTATCGAGCACCGGCTCATGCCCGTCCACCGCGCAGATTGCCCGGTACACCCGGGGCAAACCGCCGCCGCTGAGCGCGGTCTCGGCGCTGACGTGGCCGATCTCGCTGTAGATGTGCTGCCACAACTGGGTTTCCCGCGGGCTGCTCAACGGCAGGTCGACATGCCCGCCCTCGCCCGGCAAGGCGGCCCAGCGGCCTTCGCCCAGGTCCAGCAGCGTGCCCACGCCCAGGCCGGTGCCCGGCCCGATCACCACCGCCGGGCGCAACGGCTCGGCAGTGCCTTCGCAGACCACCCGGAACTCGCCAGGCTGCAGGCGGGTCATGCCCAGGGCCATGGCCGAGAAGTCATTGACCAGCAGCAGCTCATCCACCTGCAAGGTCTGGCAGAAAGCCTTGCGACTCAGGCGCCAGTGGTTGTTGGTAAAACGAAATTCGTCGCCGCCGACCGGGCCGGCCACCGACAGGCACACCGCGCCGATCGAGCCCGGCGCCAGGCCGAGGCCGCTCAGGTAAATGCCGATGGCTTCTTCCGGGCTGGCGTGGTCCGCCGTCGCCAGCACCTGGATCGACTCCAGGCGCTGGTCTTTCCACAACGCAAAACGCGCATTGGTTCCACCAATGTCACCGACCAGCGCTAACTTCACTTAAGGTTCTCCAGGGCAGAGGTAAAGGCGCTGGCGCCCTGCTCCGCCGAGCTGAAGGCCATGCGCATGAAACCGAACAATTCGCGACCGCTGCCAACGTTGTTACCCAACAGGCCCTTGGCCGGTTCGCGGGCAGCGAATTCATCGGCGTCTACCTTAAGCTCCAGCGTGCCCTTTACGCCATCCACGCGAATGATGTCGCCATCGCGTACCCGCGCCAGCGCTCCGCCGACCTGGGCTTCCGGGCTGACGTGGATCGCCGCCGGGATCTTGCCCGAGGCCCCGGACATGCGCCCGTCAGTGACCAGCGCGACCTTGAAGCCACGGTCCTGCAGCACACCGAGGAACGGCGTCATCTTGTGCAGTTCCGGCATGCCGTTGGAGCGCGGGCCCTGGAAGCGCATCACCGCCACGAAGTCCTTTTCCAGCTCGCCGGCCTTGAACGCATCGGCCAGGTCCTGCTGGTCCTGGAACACCACCGCCGGTGCTTCGACGATCTGGTGCTGCAGCGCCACGGCGGAGACTTTCATCACCCCGCGACCGAGGTTGCCTTCCATCACCCGCAGGCCGCCTTCCGGCGAGAACGCGCGGGCCACCGGACGCAGGATGTTTTCGTCGAGGCTTTCGATCGGGCCGTCACGCCACACCAGCTTGCCGTTGTCCAGGAAGGGTTCCTGGGTGTAGCGGCTCAGGCCACGGCCAGCCACGGTGTTGACGTCTTCGTGGAGCAGGCCGGCTTCCAGCAGTTCGCGGATCAGGAACGCCATGCCGCCTGCCGCCTGGAAGTGGTTGATGTCAGCCTTGCCGTTCGGATAGACGTGGGACAGGGTCGGCACCACCTCGGACAGGTCGGCCATGTCCTGCCAGGTCAGCTGGATGCCCGCGGCCTGGGCAATCGCCGGCATGTGCAGGGTGTGGTTGGTCGAACCGCCGGTGGCGTGCAGGGCGACGATGGAGTTGACCAGCGAACGCTCGTCGACGATCTCGCCGATCGGTGTGAAGTTGCCGCTCTGCTTGGTCAGGCGGGTGACCTGCTGCGCCGCTTCATGGGTCAGGGCGTCGCGCAGTGGTGTGTAAGGGTTGACGAAGGACGCGCCCGGCAAGTGCAGGCCCATGACTTCCATCAGCAGCTGGTTGGTGTTGGCGGTGCCGTAGAAGGTGCAGGTACCCGGGCTGTGGTAGGACTTCATCTCCGATTCCAGCAGCTCTTCGCGGGTCGCCTTGCCTTCGGCGTAACGCTGGCGCACGTCGGCCTTTTCCTTGTTGGAAATGCCCGACGGCATCGGCCCGCCCGGAACGAAGATGGTCGGCAGGTGACCGAAGCGCAACGCGCCCATCATCAGGCCCGGGACGATCTTGTCGCAGATGCCGAGCATCAGCGCGGCGTCGAACATGTTGTGGGACAAGGCCACTGCGGTGGACAGCGCGATTACCTCGCGGCTCGGCAGGCTCAGCTCCATGCCGGCCTCGCCCTGGGTCACGCCATCGCACATGGCGGGGGTGCCGCCGGCGAACTGGCCGACCGACCCCATCTCGCGCAGGGCCTTCTTGATCTGTTCGGGAAAGTGCTCGTACGGCTGATGCGCCGAGAGCATGTCGTTATATGACGAAACAATTGCCACGTTGGCGGCATTCATCATGCGCAGGCTGTGTTTGTCTTCGGAACCGCAGCCGGCAACGCCGTGGGCGAAGTTCGCACACTGCAGCTTGCCCCGTTGCGGGCCATCGCTGGCGGCGCCGCGGATCAGGGCGAGGTAAGCCTCGCGAGTGGCGCGACTGCGGGCGACAAGCCGTTCGGTGACCTCAAGAACGCGGGGATGCATGTGTAGAACTCCAGGCTAACGGATGTGGCGACCTGTTTGTCTATGCTGGTCAAAACGCCCGCGGCACAGGGGATGGCAGAGGGTTTCTTGACCATTTGGACCAGTTGATTCAGGTCACTCGTTGTAGATAAAACAAAATATTGCCACCAAAAAGGCTTGTTTTCTATTTTTTTGCGAATAATCTTGTAATTCCAACAACAAAACTACGGCAGGCGCTTTTCTAATGACTCTACGAATCGCAATCAATGGTTTTGGCCGTATCGGCCGCAACGTCCTGCGCGCACTTTATACCCAAGGCTATCGTCAGGATCTGCAGATCGTCGCCATCAACGATCTGGGTGATAGCTCGATCAATGCCCACCTGCTCAAATACGACACCGTCCACGGCACCTTCGATGCCGATGTGCAGCACGATCAGGAAAGCCTGACCGTCAACGGTGACCGGATCTCGGTCAGCGCCATCCGCAATCCGGCCGAACTGCCCTGGGCCGCCGAGAAGATAGACGTCGTATTCGAATGCACCGGTCTGTTCACCGACCGTACCAAGGCCGCCGCCCATCTCAGCGCCGGCGCCCGCAAAGTGATTATTTCCGCCCCGGCCAAAGGCGCCGACGCCACCGTGGTGTATGGCGTGAACCACGACATTCTGCGCCAGTCGCACCAGATCATTTCCAACGCTTCGTGCACCACCAACTGCCTGGCGCCGGTGGCCCAGGTGCTGAACCGCGAGCTGGGCATCGAAAGCGGGCTGATGACCACCATCCACGCCTACACCAACGACCAGAACCTGACCGACGTTTACCACAGCGATCCGTACCGCGCCCGTTCGGCCACCCAGAACATGATCCCGAGCAAGACCGGCGCGGCCGAAGCCGTGGGCCTGGTGCTGCCGGAACTGGCGGGCAAGCTGACCGGCATGGCAGTGCGGGTTCCAGTGATCAACGTATCGCTGGTGGATCTGACCGTGCAGCTCAAGCGCAACACCACCGCCGAGGAGGTCAACGCCCTGCTCAAGAGCGCCAGCCAGCACTCGAAGATCCTGGGCTACAACAGCCTCCCGCTGGTCTCCAGCGACTTCAACCACAACCCGCTGTCGTCGATCTTCGACGCCAATCACACCAAGGTCAGCGGCGGCAAGCTGCTCAAGGTACTGGCCTGGTACGACAACGAATGGGGCTTCTCCAACCGCATGCTGGATAACTGCCTGGCCCTGTGCAGCGCCGAGTAAGCCCACGGCCTGCGACGCGGGAGCTGCCGCAGGCTGCGATCTTTTGATCTTCACATTCGAGGTTCAAGCGCGCAAAGATCGCAGCCTCGGCAGCTCCTGCTGCCCCCTCCCTCCCGGAGTCGCCACCGATGATCGGTATCAGTTTCACCCAGGCCAGCATGGCGGCGCGCAAGCGTATCGCCCTGGTGGCCCACGACCACTGCAAGAGCTTCCTCCTGGACTGGGCCGAGCGGCAGAAAGACAGGCTCGCCGAGCACGATCTGCTGGCCACCGGCACCACCGGCCAGCTGCTGCACAAACGCCTCGGCCTGCCGATGGAAAGCATGATCAGCGGCCCCCTGGGCGGCGACCAGCAACTCGGCGCACGGATCGCCGAGCAGCGGGTGGACATGCTGGTGTTCTTCTGGGATCCCTTCGAACCCCAGCCCCACGACCCGGACATCAAGGCCCTGCTACGGGTCGCGGCGGTCTGGAACATTCCCGTGGCCTGCAACGAATGCAGCGCCGACTACCTGCTCAGCAGCCCGCTGATGGAGCAAGCGCACAGCTACCGGATTCCGGACTACCCGGCCTACCTCTCAGGGCGTCGATGATTCACTCAGGGCTTGACCTTCGACGTAGATGATAAGCATTATCATCCGCTGAAAAATCAGCCAGGTCCTGTTGTGAGCCAATCTCGCTTCAATCACGTCTTTCTCACCCAGCGCGTTTCGCTGCTGCGCACGCTGGAGCGGATGGTCAACAACCACAGCACCGCCGAGGACCTGCTGCAGGAAACCTACCTGCGCGTGACCCGGGCCCTGAGCGAACGGGCCATCGACCACCTCGAACCCTTCGTCTTCCAGACCGCCCGCAACCTGGCGCTCGACCACCTGCGCGCGCGACGCATCCAGGCCCGCACCCTGCTCGAAGACGTGCCGGTGGACGTGGTCGAAAGCGTGGCCGCGCCCCTGAGCAGCGCCGAGGATGCCGCCCATGCCGAACAGTTGCTGGAACGCCTGAACATGAGCCTTGCCCAACTCAGCCCGCGCCAACAGCAGATCTTTATCCTCAGCCGCCTGCACGGCCACAGCTACCTGGAGATCGCCGAGAAGCTCGAGGTCTCCCAGAGCACCGTACAAAAGGAACTGAAGCTGATCATGGCCATCTGCATCGGCGTCGCCGAGCGCTTGAACGGTCATTGAGGCCCAGCCGGGCGGGCGCCAGCCGCAGCCCTTTGCTACCCTTGACCGCCCTGCGCTCTCCATCTAAAAAACAGCCGTGCACAGACACAGCCGAGGAACACCCGTGACGGACATCCACCGCACCCAGCCGACCGCCCAGGACGGGGAAACATCCACCACCTGCACCGCAGGTCAGGCCATGGACCAGGCCCTGGACTGGCTGATCCTGCTGGAGAACCCGAGCCCCGAGCAGACCCGGCAATTCCACGACTGGCTGAATGCCTCGCCCCTGCACAGCGCAGCCTTCGACAAGGCCCAGGCGATCTGGAACGGTCCGCAAATAGTCCGCTGCGCGCAAAGCCTGGACAGGCAAAAGCCCAAGGTCAGGGTGCTGTCGCGCCTGCGTCCGCACTGGCGGCCCCTGGCGGTCGCGGCGGCGCTGATCCTCGGCCTGTTCAGCTTCAGCAACCTGCCACTGCGCCTGCAGGCCGATCACCTGACGGTGGTCGGCGAGCGCCAGCGCCTGCAGTTGGAGGACGGCTCGAAAGTCCTGCTCAACACCAATTCGGCCTTCTCCAGCACCATCGACGAGCGCCAGCGCGTGGCCCGCCTGTACCAGGGCGAAGCCTTCTTCGAGATCCCCGCCAGCCGCGGCCAGCCGCTGGAACTCGACGCCGGCCCGGTACGCGCCAGCGTGCGCGACACCGCCTTCGCCGTGCGTTACCTGGACGGCGTGGCCCAGGTGCGGGTGCAGCGTGGCGATGTCGACCTGCGCGCCACCCACGACGATGCCCGGGTGCGCCTGTCGGCCGGCGAAAGCATCCGCATCGGCCCCAAGGGTTTCGACCGCCCGGCCAAGCTCGACCTCGACAAGGACCTGGCCTGGGTCCAGGGCCGGTTGGTGTTCGAGAACTGTCCGCTGAACCAGGTGTTGGCCGAGTTGCGTCGCTATTACCCGGGCTGGATCGTCAACAACAACGAGCGCCTGGCCGATGTCGCGGTCACCGGTAACTACCGCCTCGACCAGCCGCTGGACGTGGTGCGCTCCCTGGCTCACATCACCTCGGCGCGCCTTCAAGAATTCCCCGCCCTGGTGATTCTCAACTAGCACGGATTTATTTTTACGCGATCGCTATCGGTCGTTCGTCTCGTTATAGCCAATGCAATTGATTCGCATTAAAGATGCCGAATCAGCACCTATAAAGATTCGTGCGACACGGAGCGCTATCGATGTCCTCTCGCCTCAACAGCCGGTCCTCTTCACCCTCCCGCCAGGCCCGCCTGCAGCACTGCACGCTGTCCCTGCTGACCGCCGCCATCCTGCTGGCCGGGGCCCAGGCCGCGCCGGTCATGGCCGCCACCGCAGCCACCCAACCGGCGCGCAACATGGGCGACTACAGCTTCGCCATCGACCAGCAACCGCTGGTGTCGGCACTGAACGCCTTCACCGCCGTCACCGGCTGGCAGGTCGGCCTGCCGGCGGAACTGGGCGAAGGCATCGCTTCTCCGGGCGTGCGCGGTTCGCTGCCACCGGAAAAAGCCTTGGACCGCCTGCTGATGGGCACCAACCTGAGCTACCGCAAACTGGGCGCCAACAACATCGTCCTGGAAAAGCGCGCCAACGGCAGCGCCCTGACCCTGCAACAAGTGACCATCAGCGCCACGCGCCAGGAGCAGGACGTCGACAGCGTGCCCAGCACCGTCACCGTGCATGACCGCCAGGACCTGGACCGCAACAACGTCAACACCATCAAGCAACTGGTGCGCTACGAGCCGGGCGTTTCGGTCGGCGGCGCCGGCCAGCGTGGCGGCATCAGCGGCTACAACATCCGTGGCATCGACGGCGACCGCATCCTGACCCAGGTCGACGGCGTGGAGATTCCCAACGGTTTCTTCAACGGCCCCTATGCCAAGACCCAGCGCAACTACGTCGACCCGGAAATCGTCAAGCGCGTGGAGATCCTGCGTGGTCCGGCGTCGGTGCTGTACGGCAGCAACGCCATCGGCGGCGCGGTCAGTTACTTCACCCTCGACCCGGACGACATCATCAAGCCCGGTAAAGACGTCGGCGCCCGCCTGAAGACCGGCTACAGCTCGGCCGACGACAGCTGGCTGAAATCCGCCACTGTGGCTGGACGCAGTGGTCAGTTCGATGGCTTGCTGCACTTCAGCCAGCGCGACGGCCACGAAACCGATTCCTACGGCAGCAACAACGGCACCGGCCTGGCGCGCACCGCCGCCAACCCGGAAGACGTGCGCACCACCAACGTGCTGGCCAAGGCCGGCTGGAACTACGCCGACGACGCACGCCTGGGCCTGACCTACGAGAAGTACAAGGACGACCGCGACACCAACCAGAAGAGCGCCGTGGGCGGCCCGTTCAACGCCGGCCAGCCGCTGGGCATGTACCGCTCGCGCACCGGTAACGACACCATCACCCGTGAACGCTTCGGCCTGGACAACCGCTTCGCCCTCGACAGCCTGCTGGCCGACCACGTCAAGTGGAGCCTGAACTACCAGATCGCCAAGACCGACCAGAGCACCCTGGAAAACTACTTCCCGTTCACCCGCAACGTCATGCGCAGCCGCGAAACCCTCTACCAGGAGAAGCAATGGGTCTTCGACGCCCAGGCGGACAAGGCCTTCGCCATCGGTGAAACCGAGCACCTGCTGACCTACGGCACCACTATCAAGCAGGAAAAGGTCACCGGCTCGCGCAGCGGCAGCGGCACCTGCCTGGCGGTCGGCCGCGGTTGCACGGCGGTCGGCGCCATCAGCCCGTCCGACGTGCTGAAGAAGTCCAGCGACTTCCCGGACCCGACCATCAACACCTACAGCCTGTTCGCCCAGGACCAGATCAGCTGGAACAAGTGGACCTTCCTGCCGGGCCTGCGCTACGACTACACCCAGCTCAAGCCGCACATCACCCAGGAGTTCCTCAACACCGTGGCCGCCGATGGCCAGGGTGAGGTGAGCGACGAGAACAAGACCTGGCACCGGGTCTCGCCCAAGTTCGGCCTGACCTACGCCCTGACCGACCAGTACACCTGGTACGGCCAGTACGCCGAGGGTTTCCGCACCCCGACCGCCAAGGCGCTGTACGGCCGCTTCGAGAACACCACCACCGGTTACCGCGTGGCGCCGAACTCGAACCTCAAGCCGGAGAAAAGCCAGAGCTATGAAACCGGCCTGCGCGGCAAATTCGAGTCCGGCAACTTCGACGTGGCGGTGTTCTATAACAAGTACCGCGACTTCATCAACGAAGACGCGGTGACCCCGGGCTACGACGAGCTGACGTTCCAGAGCAACAACATCAAGCACGCCACCATCAAGGGCGTGGAAGTCAAAGGCCGGCTCAACCTCGACGCCCTGGGCGCGCCGCAGGGCCTGTACACCCAGGGCTCGGTGGCCTATGCCTACGGCCGCAACAATGACACCGGCGAACCCCTGAACGCGGTCAACCCGCTGACCGGCGTGTTCGGCCTGGGCTACGACCAGGATAACTACGGCGCCCTGCTCAGCTGGACCCTGGTCAAGAAAAAGGACCGCGTCGACAGCAGCAGCTTCAAGACCCCGGATGGCACCAGCAGCCAGTTCAAGACCCCGGGCTACGGCGTGCTCGACCTGACTGGTTTCTACAAGGTCAGCGACGACGTCACCCTCAGCGCCGGCGTCTACAACCTGGCCGACAAGAAGTACTGGCTGTGGGATGACGTGCGCGGCTACGACAGCGTCGGCGAAGCCGC
Source organism: Pseudomonas chlororaphis subsp. piscium (assembly GCF_003850345.1). NCBI lineage: Bacteria > Pseudomonadati > Pseudomonadota > Gammaproteobacteria > Pseudomonadales > Pseudomonadaceae > Pseudomonas > Pseudomonas chlororaphis. The sequence goes on from NZ_CP027707.1 coordinate 5,485,491, forward strand.
CGTGCTCAGCCCGGCCAACCTCGACCGCCTGACCCAGCCGGGTCGCAACTTCGCGGTCAACCTGATCTGGGACATCTGACCCGGCCTACCTCACTGCGCTTTTCGATGGGGCGCAGTGAGGATTTTTTACTGTGCCGCGTCTACTTGTTCGTCTAGTTAGCAAGTGCTTCTCATTTCAAGCTCTCATTTTCACTTCCCAAGGACATTGTCATGACCACCCAGGATTCCCCACAGCGCCCGAGCCTGCGCTCCCAGCGCCTGAACCAGATCACCCACGAACCCCATGCCAAGCTCGACGCCCTGGTCAAGGCCCACGCGCCGTTTGAAAGCGCCAGCAGCTTTGCCCGTTTTGTCGTCGCCCAGTACCTGTTCCAGTCCGAACTGGTCGCCCTCTACAACGACCCGGCGCTGATCGCCATCGTCCCGGACCTGGCAGAACGTTGCCGCGCCGAAGCGGCCAAGGCCGACCTGGCGGACCTGGAAACCGAAGTCCCGGCCCCGGTGGCAGGCGCGGTGCAGAACCCGAGCAAGGCCGAAGCCCTGGGCTGGCTGTTCGTCTCCGAAGGCTCCAAGCTGGGCGCGGCGTTCCTGATCAAGCGCGCGGTGGGCCTGGGCCTAAGCGAAACCTTCGGTGCCCGGCACCTGGGCGAACCCGCAGGCGGTCGCGCCGAAGGCTGGAAATCCTTCACCCGCACCCTCGACGGCCTGGAGTTCAGCGCCGAAGAAGAAGCCGCGGCGGAAAAAGGCGCGCTGGATGCCTTCAACCGCTTTACTGTGCTGCTGGAAAAGGCCTACGACACGGCGCCTGAACTGGCCTGATTTTTTCGCCGGCGCGCTCGTTCCTGTATTGAAGGCGTAGACTCACGCCCGTTGCAGGAACGAACCTGCTGGCGTCAGCCGTTTTCCCACCCCTTGTGGATTGAGCCCCATGCTCGTCACCTCATCATCGAACCCATGACCGGCACAACCCGATCCCCGTCCAAAGCCTCCCGCCTGTTCTTCGGTTGCCTGGCTTACGTCAGCCTGGCCATCGGCCTGATCGCCATCGTCATACCCGGCCTGCCGACCACCGAATTCGTGCTCCTCGCCGCCTGGGCCGCGACCAAAAGCTCGCCACGCCTGAGCGCCTGGATGGAAAACCACCGCCTGTTCGGCCCCATCCTGAGCAACTGGCGCAACGGCCGGATCGTCAGTCGCCGGGCCAAGATCAGCGCCACCCTCAGCATGCTGCTGTGCGCCGGCCTGATGCTGAGCCTGCTCACTCATCACTGGACCTTGTACCTGGCGCTGGCCGGCATGGGCCTGGGCAACCTGTGGATCTGGTCGCGCCCTGAGGCTCTGGCCCAGGCCTCCTGACTCCTCTGCAAGAGCAGCCGGTCGACGCTCGGTTGCTCGCGACATGCCCTCCAGCGAAACCTCCCTTCTCCCCGTTTATGTCAAACACATGACCGCTCGTCGGCTTTTTCTCAGGCAAATGCCGCTCAAGCCGATGTTCCGGGCATGGCGCTGAATGGACTTGGCGACCGGAGTCATCCGACTCACCGCTCACCACCAGTCCATTCGCGAGATCGCCCCATGTTCGACTCTCTGTCCATTCGCCTGAAAATCGTGCTGTTGTCCGGACTCTGCCTGCTCGGCGTGGTGGGCCTGATCGTCGGGATGAACATCTACCAGACCAACCAGAACGATCAGCTGGTCAGCAGCTCCAGTTCGCGAATGCTCACCGACAGCGTGCAGAACCTGCTGCAGGCCCGGGCCGCCGAGCAGGCGGTGCGGGTGCAGAAAACCTTTGGCGAAAGCCTGCTGGTGATCACCGCCCTGGCCGACCAGATCAACGACCTGCGGACCATGGCCGGCAAGCGTTCGCTGGACGCCGCGACGCTGCGTGAAGAGCTCAACCACAGCCTGAAAACCGCCTTCGAACGCAACACCAAGGTGCTGGGCATCTGGCTCGCCTATGAGCCCAACGCCCTCGACGGCAAGGACAGCGAGTTCGCCAACGACGCCGGCCATGCCTCCAACGAAGCCGGGCGCTTCGCCAGTTACTGGAGCCGTGCCGGCGGCACCGGGCTGAACACGGTGATGGTCGAAGAGGACATGAACAAGACCACCCTGAGCGTCAGCGGCATCCCCTACAACAGCTGGTACACCTGCCCGCGCGACAGCAAGCGCACCTGCCTGCTGGACCCCTACGCCGACACCGTAGGCGGCAAGCTGATGCTGATGACCACCATTTCCCTGCCGCTGATCGTCGATGGCAAAGTCATAGGCGTGGTCGGCGTGGACATCGCCCTGGATGCCCTGCAGGCCGCGGCCGCCGAGTCCCAGCGCGGGCTGTTCGACGGTGCAGGGCACATGCTGATCGTCGCTGGCAGCGGCATCCTCGCCGCCTACAGCAACGACGCGGCCAAGGTCGGCAAAGGCATCGCCGACACCCTGGGCGCCGAAGGCAAGGATGTCCTGCAACTGCTGGTCGGCAATACCCCGAAAATCCTCAAGCAGGGCGACCTGATCCGCGCCGTGTATCCGGTCAGCCCGATCGCCGACGCCCGCCCCTGGGGCGTGGTGATCGACCTGCCGGAGCAGGTGCTGCTGGCCGACACCGTGAAACTCCAGAGCGTGCTCGACGACGCCCAGACCCAGGGCACCCTGGTGTCCCTGCTGGTGGCGGCGATCGCTGGCCTGGTCGGCCTGCTGCTGATCTGGCTGACCGCCTCCGGCGTGACCCGGCCGATCAATAGCGTCGCGCAGATGCTCAAGGAAATCGCCAGCGGCGACGGCGACCTGACCCAGCGCCTGAAGTACAGCAAACAAGACGAACTGGGCGAGCTGGTGGGCTGGTTCAACCGCTTCCTCGACAAGCTGCAACCGACCATTGCGCAGATCAAGCAGAGCATCACCGACGCCCGCGGCACCGCCGACCAGTCCTCGGAAATCGCCCGCCAGACCAGCGAAGGCATGCAGGTGCAGTTCCGTGAAATCGACCAGGTGGCCACCGCCTCCAACGAAATGAGCGCCACCGCCCACGACGTCGCCAACAGTGCCTCGAACGCCGCCAACGCCGCCCGTGGCGCCGACCAGTCGGCCAAGGACGGCATGACCATCATCGAGCGCAGTACCCGCGACATCAGCACCCTGGCCGAGGAAGTCAGCAAGGCGGTGGTCGAGGTCGAGGCCCTGGCGGTCAACAGCGAACAGATCGGCTCGGTGCTGGAAGTGATCCGCAGCATTGCCGAACAGACCAACCTGCTGGCCCTCAACGCCGCCATCGAAGCGGCGCGCGCCGGGGAAAGCGGCCGCGGCTTCGCGGTGGTCGCCGACGAGGTGCGCAACCTGGCCAAGCGCACCCAGGATTCGGTGGAAGAGATTCGCCTGGTGATCGAGCGCATCCAGAGCGGCACCCGGGGCGTGGTGGCGACCATGCATTCGAGCCAGGCCCAGGCCCAGAGCAACGCCGGGCAGATCCAGCAAGCGGTGCAGGCCCTGGGCAAGATCAGCGACGCGGTCACGGTGATCAGCGACATGAACCTGCAGATCGCCAGCGCCGCCGAACAGCAGAGCGCGGTGGCCGAAGAGGTCAACCGCAACGTCTCGGCGATCCGCAGCGTGACCGAATCCCTCACCGAACAGGCCACCGAATCGGCTCAGGTCAGCAGCCAGCTCAATGCCCTGACCACCCAGCAGATGAAGCTGATGGATCAGTTCCGCGTTTGACCTTGCCCCTGTAGGAGCGAAGCTTGCTCGCGATGAACCAGAGAGCGCCGCATTCAACCTGTGAGTGCGCGTCATGGTTGACGAGCATCGCGAGCAAGCTTCGCTCCTACAGATAGTCAGGGCTGCGGCGCTTCACTTTTTTGATCTATGCTGGCCCCTCTCTTGCGGAGGGCCTGCAATGACCGATGTGCTGTCGTCTGTTCAAGCCGCGCTTGGCTTGCCTCTTACCCCGATTGCCTTGACCTCGAGCGGCGCCCTGCCCTCGGCCTTCGCCGTGACCGAACTGGCCAGCGCCAGCATCGCGGCGGCTGGCCAGGCGGTGGCCGGGCTGCTGTTCAGCCATACCGGGCGCCAGCCCACCCTGAGCGTCGACCGACGCCTGGCCTCCTTCTGGTTCGCCACCTCCCTGCGTCCGCTCGGCTGGAGCGTGCCGCCGCTGTGGGACCCGGTCGCCGGCGACTACGCCACCCGGGACGGCTGGATTCGCCTGCACACCAACGCGCCCCATCATCGCCAGGCGGCCGAACAGGTGCTCGGCCGGGTCACGGACCGGCCGGCCATGGCCGCCAAGGTTGCGCAGTGGAACAAGAGCGACCTGGAGCAGGCGGTGGTCGAGGCAGGCGGCTGCGCTGCGGAAATGCGCAGCTGGAGCGAGTGGCAAGCCCACCCCCAGGGGCAGGCCGTGAATGCCGAGCCCCTGGTGCACTACGTGAAGCAAGGTGCAGACGCCACGCAGCCCTGGCGCGGATCGCTGTCACGCCCCCTGGCCGGGATCAAGGTGCTGGACCTGACCCGGGTGCTGGCCGGCCCCATCGCCAGCCGCTTTCTGGCCGGGCTGGGCGCCGACGTGCTACGCATCGACCCGCCGGAGTGGAACGAGCCCGGCGTGGTCCCGGAAGTCACCCTGGGCAAACGCTGTGCCCGCCTGAACCTGCACGACGCCGCCGATCGCCAGGTCTTCGAAAGCCTGCTAAGCGAAGCCGACCTGCTGCTGCACGGCTATCGCGCCGATGCCCTGGAACGCCTCGGCTACGGTGCGGCCGAGCGCCAGCGCCTCGCCCCGGGGCTGATCGACGTGTGCCTGAATGCCTATGGCTGGAGCGGCCCCTGGCAGAACCGCCGTGGCTTCGACAGCCTGGTGCAGATGAGCAGCGGCATTGCCGAGGCCGGCCAGCGCTGGCAGCAGGCCGATAAACCCATGCCGCTGCCGGTGCAGGCCCTGGACCACGCCACCGGCTACCTGATGGCCGCCGCCGCGATCCGCACCCTGAACGAACGACTGAAAACCGGGGCCGTCGGCAGCGCGCGGCTGTCGCTGGCACGGACCGCCAAGCTGTTGATCGAGCACTCCCATGGCAACGCCGAGCCCGCCTTGCGCGCCGAAGACCAGGACGATCAGGGACTGCTGGTGGAGCAGACTTCCTGGGGCCCGGCCCATCGCCTGCAAGTGCCCTTGCAGATCAGCGGCACGCCCCTGCAATGGGCTTACCCCGCCAGCGACCTGGGCGCCCATCGGGCGAAATGGTGAGCCTGTAACGCGTAATCCTGTAGCCGCTGCCGAGCAACGCGAGGCTGCGAACGAGGTGGGCGGCATTCCGACGCAGTCCTCGCCAACCCTGCAAACGCGGTTTGGCTGATGGACTTTACGACTGCTTCGCAGCCGATCGCAGCCTCGCAGGCTCGGCAGCGGCTACAGGTACGGGGGATTACAAAGTAGTCCACAGATGCTGCGCCGCGTAGCCGCGCCAGGGCCGCCAGGCCTCGGCGCGGGCCAGCAGTTGGCTGGCGCTGACCGGCCCGCCTTCGAGCGCCGCCAGGGCATTGAGCAGGCCCACGTCGGCCGCGGGGAAGGCATCCGCTTCGCGGAACTGGCGCAGGGCCACGTAGTGCGCGGTCCAGTCGCCGACACCCCATAGCGCCCGCAAGGCGGACAGGCTGTGTTCGAGGCTGGCCTTGGGGGCAAACAGCTGCGGATCGTCGAGCAGCGCCTGAGCCACGCCGGACAGGGTTCGCCCCCGGCTGCGCGGCATACCCAGGCTGGCCAGATCGGCGCCGGCCATTCGCCCCGGCTCAGGAAACACATGGCTCAACCCCGCCGGCGCCCCCATACAGATCAATGGCTGGCCATACTGCGCCACCAGCTTGCCCGCCAGACGGATGGCCGCCGCCACCGTGATCTGTTGCCCCAGCACCGCGCGCACCGCCAGTTCGAAACCGTCCCAGGCGCCGGGTACCCGCAGCCCCGGCCGCGAGGCGATCAAGCGGGCCATCAGCGGGTCGGCGGACAGTTGCCGGTGGATTGGCGCCAGGTCGGTGTCCAGGTCCAGCAGCCGGCGGATGCGCGCAACGATCTGCGCCTGGGCTTGCGGGTCGGGAAAGTGCAGGGTCAGGGCCAGCGCAGCGCTGTCACCCGGGCTTACGCTGAACCAGCCGTGCACGCCATCGAGGCTAATGCTGCGCGAGTAGCAGTCGCCGCTGACAGTCTCCAGCCCGTCGATGGCCCGCGCCCGGAGAAAGCCCAGCATCGCCGGCCAGTCATAGGGCGGCTGGTAAGCGAGCCTCACAGCGACAGCACACCGCTGTACAAGCCATAGGCGGCCAGGGTGGCGCCGGCGACCACGCAGGCGAAAATGCCCTTCTCGATGCCGGTGAACAACGGCTCGCCCTGCTCGCGCTTGGCCTTGGCGAACAGGATCACTCCGGGGGCATACAGCAGGGCCGACAGCAGCAGGTACTTGACCCCACCGGCGTACAACAGCCAGACCGCATAACACAGAGCCACGCCACCGATGCACAGGTCTCTCATGCGCTCGGCCGAGGCCTGCTCGTAGGTTTCGCCGCGGCCGCTGAGCAACACCGCGTAGGCCGCCGACCACAGGTAAGGCACCAGGATCATCGACGAGGCGAGGTAGATCAGGCTGGTGTAGGTCCCGGCGGAGAACAGGGTGATCAGCAGAAACACCTGGATCATGCTGTTGGTCAGCCACAGGGCGTTGACCGGCACATGGTTGGCGTTTTCCTTTTTCAGGAAGGCCGGCATGGTCCGGTCGCGGGCCGTGGCGAACAGGATCTCGGCACACAGCAGTGCCCAGGACAGCAAGGCGCCGAGCAGGGAAACCGCCAGGCCGACGCTGATCAGCAATGCGCCCCAGGGACCGACGATGTGCTCCAGCACCGCCGCCAGGGACGGGTTCTGCAAGGTCGCCAGTTCCGGCTGGCTCATGATCCCCAGGGACAGCACGTTGACCAGCACCAACAGGGCCAGCACGCCGATAAAGCCGATCACCGTGGCCCGGCCGACATCCGCGCGCTTCTCGGCCCGGGCCGAATAGACGCTGGCGCCTTCGATACCGATGAACACGAAGACCGTGACCAGCATCATGTTGCGCACCTGGTCCATCACCCCGCCGAAGTTCGGGTTGCCGCGGCCCCAGATGTCGCGGGTGAAAATGTCCGCCTTGAACGCCACCGCGGCAATCACGATGAACATCACCAGCGGCACGATCTTGGCCACGGTGGTCAGCAGGTTGATGAAGGTTGCTTCCTTGATCCCGCGCAGTACCAGGAAATGCACCGCCCACAGCAAGACCGAGGCGCAGGCGATGGCCACCGGGGTGTTGCCCTGGCCAAACACCGGGAAGAAATAACCCAGGGTACTGAACAGCAGCACGAAGTAGCCGACATTGCCCAGCCAGGCACTGATCCAGTAGCCCCAGGCGGACGAGAAGCCCATGTAGTCACCGAAGCCGGCCTTGGCGTAGGCATACACCCCCGAATCGAGCTCGGGCTTGCGGTTGGCCAGGGTCTGGAACACGAAGGCCAGGGTCAGCATGCCCACGGCGGTAATCGCCCAACCGATGAGGATCGCCCCCGCGTCGGCCCGGGCCGCCATGTTCTGCGGCAAGGAAAAGATCCCGCCGCCAATCATCGAACCCACCACCAGGGCAATCAGGGCGCCGAGTCGCAGTTTTTGTGTGGTTTGTGGCATGCCTACCTCTGCATCCGGTCCAATTGTCCGACAACCAAACTATATGCAAATAAATTACTTCCACACGCTGGCGACAGACTAAAAGAGTCAATTATTGATCTTTTATGGATCCAATGACATGACACCGATCAGAACTTACTGAATCTTGGTGAGTTTTATTTTTTGTAAAGACTGAATGCCATCAACCGGCCAGCCTCCTTATAACTTTTTTACTAGTTGCACATTCTTAAAAGCAGACTAGTTTCAACTTTGCGTTAACAAGAAGCCCTGCCACCTTGCCTTCCAGGCCTTCTGAAACACTGCTTTCAGGCCTCCTGCCGACTACCGCAAAGACTGCTTAAGTCATTCATTCACAATGGAATGTAGCGATGACCTGATCTAAGTCAGCTGTTTTTATTACGCGCAGATCTACTCTGACGTCTCTCTTCTCCTGCAATGGAGTCACGCAATGTCTGACACTCCCGGAAAACTACGACTTGGTGCGTTAGTCGCCTTGGTAGTCGGCTCGATGATTGGCGGCGGGATCTTTTCCTTGCCACAAAACATGGCGGCAAGTGCCGATGTAGGCGCTGTTCTTATTGGTTGGGCTATTACCGCTGTCGGTATGTTGACGCTGGCCTTCGTGTTCCAGACCCTGGCCAACCGCAAGCCCGATCTGGACGGTGGTGTCTACGCCTATGCCAAGGCCGGTTTCGGCGACTACATGGGCTTTTCTTCGGCCTGGGGCTACTGGATCAGTGCCTGGCTGGGCAACGTCGGCTACTTCGTGTTGCTGTTCAGTACCCTGGGCTACTTCTTCCCGATCTTCGGCGAGGGCAACACGCCGGCCGCGGTGATCGGCGCCTCGGTCCTGCTGTGGGCCGTACATTTCCTGGTGCTGCGCGGGATCAAGGAAGCGGCCTTCATCAACCTGGTGACCACGGTCGCCAAGGTGGTGCCGCTGCTGCTGTTCGTGCTGATCGCCCTGTTCGCCTTCAAGCTGGACATCTTCACCGCGGACATCTGGGGCGTGAAGAACCCCGACCTGGGCAGCGTGATGAACCAGGTGCGCAACATGATGCTGGTCACCGTCTGGGTGTTCATCGGCATCGAAGGCGCGAGCATCTTCTCGTCCCGCGCGGAAAAACGCTCGGACGTGGGCAAGGCCACCGTGATCGGCTTCATCACCGTGCTGCTGTTCCTGGTGCTGGTGAACGTGCTGTCGCTGGGCATCATGACCCAGCCGGAACTGGCGAAGCTGCAGAACCCGTCGATGGCGGCGGTGCTGGAGCATGTGGTCGGCCACTGGGGCGCGGTGCTGATCAGCGTCGGCCTGATCATCTCGCTGCTGGGGGCGCTGTTGTCGTGGGTGCTGCTGTGCGCGGAGATCATGTTCGCCGCGGCCAAGGACCACACCATGCCGGAGTTCCTGCGTAAGGAAAACGCCAACCACGTGCCAGTCAACGCCCTGTGGCTGACCAACGCCATGGTGCAGATCTTCCTGGTCATCACCCTGTTCTCGGCCAGTACCTACCTGTCGCTGATCTACCTCGCCACCTCGATGATCCTGGTGCCCTACCTGTGGTCGGCGGCCTATGCCGTGCTGCTGGCGGTGCGCAACGAAACTTACGAAACGGCCCTGGCCGAACGCAAGAAAGACCTGTTGATCGGCTCCATTGCCCTGATCTACGCGATCTGGCTGCTGTACGCCGGCGGGGTCAAGTACCTGCTGCTCTCCGCCCTGCTCTACGCCCCCGGCGCGATCCTGTTCGCCAAGGCCAAGCTGGAGCTGGGCAAACCGATTTTCACCAACGTCGAGAAGCTGATTTTCGCCGCAGTGGTCATAGGCGCCCTGTTGGCCGCCTACGGGCTCTACGACGGCTTCCTGACCCTGTAACGGCACGATTGTTTCTACCTCTGGAGGATCACTGTAATGACCACGGAAAAAGTTAAGTACGGCGTCCATTCCGAAGCCGGCAAACTGCGCAAAGTCATGGTTTGCTCCCCAGGCCTGGCCCATCAGCGGCTGACCCCGAACAACTGCGATGAACTGCTGTTCGACGATGTGATCTGGGTCAACCAGGCCAAGCGCGACCATTTCGACTTCGTCACCAAAATGCGCGAGCGTGGGATCGAAGTCCTGGAAATGCACAACCTGCTGACCGATACGGTGCAGAACCCCGAAGCCCTGAAGTGGATTCTGGATCGCAAGATCACCCCCGACACCGTCGGTGTCGGCCTGACCAACGAAGTGCGCAGCTGGCTCGAAAGCCTGGAGCCGCGCAAGCTGGCCGAGTTCCTGATCGGCGGCGTGGCCGGCGAGGACCTGCCGGAAAGCGAAGGCGCCAGCGTGATCAAGATGTACCGCGACTACCTGGGCCACTCCAGCTTCCTGCTGCCGCCGCTGCCCAACACCCAGTTCACCCGCGACACCACCTGCTGGATCTACGGCGGCGTGACGCTCAACCCGATGTACTGGCCGGCCCGTCGCCAGGAAACCCTGCTGGCCAGCGCCATCTACAAATTCCACCCCGAGTTCGCCAACGCCGACTTCGAGGTCTGGTACGGCGACCCGGACAAGGATCACGGCCAGGCCACCCTCGAGGGCGGCGACGTCATGCCGATCGGCAATGGCGTGGTGCTGATCGGCATGGGCGAGCGGACCTCGCGCCAGGCCATCGGCCAACTTGCCCAATCCCTGTTCGCCAAGGGCGCGGTGGAAAAAGTGGTGGTGGCCGGCCTGCCGAAATCCCGTGCGGCAATGCACCTGGACACCGTGTTCAGCTTCTGCGATCGCGACCTGGTCACGGTCTTCCCGGAAGTGGTCAAGGAAATCGTGCCGTTCGTCATCCGTCCCGACACCAGCAAGCCCTATGGCATGGACGTGCGACGGGAGAACAAATCATTCATCGAGGTGGTGGCCGAGTCCCTGAACCTCAAGCAACTGCGCGTGGTGGAAACCGGCGGCAACAGCTTCGCCGCCGAACGCGAGCAGTGGGACGACGGCAACAACGTGGTGGCCCTGGAACCGGGCGTGGTCATCGGCTATGACCGCAACACCTACACCAACACCCTGCTGCGCAAGGCCGGCGTGGAAGTGATCACCATCAGCGCCGGCGAACTCGGCCGCGGCCGTGGCGGCGGCCACTGCATGACCTGCCCGATCGTGCGCGACCCGATCGATTACTAAGCGCCTCTTATTCCGACATAGCAGCTTGCCGTTGCCCCCACGAAGGGCCTCGGCAAGTGGACGACCGAAATCAAAGGAGATCCATCATGGCTTTCAACATCCACAACCGTAACCTGCTCAGCCTCGAGCACCATACCGCGCGCGAACTGCGCTACCTGCTCGACCTGTCCCGCGACCTCAAGCGCGCCAAGTACACCGGCACCGAGCAGCAGCACCTCAAGGGCAACAACATCGCCCTGATCTTCGAGAAAACCTCGACCCGTACCCGCTGCGCATTCGAGGTCGCCGCCTATGACCAGGGCGCCAACGTCACCTACATCGACCCGAACTCGTCGCAGATCGGCCACAAGGAAAGCATGAAGGACACCGCCCGCGTGCTCGGGCGCATGTACGACGCCATCGAGTACCGCGGCTTCAAGCAGGAAATCGTCGAAGAACTGGCGAAGTTCGCCGGGGTGCCGGTGTTCAACGGCCTGACCGACGAATACCACCCGACCCAGATGATCGCCGACGTGCTGACCATGCGTGAGCACGCCGACAAGCCGATCCATGACATCAGCTACGCCTACCTGGGCGACGCCCGCAACAACATGGGCAACTCCCTGCTGCTGGTGGGCGCCAAGCTCGGCATGGACGTGCGCATCTGCGCGCCAAAGGCCCTGTGGCCCCATGACGACCTGGTCAGCCGCTGCAAGCAATACGCGGAAGAAAGCGGCGCCCGCATCACCCTGACCGAAGACCCGAAAGCCGCGGTCAAGGGCGTCGACTTCATCCACACCGACGTCTGGGTATCGATGGGCGAGCCGGTGGAAGCCTGGGCCGAACGTATCCAGCAACTGCTGCCGTACCAGGTCAACGCCGGGCTGATGAAGGCCACCGGCAACCCACGGACCAAGTTCATGCACTGCCTGCCGGCGTTCCACAACAGCGATACCAAGATCGGCAAGCAGATCGCCGAGCAGTATCCGAACCTGGCCAACGGCATCGAAGTGACCGACGACGTGTTCGAGTCGCCGGCCTGCATCGCCTTCGAGCAAGCGGAAAACCGCATGCACACCATCAAGGCGATCCTGGTCTCGACCCTGGCCGACCTGTAACCACGACGTCCGGGCCGACCGCCTGGCGGCCGGCCCCTCGACCTGTAGGAGCGAGGCTTGCCCGCGATGGCGTCAAACCTGACATCACACCATCGCAGGCAAGCCACGCGCCCACGGGATCACCGAATTCTGGAAGGAATGCATTATGCGTATCGTCGTCGCATTGGGCGGCAACGCCCTGCTCCGCCGTGGTGAACCCATGACCGCGGACAATCAACGCGCCAATATCCGGATCGCCACCGAACAGATCGCCAAGATCCATCCCGGCAACCAGCTGGTGATCGCCCACGGCAACGGTCCGCAGGTCGGCCTGCTGTCGCTGCAGGCGGCGGCCTACACCTCGGTGTCGCCTTACCCGCTGGACGTGCTCGGCGCCGAAACCGAAGGCATGATCGGCTACATCATCGAACAGGAACTGGGCAACCTGCTGGACTTCGAAGTGCCCTTCGCCACCCTGCTGACCCAGGTCGAGGTCGACGCCAAGGACCCGGCGTTCCAGAACCCGACCAAGCCCATCGGCCCGGTCTACGGCAAGGAAGAGGCACAAAAGCTGGCCAAGGAAAAAGGCTGGGCCATCGCCCCCGATGGCGACAAGTACCGCCGCGTGGTGGCCAGCCCGAAACCCAAGCGCATCTTTGAAATCCGCCCGATCAAATGGCTGCTGGAAAAGAGCAGCATCGTGATCTGCGCCGGCGGTGGCGGCATCCCGACCATGTATGGCGAGGATGGCAAGCTCAGGGGCATCGAGGCGGTGATCGACAAGGACCTGTGCTCGGCGCTGCTGGCCGAACAGCTGGAAGCCGATCTGCTGGTGATCGCCACCGACGTCAACGCGGCCTTTATCGACTGGGGCAAGCCCTCGCAGAAGGCCATCGCCCAGGCGCACCCGGACGAAATGGAAAAACTCGGCTTCGCCGCCGGCTCCATGGGACCAAAGGTCCAGGCGGCCTGCGAGTTCGCCCGCCATACTGGAAAAGTCGCGGTGATCGGTTCACTCTCGGACATCGAAGCGATCGTCCAGGGCCAGGCCGGTACGCGCATCAGCACGGCCCAGCCGGGCATCACCTACCGATAAGAGAAACCCAGGGGGCAGGCTCCAGGCCTACCCCCTCTCCCATGCCTTGAAAGGAGAGAACCATGGCCCAGTTCGAACCCGGTCATTTGCACATCGAACGACACGCGCTGAACAAGGACGATGTCAGCTACAACATCTGCATCGACTACGAGGTCGCGCAGGATCCCAAGGAAGGCAAAGGGATGCAGTTCAAGATGCACGGAACGATTCAGGGCAAGACGATCGATGAACCCTTCTTCCTGCCCAAGGATCAGGCGTACAACTTCGCCAGCAACGTGACGAAAATCGCCGAGAAGTATGGGATTCCCAAGGCAATGAGCAGCATCGGTTCGGTGCACAAGCACTACGACGCGATGTTCGAGGATGTGCGGGTGCAGTTGAACATGAAATCCGGGGATCCGGTAAAACCCGAACATCTCGAATAACCCCAGCCCGTGGGTCGCGGGCTTCCTCTACCTCTGACTTGTAGGAGCGAGGCTTGCCCGCGATGGTCGTCAAGGATGACGCGGGCAGCCTGATACGCCGCGGCGTCGTTGAGTTCATCGCGAGCAAGAACTGGGCGTCCCCCTTGCTCCTACAGAAGCCCCGGCGGACCCTACAGCGGATTTCACCAAACCCCGTCCGCCAAGGCATACTTGCCACCCTCCGTTTTCCAGAACCCTTGATCGCCCCATGCGCATCCACGTCAGCTTTATCGACCGCGTCGGTATCACCCAGGAAGTCCTGGCCCTGCTCGGTGGGCGCAACCTCAACCTGGATGCGGTGGAGATGGTGCCGCCCAACGTCTACATCGACGCCCCGACCCTCAGCCCACAAGTGCTGGAAGAGCTGCGCGACGCACTGTTCAGCGTGCGCGGCGTGCAGGCGGTGACGGTGGTCGACATCCTGCCCGGCCAGCGTCGCCACCTGCAGCTCGATGCCCTGCTGGCGGCGATGACCGACCCGGTGCTGGCCCTGGACAGCGCCGGCAAGGTGCTGCTGGCCAACCCGGCGCTGATCGCCCTCTATGGCCGCGAGCCGGCCGGGGAAAGCGTGGCCGAGCTGTTCGACGACCCGGCGCTGCTGGACACCCTGCTGGAACAGGGCTTTCGCCTGCCCTTGCGGGAAATCACCCTCAACGGCCAGACCCTGCTGCTGGACGCCACACCGATCACCGACGCCGGCGCGCTGCTGACCCTGTATCAACCCAATCGCATCGGCGAGCGCCTGTCGGCCCTGCACCACGACCATGCCGAAGGCTTCGATGCCCTGCTCGGCGACTCCCCGGCCATCCGTACCCTCAAGGCCCGCGCCCAGCGCGTCGCCGCGCTGGATGCGCCGCTGCTGATCCAGGGCGAAACCGGTACCGGCAAGGAGCTGGTGGCGCGGGCCTGCCACGCCATCAGCGCGCGGCACGGCGCGCCGTTTCTCGCGCTGAACTGCGCGGCCTTGCCGGAAAACCTCGCCGAAAGCGAACTGTTCGGCTACGCCCCCGGCGCCTTCACCGGCGCCCAGCGCGGCGGCAAGCCGGGGCTGATGGAGCTGGCCAACCAGGGCACGGTGTTTCTCGACGAAATCGGCGAAATGTCGCCCTATTTGCAGGCCAAGCTGCTGCGTTTTCTCAACGACGGCAGCTTTCGCCGGGTGGGCGGCGACCGTGAGATCAAGGTCAATGTGCGGATCCTCAGCGCCACCCACCGCGACCTGGAAAAGATGGTCGCCGAGGGCAGCTTTCGCGAAGACCTGTTCTATCGCCTCAACGTGCTGAATGTGGAAGTGCCGCCCCTGCGCGAGCGCGGCCAGGACATTCTGTTGCTGGCGCGCTACTTCATGCAGCAGGCCTGCGCGCAGATCCAGCGCCCGGTCTGTCGCCTGGCGCCCGGCACCTATCCGGCGCTGCTGGGCAACCGCTGGCCCGGCAACGTGCGCCAGCTGCAGAACGTGATCTTCCGCGCGGCGGCGATCTGCGAAAGCAGCCTGGTGGACATCGGCGACCTGGATATCGCCGGCACCTCGGTGGCGCGCCAGAACGACACCGAAGTCGAGAGCCTGGAACAGGCCGTCGAGGAGTTCGAGAAGACTCTGCTCGAAGGCCTCTACGTCAACTACCCCTCGACCCGCCAACTGGCCAGCCGCCTACAGACCTCCCACACCGCCATCGCCCATCGCCTGCGCAAATACGGCATCCCCAACAAGCCCTGAGCCTGCCGCTTCTGCCTGCACTTCTTGCTTCTGTAGGAGCGAAGCTTGCTCGCGATGAGCCCGAGGGCGCCGCATTCAGCCAGGGAGTACGCGTCATCGTTGACGACCATCGCGAGCAAGCTTCGCTCCTACAAAAAACAGTGCGAAAAGCGACCTCCACCTGTACTGAAAGCGCTACAGCGGAACGATATCGCTACACTCGGTTGCAATCGGCGCTACGCAAGGCTTTGATCCCCATAGGCTTTTCCCTGGCCCTCCAACTGTAGCGATTTCGCTACAGCTGTCAGCTTCCACTCGCCAAGAAAAACATTTAACTCATTGATTTATAACAACTAAAAAACATTGGCCGCATTTTTGCTAAGGGCTTATCCATTCAGCTCGGCCCTACACGAGCATTCAATCGCGTCCACCAGACGAATCTGGCCCCTTGAGGAGTTTCCATGAGCGAGTTGCGTTTTACTGAAGATCACGAATGGCTGCGTACCGAAGCCGATGGCAGCGTTACCGTCGGCATCACGGCTTTCGCGCAAAACGCCCTGGGCGATGTGGTGTTCGTGCAATTGCCGGAACTGCAGGCCTACGACAAGGGCGCTGAAGCCGCCACCGTGGAATCGGTAAAAGCCGCCAGCGGCGTGTACATGCCCCTGGACGGGGAAGTGGTGGAAACCAACCCGGCCCTGGAAGCAAGCCCGGAGCTGGTCAACGAAGACCCGCTGGGCGACGGCTGGTTCTTCCGTTTCATTCCCGCGGACGCCGCCGCTGTCGGCCAACTGCTGGATCAGGACGCCTACGACCGCCTGATCAAAGCCAACGCCGACGCCTGAGGAGCCGCCATGACTCACGTTAACCTGAGCACCGCCAACGAATTCATCGCGCGCCACATCGGCCCGCGCCAGGACGACGAGCAAGCCATGCTCAACAGCCTGGGCTTCGACTCCCTGGAAGCCTTGAGCGCCAGCGTGATCCCCGACAGCATCAAGGGCACCAGCGTCCTCGACCTGCCCGCCGGCCAGAGCGAAGCTGACGCACTGGCCTCGATCAAGGCCATCGCCGCCAAGAACCAGCTGTTCAAGACCTACATCGGCCAGGGCTACTACAACTGCCACACGCCGTCGCCGATCCTGCGTAACCTCCTGGAAAACCCGGCCTGGTACACCGCCTACACCCCGTACCAGCCAGAAATCTCCCAGGGCCGCCTGGAAGCGCTGCTGAACTTCCAGACCCTGATCAGCGACCTCACCGGCCTGCCGATCGCCAACGCCTCCCTGCTCGACGAAGCCACCGCCGCCGCCGAAGCCATGACCTTCTGCAAACGCCTGAGCAAGAACAAGGGCAGCCACGCCTTCTTCGCCTCCAGCCATTGCCACCCGCAGACCCTCGACGTGCTGCGCACCCGTGCCGAGCCGCTGGGTATCGACGTGGTGGTCGGCGACGAGCGCAAACTGACCGACGTCAGCCCGTTCTTCGGCGCCCTGCTGCAATACCCGGCGAGCAACGGCGACCTGTTCGACTACCGCGAGCTGACCGAGCGCTTCCACGCCGCCAACGCCCTGGTGGCGGTCGCCGCCGACCTGCTGGCGCTGACCGTGCTGACCCCGCCGGGCGAATTCGGCGCCGACGTGGCCATCGGCAGCGCCCAACGCTTCGGCGTGCCGCTGGGCTTCGGTGGCCCGCATGCGGCCTACTTCTCCACCAAGGACGCGTTCAAGCGCGACATGCCGGGCCGTCTGGTCGGGGTGTCCGTGGACCGTTTCGGCAAGCCGGCGCTGCGCCTGTCCATGCAGACCCGCGAGCAACATATTCGTCGCGAGAAAGCCACCAGCAACATCTGCACCGCCCAGGTGCTGCTGGCCAACATCGCCAGCATGTACGCTGTGTACCACGGCCCCAAAGGCCTGACCCGGATTGCCCGGCGCATCCACCAACTGACCGCGATCCTGGCCCAGGGCCTGAGCAAACTGGGGATCAAGGTCGAGCAGGAAAGCTTCTTCGACACCCTGACCCTGCACACCGGCGCGCGCACCTCGGCGCTGCACGACAAGGCCCGCGCCCAGCGCATCAACCTGCGGGTGATTGACGCCGAGCGCCTGGGGCTGTCCCTCGACGAAACCACCGGCCAGGCCGACGTACAAGCGCTGTGGAACCTGCTGGCCGACGGCCAGGCGCTGCCGGACTTCGCCGCGCTGGCCACCACGGTACAGAGCCGTATCCCGGCGCCGCTGGTGCGTCAATCGGCGATCCTCAGCCACCCGGTGTTCAACCGCTATCACTCGGAAACCGAGCTGATGCGCTACCTGCGCAAGCTGGCGGACAAGGACCTGGCCCTGGACCGCACCATGATCCCGCTGGGCTCGTGCACCATGAAGCTCAACGCCGCCAGCGAAATGATCCCGGTCACCTGGGCCGAATTCGGTGCCCTGCACCCGTTCGCCCCGGCCGAGCAAAGCGCCGGCTACCAGCAACTGACGTCCGAACTGGAAGCCATGCTCTGCGCCGCCACCGGCTACGATGCGGTGTCCCTGCAGCCGAACGCCGGCTCCCAGGGTGAATACGCAGGCCTCTTGGCCATTCGTGCCTATCACCAGAGTCGTGGCGACGACCGTCGCGACATCTGCCTGATCCCTTCGTCCGCCCACGGTACCAACCCGGCCACCGCCAACATGGCCGGCATGCGCGTGGTGGTCACCGCCTGCGACGCCCGCGGCAACGTCGATATCGATGACCTGCGGGCCAAGGCCATCGAGCACCGCGAGCACCTCGCCGCGCTGATGATCACCTACCCCTCGACCCACGGCGTGTTCGAGGAAGGCATCCGCGAAATCTGCGGCATCATTCATGACAACGGCGGCCAGGTGTACATCGACGGCGCCAACATGAACGCCATGGTCGGCCTCTGCGCCCCGGGCAAGTTCGGCGGCGACGTGTCGCACCTGAACCTGCACAAGACCTTCTGCATTCCCCACGGCGGTGGCGGCCCGGGCGTCGGCCCGATCGGCGTCAAGTCGCACCTGGCACCGTTCCTGCCGGGCCACGCGGCCATGGAACGCAAGGAAGGCGCGGTCTGCGCCGCGCCGTTCGGCAGCGCGAGCATCCTGCCGATCACCTGGATGTACATCCGCATGATGGGCGGCGAAGGCCTCAAGCGGGCCTCACAGCTGGCGATCCTCAATGCCAACTACATCTCCCGTCGCCTGGAAGAGCACTACCCGGTGCTCTACACCGGCAGCAACGGCCTGGTGGCCCACGAGTGCATTCTCGACCTGCGCCCGCTCAAGGACAGCAGCGGCATCAGCGTCGACGACGTCGCCAAGCGCCTGATCGACTTCGGTTTCCACGCCCCGACCATGTCGTTCCCGGTGGCCGGCACCCTGATGATCGAGCCGACCGAAAGCGAATCCAAGGAAGAGCTGGACCGCTTCTGCGACGCCATGATCCGCATCCGCGAAGAAATCCGCGCGGTGGAAAACGGCAGCCTGGACAAGGACGACAACCCGCTGAAGAACGCCCCGCACACCGCGGCGGAAATCGTTGGCGAGTGGTCGCACCCCTACAGCCGCGAACAGGCGGTGTACCCGGTGGCCTCGCTGATCGACGGCAAGTACTGGCCTCCGGTCGGCCGCGTCGACAACGTGTTCGGCGACCGCAACCTGGTATGCGCCTGCCCGTCGATCGAAAGTTATCAGGACGCGTAAAACGGCATCGCCGTCCATCGCAGGCCAGCCTCGCTCCTACAGTTTCTGCGTATACCTGTAGGAGCGAGGCGGCTTGCGACGAATACCGGCCAGACCGAACCGCAACACCCGCTTCCCCCGTGCGTGCCGATCAACACAATAAGAAACCGGAGAACCAACATGTCCTTGAGCGTGTTCGACCTGTTCAAGATTGGCATCGGCCCCTCCAGCTCCCACACCGTTGGCCCGATGCGCGCGGCCGCGCGCTTCGTCGAAGGCCTGCGGCGTGACGGACTGCTGGGCGCCACCACCTGCGTCAAGGTCGAGCTGTACGGCTCGCTCGGCGCCACCGGCAAGGGCCACGGCAGCGACAAGGCCGTGCTCCTGGGCCTGGAAGGTGAACACCCGGATACCGTGAATACCGAAAACATTGCCGCGCGCCTGCAGGAAATACGCAGCAGCGCACGCTTGACCCTGCTCGGCGAACACGTCATCGCGTTCAACGAGAAAGAACACCTGGCCATGATCCGCAAGCCCCTGGCCTACCACCCCAACGGCATGATCTTCCGCGCCTTCGATGCCGCCGGGTTGCAGATTCGCAGCCGCGAGTACTACTCGGTGGGCGGCGGCTTCGTGGTCGACGAGGACGCCGCGGGGGCCGACCGCATCGTCGAAGACACCACCAAGCTGACCTTCCCCTTCAAGAGCGCCAAGGACTTGCTCGGTCACTGCACCACCTATGGCCTGTCCATCAGCCAGGTGATGCTGACCAACGAAAGCGCCTGGCGACCGGAAGCGGAAACCCGCGCCGGCCTGCTGAAGATCTGGCAAGTGATGCAGGACTGCGTGGATGCCGGCTGTCGCAACGAAGGGATCCTGCCTGGCGGCCTGAAGGTCAAGCGCCGTGCGGCCGCCCTCCACCGCCAGCTGTGCAAGCACCCCGAGGCGGCCCTGCGCGATTCCTTGTCGGTGCTGGACTGGGTCAACCTGTACGCCCTGGCGGTCAACGAAGAAAACGCCAACGGCGGGCGTGTCGTCACCGCGCCCACCAATGGCGCCGCCGGCATCGTCCCAGCGGTGCTGCATTACTACATGCGCTTCATCCCCGGCGCCAACGAAGACGGGGTGGTGCGTTTCCTGCTGACCGCCGCCGCCATCGGCATTCTCTACAAGGAAAACGCCTCCATCTCCGGCGCCGAAGTCGGCTGCCAGGGCGAGGTCGGCGTGGCCTGCTCGATGGCGGCCGGCGGCCTGTGCGAAGTGCTCGGCGGTACCGTGCAACAAGTGGAAAACGCCGCCGAGATCGGCATGGAACACAACCTCGGGCTGACCTGCGACCCGATCGGCGGCCTGGTGCAGGTGCCCTGCATCGAGCGCAACGCCATGGGTTCGGTCAAGGCGATCAACGCCGTGCGCATGGCCTTGCGTGGCGACGGGCAGCATTTCGTCTCCCTCGACAAGGTCATCCGCACCATGCGCCAGACCGGCGCCGACATGAAAAGCAAATACAAGGAAACCGCCCGCGGCGGTTTGGCAGTCAACATTATCGAGTGCTGATGCAGGCACACAGGCATCTCACGTTTATCCAGGAGCTGAACATGTCCACCGAAACACTGTTGAAGACCCCGCTGCATTCGCTGCACCTCGAACTCGGCGCGCGCATGGTGCCGTTCGCCGGTTACGACATGCCTGTGCAATACCCGCTGGGCGTGATGAAAGAACACCAGCACACCCGTGAGCAGGCCGGCCTGTTCGACGTCTCGCACATGGGCCAGATCCGCCTGACCGGCGCCAATGCCGCCCAGGCCCTGGAAGCCCTGGTGCCGGTGGACATCATCGACCTGCCCGTGGGCATGCAGCGCTATGCCATGTTCACCAACGAAAACGGCGGCATCCTCGACGACCTGATGGTCGCCAACCTGGGCAACGACGAACTGTTCCTGGTGGTCAACGCCGCCTGCAAGGACCAGGACCTGGCTCACCTGCGCCAGCACATTGGCCAGGCGTGCGGCATCGAGCCGCTGTTCGAGACGCGCGCCCTGCTCGCCCTGCAAGGCCCGGCGGCCGTCACCGTGCTGGCGCGCCTGGCGCCGGAAGTGGCGAAGATGACCTTCATGCAATTCACCCGCGTGAAGCTGCTGGGCGTGGACTGCTTTGTCAGCCGTTCGGGCTACACCGGCGAAGACGGTTTCGAAATCTCGGTGCCGGCGGCCGACGCCGAAACCCTGGCCCGCGCCCTGCTGGCCGAGCCGGAAGTGGCCGCCATCGGCCTCGGCGCCCGGGACTCGCTGCGCCTGGAAGCCGGCCTGTGCCTGTATGGCCACGACATGAACAGCCAGACCACACCGATCGAAGCCAGCCTGCTGTGGGCCATCTCCAAGCCACGTCGTGCCGATGGCGCGCGGGCCGGCGGCTTCCCGGGCGCGGAACAGGTGTTCGCCCAGCAGCTCAATGGCGTGCAGCGCAAGCGCGTGGGCCTGCTGCCCCAGGAACGCACACCGGTGCGTGAAGGCGCGGAGATCGTCAACGAAGCGGGCGAGGTGATCGGTAGCGTCTGCAGCGGCGGTTTTGGTCCGAGCCTGGGCGGTCCGTTGGCCATGGGTTACATCGACAGCGCCTATGTCGCACTCGATACGCCAGTTTGGGCAATTGTTCGTGGGAAAAAGGTGTCAATGCTTGTAAGCAAAATGCCATTCGTTGCACAACGCTACTATCGCGGTTGATCGACTGTTTCTATAAGTAACGCGGTTGCGTTAAAAGTGCACTAATCTGTAACGCAACCGCCATAAAATAGTGCATATTTTCGATATTGAACTTGCCTTATAACAGTTGAAAACAATTGAACAACTCTATCGAATAAGCCCAGACGCCTAGTTCCGGCAACAGCTGCCAAGCTGAGGAAAACCGGGGCTTCGCAGGGCTTGTTTTTTCTCCCATAGTTGGCGTAGAGTTTCCCCACTGTGTTTGCATGGGTCGCTTGGAATCGTGACCTGGGCAGTAGCCAACAAGTTTGCTACAACCCGTTCGACGTCTCTTACTTTCCTGCAACCCAGCCCAGTACTCTTTCATGAGGAAGAGACTGTCATTAATTTTTTAGCGTCAAAGGAAATAAGAAATGTCCCAACGTCAGAGCGGTACCGTCAAGTGGTTTAACGACGAGAAAGGTTTTGGTTTTATCACTCCAGAAAGCGGTCCGGATCTGTTCGTGCATTTCCGCGCTATTCAGGGCAACGGCTTCAAGAGCCTGAAAGAAGGCCAGAAAGTGACCTTCATCGCTGTGCAGGGCCAAAAAGGCATGCAGGCTGACGAAGTTCAAGCCGAAGGCTGATCGTCTGTAACGAAAAAGCCCCTGATGCTGACATCAGGGGCTTTTTTGTGCGCGCAATTCCGTAAAATGGCTTCTTTTTTCGATCGAGAGGCCTGTGATGCCAAAGCACCTGCTAACCCCCCAGGGCGATTTTCCCGCCGCTGGCCTGGGCCGTCGTCTGGCAGCGATGTTCTACGATTTCCTGCTGTGCACCGCACTGCTGATCGTCACGGGCGGCATCTACAAATTCATCCAGCTGCAGATCCTCGGTGAAACCCGGATGCGCACCCTGACCGAATCCGGCGCCCTGGACGGCGATCCGCTCTACTCCACCGTCCTGCTGTTCGTGCTGTTCGCCTTCTTCGCCAAGTTCTGGACCCATTCCGGCCAGACCCTGGGCATGCAGGTCTGGGGCATTCGCGTGCAGAACGCCGACGGCAGCCGCATCAGCCTGTGGCAGGCCCTCCTGCGCTTCATGGTCTCGATCGCTTCCTGGCTGTGCGCCGGGCTGGGTTTCCTCTGGGTCCTGGTCGACAAGCAGAAGCGCAGCTGGCCCGACATCTACTCTTCCAGCCAGATCGTGCGCATTCCCAAGCAGAAAAAATAATCCACCGCATACAAAAACGCCCCGAATGTCGGGGCGTTTTTCTGTGCGCTTGTCGAAGGCGATCAGGCATTGCCCGCCAGCTTCATCCGCGCCGCCTGGGTGAAATCCAGCATGCGCTTGAGCGGACGAATGGCCTGGGGAATCAGCGCCGGGTCGACGAATATCTCGTTGCTGCCCTCACGCAGGCTCTGCAAGGTGCGCTCCAGGGTGTTCATGGCCATCCACGGGCAATGGGCGCAGCTGCGGCAAGCCGCGCCGTTACCGGCCGTTGGCGCCTCGATAAACACCTTGTCCGGGCACAGCTGCTGCATCTTGTAGAAGATGCCGCGGTCGGTCGCCACGATCAGCGTCTTGTTCGGCAAACGTTGCGCGGCGGCAATCAGCTGGCTGGTGGAGCCCACCGCATCGGCCAGCTCGATGACCGAGGTAGGCGATTCCGGGTGGACCAGAATGGCCGCATCGGGATAGAGCGCCTTCATGTCCTCCAACTGCTTGGACTTGAACTCTTCGTGGACGATGCAGGCACCGTCCCACAGCAGCATATCGGCACCGGTCTGGCGCTGGATGTAGGTGCCCAGATGCTTGTCCGGCCCCCAGATGATGGTTTCGCCGTTATCCATCAGGCTTTCGACGATTTCCAGGGCGCAACTGGAGGTCACCACCCAGTCGGCCCGGGCTTTGACCGCTGCCGAGGTGTTGGCGTAGACCACCACGGTGCGTTCCGGATGCTGGTCGCAGAACGCCGAGAACTCTTCCACCGGGCAACCCAGGTCGAGGGAGCAGGTGGCTTCGAGGGTGGGCATCAGTACCCGTTTCTCGGGGTTGAGGATCTTCGCCGTCTCGCCCATGAACCTGACACCGGCGACCACCACGGTCTTGGCCGGGTGAGCGTTACCGAAGCGGGCCATTTCCAGGGAATCGGACACGCAGCCGCCGGTCTCTTCGGCCAGGGCCTGAATCACCGGGTCACAGTAGAAGTGAGCCACCAGCACCGCGTCCTGAGCCTTGAGCTCGGCAGCTATCGCGGCACGGTAATGGGATTCCTCTGCGGCCGTCAGCGGCTTGGGCTGTTTGGCGTCAAGGTGGGCCTGAACCAGAAGGCGTTCGGAAATTTGCGTCATGATCGCAAGACCTGCGGGCGCTTATGCGCGAAAGTCGAGTATACACCCGGCTCCGGACCCGTTGAGGGTACCGCCGGGAGAGTGAGTATTCATCAGGTAGGTGCAGCGTTGAAACTGCGCAAGGCTACAGAATATCCCCTTGATGTAAAAGATGATTCTGACCTGTGTCACAGGGCTCGCCCCAGCACGCAAGCCCACAAATTGCAGCCTCTGCACAAGCGCCTCAGCGCAAACGGCTCAGTGACGCGCAATGCGCACTTGCACCATTTTTGAGCATCACAGGCAGGCGAGCCTCAGCCCGGCGGCGAATCCCCTCGATCGACCAAGCGTTTTTTTACACTTCATAGCAATTTTATCTTTCTGCGCTAACGTCAGTTACAGAAACAGCTAACTGCTGGTTGGTTGCAGCAACACTTGGCGGGCTCTGGTTCAGATGACGGAGAAATGATCCCTGCTGACCGGCCCTTGCGGTTTACCCCAGCCCAAACAAGGAAGCAGTGCATGAACAGTGATTGTGTACAGGTGCTCAGGAGAGTGGCGTGGACATTGATTGTCGCTGGTCTTCCCACCGGAATGGCCATGGCGGCATCAAATAACTGCGCTGGATTGCAACCACTGCCGTCGACGGTGGAAGTGGGAGAGGGTCAGCAGACGATAATGCACTCCCCCGTCGCCATTACCCGGTTGGCCGTGGGCGACCCGAAAATTGCCGATGTGTATCTCAATGGGCGGGATTCATACCTGCTGACGGGCATTGCGCCCGGCGCAACCAGCCTGATGGTCTGGACAGCCTGCGACAAGGAACCTCGCCAGAGCATGGTATTCGTTCAGGGCAAAGGTCCGCATTCGATGGTCAGTTCGCTATTGCCCCCCTCCGAAGATCCGTCTCTGCCCAGCCAGGTGCAGACCGATATCCGTTTTGTCGAAGTCAGCCGCACCAAGCTGAAAGAGGCCGGCACCTCGATCTTCGGCAAGAGCGGTAACTTTCTGTTCAGCTCCCCGGGCACGGTTCCGAACCTGAGGGTGACACCCGGCAATATCGGCGGCCTCGCACCGAACATACTGCTCAACAACGGCGCATATAATATCGGCTTTGGCGGCGGTAACGTCCTGGGGCTGATCAACGCCCTGGAAGGCAGTGGGTTTGCCTACACCCTGGCGCGTCCAAGCCTGGTGGCGCTGAGCGGACAAAGCGCAAGCTTCCTGGCCGGTGGCGAGGTGCCGATCCCGGTCCCCAGCAGCGGCAGCGACAGCATTACCATCCAGTACAAGGAATTCGGTATTCGCCTGACCCTGACCCCCACAATCGTCGGAAATGACCGCATCGCCTTGAAGGTCGCCCCGGAAGTCAGCGAACTGGACTTCACCAACGGGATTACCGTCAACGACATCTCGGTGCCAGCCCTGGTTGTGCGTCGCACCGACACCAGCATTTCCCTGGCCGACGGTGAGAGCTTCGTGATCAGCGGCCTGATCAGCACCACCAATACTACGGCCGTGAACAAGTTCCCCGGCCTGGGAGATATTCCGATCCTGGGCGCATTCTTCCGTGATTCTTCGATCAGACGCGAAGAGAAGGAACTGCTGATGATCGTCACCCCGCATCTGGTGCAACCGCTGGCGGTCAACGCCAAGCTGCCAGTATTGCCTGGCGAGCCACTGCGCAACTACGACCCGAACTGGTTCCGTCTGTACTTCCTGGAAAACGGCAACTATGACCAGGCCTCCAGCGGGCTGTCGCAATGACCCAAGGTTCTGACTCGTCGCTTACCGCGCTCAAGCTCAATGGCACCGGACTCGGCAAGTCCGGTGCCGGCCATTCCTCGACAATCGGATTGTTCCAGGAGGGAAAAATGAAAGTAGTCATTGCTGCCTTAGGGCTGCTCATGCTCGGCGGTTGTGCCACGAACGGCGGCGGTGCCTGGTCGAAGCAGGCATGCAGCAAGCTGGATTCGGACCAGGAACTGTCGCTGAGCCTGGCCGACGACATGATCGGCGAAGGCAAGCTGCATGCCGGCCTGGCCAATCTGCAACGCCTGCCGGATGACCTGGCACAGGTTCGCATGCGCAAGGCCAAGATCTATCGCCAGCTCGGCCAAAGCGAGGCCGAACCCCTGTACCGCAGCCTGCTCAGCACCTGCCTGGCCGCCGAAGGCGAGCATGGCCTGGGCCAACTGGCAGCGTCACGCAACGATAACGCTCTGGCCCTGGAACATCTGACGCGGGCGGCACGCCTGTCCCCCACCGACGAGAAAATCCGCAACGACCTGGGGGTGGTCTACCTCAACCAGGGGGATACCAACCGGGCCCGCTTTGAGTTCCTCACGGCCATGGAGCTGAAACAGGACAACCAGCTGGCAACCCTCAACCTGGTGACCTTGCTGATTTATCAAGGCAACTGGAAACAGGCCTCGGACCTGGTCAATCGTGCCGGCCTGAAACCCGAACAAGTCACCAGTGCCAAGGAGCGGGCCGAAAAACTCAGGAACGCGACGAAGAAGTCAGCTAAGGATCAGGCAGTCACTGCTACGGACTCGTCGCCATCGAGTGTCAATCAACCAATAACGCAGAGGTAGTGATGAAATACCAAACGCTTAGCTGCCTGGGACTCTTGCTTCTTCCGCTGGTGACCCAGGCTATCGAACCCGGCCCGGCCTCCCTGTCACAACAGTCGACCGAAACCTGGCTGCTGCTGCAGAGTCGTAACCAGGTCAAGTCGCCCATTCCGCAGAACGCCTCGCCCAGCGAACGGGAACTGACCCTGCAGCGCTGGCTGGACAACTACAAACACCCGATCCCCGAGTACTACAAGGAGTACGTAGGTTCGGGTAGTTCGGGTAGTTCAAAGTGACAATGAATCGCGATGGTGTTCAGTTCAGAGGGGGCAATGCCATCCATGCAGATGGCCCTTGCCCCTCCCCTCTTTCATAGCTTCCCGAATACTTTGAACACACCGATGATTGCCGGTCCTATGGCCACCAGAAAGAAGCTTGGCCACAGGCAGAAGATCAGCGGAAACACCAGCTTGGTGCCGATTTTTGCGGCCTTCTCTTCGGCCTGCTGGGTGCGCCGGTCACGAAACTCCTCGGCATAGACACGCAAGGTCGTACCGACACTGGTCCCGAAGCGAATGCTCTGCGCCAACAGACTCACCAACCCGCGAATGTCCTCCAGCCCGGTACGCTCGGCCAGATGCTTGAGCGCTTCGGTACTGGGAATCCCGGCCCGGATCTCGGAGTTGACCAGGGCCAGCTCCATGGCCAGCTCAGGCTGGCTGACCGCTATCTCTTCCGACACCCGCTCGATCGCCTGGGGCAAGGCAAGGCCTGACTCCACGCAGACCACCATCAAGTCCAGCGCATCCGGAAAGGCGACGAGCAAACGGGTCATCCGCGCGTTCCTGCGGCTGTCGACATAGATGGCCGGTGCCAGCCAGCCTACCCCCAGCGCCAGGAGCACCAGCCCCATCCCCAGAAGCAGCGAGACCTTCGGTATCAGCGGCAGCGCCAGGACCGCCAGCGCCATCAATACCAACGGCGTCAGCAGGCGCACCGCCCAGTACATCTGCACAGCGGCCTGGGAGCGAAAGCCCGCATGGATCAGCAAGGTCCGGGTCGCCGAGGCCTGCTCCTGCTCACCGGAGACAAAGCGCTGGCCGACCTGCTCCAGCATCAATTGCAGATTGCTCGGCGCCCCCTGCCGATGACCGTCGCCGCCATGGCCGCGCTTGATCAGCAACAGACGACGGTGCACGGGGTCCTGCAGGCCTTGCGCCAGCAACACCAGGGTCGCCACGGCCAGTACCACGCTCAGGCCGATGGCCCCGGCGAACAGCAGGCGCGCCAGTTGTTCGTTACCGACCACACTGTTGATCAGACTCAGTAGATACTCCATGACCTCACCCCCTACGAGTGATTGTGCTCACACCTGAATCCGGATGATCTTGCGTATCCAGAAGATTCCCACCAGCATCGCCACAAACGCGCCAAGCACCATCTTGCGCCCCAATGACTCATTGATGAGCAGAGGCAGATAGGTCGGGCTCGAAAGCACAATCCCCGCCGCCAGTACAAAAGGCATCGCCACCAGGATCCAGCCCGACAGGCGCCCTTCGGCCGAGAGCGTCTTGACCTTGCGCTGAAAGCGGAAGCGGCCGCGAATCAGGCTGCTCAAACGCTCCAGTACCTCTGTCAGGTTGCCGCCCGTCTCGCGATGGATCAGCACAGTGGTCACCAGCATCATCACCGTCATGCTCGGCATGCGCTCCAGCAGGCCAAGCATGGCCCGACGCACATCGTTACCGTAGTTGATGTCGGCAAAGGTCAGGCCGAACTCGTGGGCAACCGGCCCCTTGTGCTCGTCGGCCACCAATTGCAGGGTTTCGTTGAACGGATGTCCGGCACGCAGCGCCCGGCACATGGCATCCAGTGCATCCGGCAACTGCTCCTCGAACAGGGCAAAGCGTTTGTTGCGGTCCCGGGAGATTTTCAGCACCGGCAGCCAGAAGGCCGCAGCCGCAGCCGGGAGCGCCGCCCACCAGAGTTGCGTGAACAGCCACATCCCCATACCAGCCAC
This sequence comes from Pseudomonas chlororaphis subsp. piscium, assembly GCF_003850345.1. Taxonomy (NCBI): domain Bacteria; kingdom Pseudomonadati; phylum Pseudomonadota; class Gammaproteobacteria; order Pseudomonadales; family Pseudomonadaceae; genus Pseudomonas; species Pseudomonas chlororaphis. Next base: position 5,513,996 of record NZ_CP027707.1, read on the forward strand.
CATCATCAGGACCAGGCTGAGCATCAGCACCCGATAGGCGCGGTACTCATGCCCGGCCTGCTCGATCATCTGCGCCAGGGCCTCCATCGCCGGCAACTGCTCCAGGCGCGCCTCCAGCGGGGACAAACGGCGCAGGTATTTCTGGCGCAGTACCGACTGCATGTTCTCCAGGTTACTGGCCCGCTCCAGCAGGTCGAGGCGACTGCGAATACGCTTGCGCACCTTGCCGGCCTCGCCGAACACCGGCACCGCCACGCTCTGGCTGAGCAGGAATATGGCGGTGAATACCATGCCGAGAAACGCCAGGATAAATTCGCTGGGGATCTGATGCATGACTAGCCCTCCATCCAGTCTGGCCGGAACAGGCTGAGCGGCAGCTCGATGCCCCGTTTGGCCAGCACATCGCGAAACGCCGGAACCATGCCCGTGGGGCGGAACTCGCCCAGGACCTCGCCTTTCTCGCCCAGACCACTGCGCGCGAAAGAGAAGATCTCGGTCATGGTGATGATTTCCCCTTCCATGCCGTTGATTTCCTGCACGCTGACCAGCCGTCGCGTACCGTCCTCCTGCCGCTCCAGCTGGATGACCACGCCGATGGCCGAAGCGATCTGCTGACGCAAGGCCTTGATCGGAAAGGTCGCCCCCGTCATCGACACCATGTTCTCGATCCGTCCCAGGGCATCGCGGGCGGTGTTGGCGTGGATGGTGGTCAGCGAGCCGTCGTGGCCGGTATTCATCGCCGTCAACATGTCCAGCGCCTCGGCGCCACGCACCTCGCCGATCACGATGCGGTCCGGCCGCATACGCAGGCTGTTGCGCACCAGCTCCCGCTGGCCCACCTCGCCACGGCCCTCGATGTTCGACGGACGGGTTTCCAGGCGCACCACATGGGGTTGCTGCAGTTGCAGCTCGGCCGAGTCTTCGATGGTCACGATCCGCTCGTTGTGCGGAATGAAACTGGACAACACGTTGAGCATGGTGGTCTTGCCACTGCCAGTCCCTCCGGAGATCAGGACATTCAGCCGGCCGCGGACGATGGCCTTGAGCATCAGGGCGATGGCCGGGGTCAGGGTGCCCATCTGCACCAGGCTCTCGGTGTTGAGCAAATCCACGGCGAAGCGGCGGATCGACATGCTCGGCCCATCGATGGCCAGCGGTGGAATGATGGCGTTGACCCGCGAACCGTCCTTCAGGCGCGCGTCCACCAGCGGCGAGGACTCATCGATGCGCCGCCCCAGGCTGGAAACGATGCGATCGATGATATTCAGCAGGTGCTGGTCGTCGCGAAAACGCACATCCGTCCTTTGCAGCTTGCCGAAGCGCTCGACGTACACCGAGGCATGACCGTTGACCAGGATGTCGGACACACTCGCGTCATTCAGCAACGGCTCCAGAGGTCCGAGACCGAGCACCTCGTCGGTGATCTGCTTGAGGATCAACTGGCGGCTGCTGGCATTGATCGGCGCCGAATGCTCATCGAGCAGACGCTGACAGATGTCACGGATCTGCCGCCCGGCCTCGGCCGGCTCCAGGGAATCGAGGAGCGACAGGTCCATGACCTTGAGCAACTGCTGGTAGATCTTTTCCCGCCACTCGGCCTCCATCGGACCAAGCTTGGTCCTGGTTTCATAGAGCAGGTCCGGCACACTGGCCTCCCAGGCCATGAGTACGCTGGCGCACTCTTTGCCGTCGAGGGACGCATCCTGCGTTTCTGCCGATGCCTGTTTGCCGGGTTGCTGACGCAGGCGGTTACGAAAGTCGCTGAGCATGGCCTAGCCTCCGAACAGACGATTGAAGGTACGTTTGAACAAACTCTTCTCGGCGACCTCGATTCCGATCAGGTTCTGGGTCAGCTCACGCAGGGCCAGGGTCACCCCCGAACGTGGAGCGTGCAGCTCAAGCGGCACACCGGTGTTCTGGCTCTCACTGACCACCGCATAGTCATTGGGCACGGCTTGCAGGGTCGTGCAGCGCAAGGCATCGGCAACATCCTTGAGGCTCACTGGCGAGGTCTTGTTGTAGCGATTGACCACCACCTGTATCCGGTTGCTCTGCACATTCAGGTCGTCGCGCAGGATGCGGGTCAGGCGGGTGCCGTCCTTCAGGTGGCTCAGGCTCTGCTGCAACACGACGTAGATACGGTCGGCCTGTTCGAGCGTGACACCGGTGAGGTGATCGATCTGTCGCGGCAGATCCACCACCACCCAGTCGTAGGTCCCACGGGCCAGACGCAACAGTTTTTCCAGCTGATCCAGGTGCACATCCTGCGTCAGGCACAGCTCCCCGGTACGCCCGCCCAGCACATGCAGGGTCGGACTGAAATGGTTGCAATAGCCACGCAAGGCAATGCTGTCCAGGGACTCGACCTGCTTCAGCACATCCACATGGCTGTGGGTAGGCACCACATCCAGGCAATGCGCCACGCTGCCGAACTGCAGGTCCAGGTCCAGCAGCAGGGTCCTGCCACCACGGGTGGCGAGCTGATGCGCCAGGTTGCAAGCCAGCATCGAGGCTCCCGAACCGCCTTTGGCATTCATCACCGCAACCAGCTTGCCACCGGTCCCCTGCTCCGCATTGGCTTCCATGAGCATACGGCCGATGGCCGCCTGCAACTCTTCGGCCGCTACCGGCTCGGGAAGAAAATCCCGGGCGCCGGCCTGCATCGCCAGGCGCATGCCCTCACGCTCATCCAGCGGGCCGCAGACCAATAGCGGTGGGCGCTCCTTGAGCGGATGCTGCAACAGGGCCGCCAGCTCTTCACGCCACAGATGGCTGACGCGCAACAGCAGGAAGTCGGGCATCTGCTCCAGCCCATACAGCGGATCGGTATGACCGTTGCTCACCAGGCGAGTGCTGACCTGAATGTTCGGCAGTCCCTGGCTCAACGCTTTCAGATGATTCAAGGTCGTCGCGTCGCGCCCACTGATCAGCAGGCGTTTGCCTTGCTTTTCAGTAGCGGCAGCGACGGGCGCTTCTCGGGTACTCAACATGGTGTGATCTCCGGTGTGACTGCTGCCTGGGGCTGCCGACCGAGGCTTTCACGTGGCACGGTCGACCTGAATACCGGTAAGACAAACACCCCGTTGAACCCAGGAATCAGCAGATTGAAACTGAAGTTGGATACCTGTAGCTGGACATAACGAATGGCGACAAAGCCGTTGCTGCCGCTCAGATCGTTGGGGCTGGCGACGACCGCGCCGTTGGCGTCCAGATAAACCAGGTTCAGGTTGGCGGACGTCAGATTATTGAGCAGGCTGCTCGGACCGCCGTTGGTGGAAGCGTTGAACATCGCCCGACGCAGAATCACCGGATCGTTGATGTCACACACCGCCGCCAGGCGGGCGCCGCGGCGCACGGTTTCATTCAGGGCATTGACCGTGAAGTACAGCCGGCCCATTTCCAGCACACCGAACAGCACGGTGAACAGCACCAGGCTGGTGATCGCGAACTCGACGGTGTACAGCCCACGCATACCTTTGACGTTCATCACAAGGCCCTCATGACGACGGTGGAAGTCAAGGCCAGGCCCAGCGGCACGTTGCTGCCAAACAAGGCGGGCAAGGCACTGCCGATCACCGGCACATAGGTGTAGGTAATGCTGACCTGGATATGCTGGGCACCCACCGCGGTGACCGCGACAGCTGCTGGCGTCAGCCCCGACACCGCCGCCGGGTAGCCATTGGGGTTGGCGGGCACGCCATAGACAGCGATGTTCTTGGCCTGGGTCTGCAGCGTGCCACTCAGTTCAAGCTTGCCGAGGGTGGAGTTCCACGCCTTGTCAGCGACATAACGCCCGGCGTCGCGACTGGCCTGCATCAGGCTGTTGTACTGAAACAGCATGCGACCGAACTCGGCGAAGGCCAGCATCAGCAACAGCAGCAGCGGCAGCGTCAACACCAGCTCCACCATCGCCAATCCGCTTTGGCTACGCGGCGACCTGAATCCTGTGCGTCCCATAAGACCTCCTAAGAGTCGGTACTTGGCGTCTGGCTGTTGTCGATATAGGTCTTGTACAGCTGGATGATCTGCGGCCCGGTGGTATTGGCCGGGTTGGGGCCTGGCACGTTGTCGCCTTCGCACACCTTCTCGAACTGGCCGAATATCTGCGCCTCATTGCCCTTTTGCGACGCCGGTTGCAGGACGAAGTAGCAGGCGAAACCCAGCACCGGTATCGAGGACGTCCCGTCGTTCTTGCCCGAGCAATCACCGATCACGATCTTGATGATCCGCCGTTCGAACGACCCGCCGTTCTGGCAACCGCCGCCACCGGCAACGCAGTTGGCGGACTCCTGCACCCAGTTGTTGTAGTCGTACAAGGCGCTGCCGCCCGCGGACAAATTGCCGCTGCTCGAGGTGACCGCCTGATTGTTGTACTGAATCTGCTTGAGCGTATCGTCGTAAGTGAACGACTTGGAGTTGGTCGTGATCACCAGGTCCGGAGGATAGTTCGCCGCGCTGAGGCCACCGGAATACTGGTTGAAGCGCGTATTGAGGCCCTGGGAGGCAGGCCCGACAGTGTTCCCCGGCTTGGTCTGGACATTCGAACCGACGCTGTTGCACTGGGTGATACCGCCTGCCAGCCCCTGCCTGATCGTGCTGCCGCCCGAGCCGAAATCGAGCAGCTGGAAGTTGCCGGGGCCAATCGGCGAGCTGTTGCCCGCGGCGGTTTTCAACACCTGCGCATCGCCGAACTGGAACCCCCAGAACATCCCGGTGGCCGGGTTGTTTTTCGTTGGATCGCCGCACACCATCAGCGGCGTGAGGTCACAAGGGCTGGCAGGGCTTGGCCCGGCGGTGGCGACCGCGCTCACAAACTTGTTACCGACACCATTGCCCAGGGTCTGAAAGACGCCCCAGAAGAATCCGGCCAGGGAATAGTTCGTGACCGTCACCCGCACATAGCTCGCATTGGCCGGCCCCGGGAAAGAGAAAGGTCCATAGACAGTGGACGCCAACTCCACCGTGGCAAAACCGCCGACATTGTTGCCGATGGCGGTGGCCAGCTCCTGATTGCCGCTGGCACTGGCATTCAGGGTCAGGGTATTGAGCGCAGCGGTCTGCGCCAGGGTCGCGGCCCCTGTCGTGCCCATTACCGTGCTGAGCGTCTTGGCACCGCTCAGCGCCGCTGCATCCACCGCATTTTGCAGGCGGGACTTGTTCACCAGCATATGGCCGCCATCCAGCGCCAGGGCCCCCATCAGCAGCATCGAGGCCAGGGCAATCACCACCAGTACAAGCATTGCTCCGCGCTGCTGCCGTGGAAATGCACTCAATGGCTGTTGGATATGCGTACTCATCATCAAGCCCTCATCGTTCGTCTATGTCGTACCCGATCATTTACAGCTGGGACTTCACAACGTTGACCTCGATCCCACGAATCACCGTGATCCCGCTATCGCCGCTGGCACGACGACGGACAATCGGCCGAACCACTGGAGGAGCAGGCACGTCCTGGATCATCGCGACCGGCTCGACCATCGCCGGTTGCTTCTGGTTGTCCAGCGGGTTGCGCAGAGCCAGTTGCAGCTTGCCGGCCGCCATCCCCTTGACCAATTCCTCGGCCTGGAGGGGGGTCATTTCCAGGGTCACGGCGCGCACGACCACCGGTTGGGTCTTGTCGGTACTGGCCGTCTGGTCCACTGCCAGCACCCGCAGGTCTTGCAGGATGGTCTTGGATTCGGCGTCGCCGGTATTGCCGGTCTGCCGGGTAGCCAGCACATCGACCCGGTTACCCGGCAACAGGAACCCACCCACGCCGACCACGTCGTCCACCCTGACCGAGATCGCACGCTTGGTAGGTTCGATCAGCGACGCCAGGGTACTGCCGCCCAAGTGTTCGGCCAGACGCGCACCGCGCAGGATGTCGCCGCGCAGCATGGAGAAGGTGGCGATCTTGCCTACGACCTTCTCGGTCGCGTCGAAAGCATCCTCGGGTACGGTCTCCTTGGGCATACGGACCAGCGCGACCTGCTGTGGCTCGACCATTTGCCCGAAAGCGATTTCCACGGTCGCCACTACCACGTTCTGCTGGTTATCGTCGGGGGTGGCATTGAGCCTTGCATTGAGCCAGCTGTTGGCCATCCATGCCGCGCCCAGGCCCAGAACCACGGACAAGGTCACCAGAGTGAAAGTACGAGAACTCATGTCGAAATCTCCTTACTCAAAGAAAATCGAGCTGGACGAAGTAGCTGTGCCAGGCCCACTCCAGTTCCAGGGTTGACAGTGGTCCGATGGCGCCCAGATAACGCTGGCGATCGAGCGCCATGCTCAAGAGATCCCGTGGGTGGCAAGGCACCAGCGGCATGTTTTCAGCGCCATAGAGTTCATCCAGGACGTAGCGCAACAGCAGCGGGTCGTATTGGATGTTCATGCGCTCCGTCTCTTGAATCCAGATACGTTCGTACTCCTCGGGCTTGAGGTAGCCGAACTGCAGCTTGTAGCCAATCCGCCGCAGGAACGCCTCATCGGCCAGCTCCAACGGGTTCAGGTTGGTGGAAAACACCAGGATCAGGTCGAACGGCAACTCGCAGTGCCGCCCGCCGCCGAGGTTGAGGAAGTCACGCTTCTCCTCCATCGGTACGATCCAGCGATTGAGCAACTCCGCGGGAGCCATGCGCTGGCGCCCCATGTCGTCGATGACGAACAGACCATTGCTGGCCTTGAGCTGCAACGGCGCCTGGTACTGGCGAGTGAAGGGGTCGTAGCGGATATCCAGCTGTTCCATGGTCAGCTCGCCGCCGGTAATGACGATCGGCCGTTCACAGCACAGGAGCCGGCGGTCGATCCCCTCATTGAGCATCAGACTGTTCTGCGGATCACCGACATCCAGACGCCGGTGTACCTGGGGGTCGTAGATCTCGATCACCGCATCGTTGATCGCAATGGCATAGGGCACCCAGATGGACTCGGAAAACAGCCGGATCAACCGACTGCTGACATAGGTCTTGCCGGTCCCTGCTGGCCCGTAAATCATGATGGCGCGCCCGGAATTCAGGGCCACGCCCAGTTGATCGAGCATGTTCTGCGCCAGCACCATGGAGCCGAAGGAAGCCTGCATGTCCCGGGCGCTGATACGGCCATGGTGAATGGTCTGTACCTTGAGCAGCGAGCGGTACGCGCCCACCGGAAATGGCGCCGCACCGATATAACCACTGCGCGACAAGGCATCCCGGGCAGCATTGCGGCCGCGCTCGGTCAGCCCGTAGCGCAAGCCCTGGCCACCGGCTTGGCCAAGGACCTCGACCCGATGATCCTGGCGCAGGAAGGTCAGGATTTCTTCAACCACCGCCCCCGTCAGCGCCAGGCGCTCTACCAGTCGAGGCATGTCCAGTACGCCCGCATCGTGCAGATGCTTGCAGACCAGGTCTCCGAGGAAATTGTCCGCCAGCCCGGTCTCAAGGATCGTGCGTGGCTGTGGAGCCAGTCGCTGCACTGCTTCCCGGTCGTTGCCGGTCGGACGGCTGTTACTGATGGCATACATAATGTTCTCCTGAGCTACTGGCCAAGGGGCAACCAGAGAAAGCTGGCCAATGTGCCGAGCAGGATCGCAACCGAATAGGGAAAGGGTTTGCCGGCCACTTCATCATCCGCCGGCGGAAAATAGGCCCTGGCTCTCACCATCTGCCAGTAGCGCCCCATGGTCTGTTGAACTTGACCACGTACCAACACGATCAGTACCCCGCACGCGCCACCGGCAATCAGGCTGAAAAACGCAGCCCAGAGGGCGTGTTGCGGAGTGAGAAAGGTGCCAACCATGGCCATGAGCTTGACGTCGCCGGCTGCCATCCCGCCAAAGGCGTACATGGGGAGAAAAACCGCAAAACCGATCGACATGCCCAGCAGTCCATAACCAAACCCGATGACGCCTGAGGAATAGGCCTGACCGGCAATCCCCAGTCCCAGCCCCAACAGCACCAAGAGGTTGGGAATACGGTGGTGACGAAGATCGTTCACCACCGCAATCCCCAGCAGTCCCAGCATCAATGCAATAACGAACAATTGCTCTTTGCCCATGACTGCAGCCCTCGGTGGAAGTTGGCGCGTTAGCAGACTTGACCCTGGACAGCGCATCCCAGGCTGGTGATGGCAGTGGCCACGTTCCCGCCCAAGGTGATAAACGCAGCAACAGCGCCCAAAGTGATCAGGCCACCGGCCACGGCATATTCCACAATGGTCAGGCCATCTTCGTCTTTGGCGAACTTGATGACCGAAGTCTTGATCGATTGCAGATTCATTTTCCCACCTCACTCAAGTATTTTTGTTTAAGAGCAGCACTTGCGTACTGCCTGGTTGAACATTAGTCAGGGGAACATTGGGAGGGTTAGGAGTTTTTTGCTGATCGTTAGGACTTTATTGCTGTTGTTGAAAGAAGCAAAAAAGCACCAGGAACAACACACCCCAAGGAACAGATGGTTTATCTAAGGAAAGAGTAATTGAAGCCCCTTGAAACAGCCTCGACCTCGGCGCGAGAACGGCCTGAGCCACAGTCGATAACGACAAAAGCCCCGGCCATGTTCGCTGCACCAAAACCATAGTGCGAAACGAAGTAACCCGAGGCTTCCATATCAGGATTTGATCTTCACGCGAGCAATACAGCGACGATACTCCAGAAGCTGCAAAGAGAATTTGCAGGCCGCTGCAGAGCGATGGGAGCCGTGCTAGGCCAAAGGTCATTTGACGATTTGTCTCGTTCGAGACCAAGACTGGAGCCATCCGTCATGTACTGTGCGCTGACTGCACATACCGATTGAGAAGGCTCCATCCTGTCCAGGCGAAATCAGACAGAAAAACGGCGGGAACACACATGCACCACAGGTACGGCCTCAGCCCGAGGGAAACCGCTCTCCACAACCAGACCCGAGAAGTCTGGCTGCGTACGAGCAACAAGCAACTCCAGCCCAGGACTGAGGACTTGGCACAACGGTTGTCGTTAGCACACCTGGCCCTGAACAGCACAGCCCAGGCTGGTAATGGCAGTGGCCACGTTGCCGCCCAGAGTCACGAACGCGGCAACGGCCCCCAGAGTGATCAGGCCACCGGCCACGGCATATTCCACGATGGTCAAACCATCTTCGTCCGCGATGAATGCCAGCACCGAGGTTTTGATTGTTTGCAGATTCATTTTATTCACCTCATATAAGTAAAGTTGCTTTAAGGCGATCAGTATTTGTACCGCCTGACTGAATCCTAGTCAGGGGCTAACAGAAAGAGTTAGGAGTTTATTGTCGGCTTCTAGGACTTTTTTGCGACCCTTGGCCAGACAGCAAAGAACCCCAATGAAACTAAACCAGGCAGATAGAGTTTTTTTCAGAAAAGAAGCTGTTCTCATATAACACTAAATTGATTCAGCCGTGGCCGGTGGTGCAAGAAAGGCGATCACAACAGCAAGGAGCTGCCTGTGACTCTTATCTCGCTGTCAGACATAGAAGGTAATCAAGAAAATTTATGAAGCGTTATCAGAACTTGATCCTTTGCCCGCAAAGCCCAATGGCGATACTGACAGCCCAGGAAATGACAGTGAGACACCAGGAAGGAATAAGGAAATGAAACCTGAGTCGGCCCAAAAACCCTCTCTTTTATGGTTCGACCTCACCCGCGACCGATCGTCTGAAGAACTGATCGCGCTGTTTCGTCCAGCCTGCGATTGCCGGGTGGCGAAAGATGCGTCTCTGCCCGAAAAGGACGCTCATCCTCTACCGGACATGATCTGCATGCACTATGACCGCCCGGACATGCCGGGGCTCAATCTGTTGCTGGAGATCAAACACAAGATTCCCTCCATTCCCATCGCCATGTTCACGGTGCAGCACTCCGAAGAACTCGCCGTGTGGGCCATGCGTTCGCGTGTCTGGGAATACATGGTGCTCCCTCTCGCGAGTGCGGAGATCCGGCGCTTCCTGCATGCGCTGAAGCAGCTCTACGAACTGCGCCACAGCAACGGATCCGGCGCCAAGACACTGCAGATCGAACATGGCCCGTCCCTGCCGGACAGCATCCGGCTGACCGCAGAGCACCAGAAACATCAGGCACTCAGCGATGTGCTGCTGTACATCGAGCAGAATTTTCGTGAAAGCATCGACCAGAAAGAGCTGGCTAAACGTTGCGGCATGACCACGTTCCGCTTCAGCCGTCTGTTCAAGGAGGTCCATGGCCTGGGGTTCATGGACTACATCCTGAGCAAGCGCATGGACTGCGCCAAGAATCTGCTCGACAACAGCCAGATGCCCATCACCAGCATCGGCTATGAAGTCGGCTTCAAGGACCCGTCCTACTTTGCCCGCGCCTTCAAACAATTCGCGGGCGCCAGTCCCAGCGAATACCGGCAACGCCGAAGAAGCCCGGAACTGGTAAAAAAAGAAGAGGTGGAACTGGAGCAAACACTGTCTCAGGTGATCGACAGCCTGCCGCTGCGTATCGAAGGCCGATGAACAGGCCAATCCAGCCCCATACGTTTCTGCAGGCAAAAAAAAACCCGAAAATCCTCACTTTCGTGGGCCTTTCGGATTTTAAATACTGCTAGAAAATGGTGGGTCGTGTGGGATTCGAACCTACGACCAATTGGTTAAAAGCCAACTGCTCTACCAACTGAGCTAACGACCCGCTGTGTGGTGGCGCGTATAATACTGATTTATAAAAAGAATTCAACACCCAATATGAAAAAAATCAAAAATAAGCTGTTGGGTCGCTGACACCGGCCGCAGCAAAACCTTCCGCACGCAGACGGCAACTGTCGCATTTACCGCAAGCACGCCCTTGATCATCGGCCTGGTAGCAGGACACGGTCAGGCCGTAATCAACCCCGAGCTTGACGCCTGCCTTGACGATATCGGCCTTGCTCAGGTTCTGCAGCGGTGCCTGGATACGGAACCCCTGCCCCTCTACCCCGGCCTTGGTCGCCAGGTTGGCCATGCGTTCGAAGGCCTCGACGAACTCCGGACGGCAATCCGGATAACCCGAATAGTCCACGGCGTTGACGCCAATGAAGATGTCCCGCGCGCCCAGCACCTCCGCCCAGCCCAGTGCCAGGGACAGGAACACCGTGTTACGCGCCGGCACGTAGGTGACCGGGATCCCTTCGCTCGGGGCCTCAGGCACATCGATGGCGCTGTCGGTCAGCGCGGAGCCGCCAATACCGTTGAGGTTGAGACCGATCACCTTGTGCTCGACCACGCCCAGATCACGAGCGACACGCTCGGCCGCCTGCAACTCGGCGCGATGACGCTGACCGTAATCGAAGCTCATGGTGTAGCAGCGGTAACCTTCGGCACGAGCCATGGCCACCACGGTGGCCGAATCCAGGCCTCCGGACAGCAGGATTACTGCACGCTTTTCAGTGGCAACCTGGTTCTGTGCTTGTTCAGTCATCTCAGCGCCCCGGCTCGTCATTCCAAAGATATTTATGCAGCTGCAATTGCAGGCGCACCGGCAGGTTGTCCGCAACGATCCAGTCGGCCAGATCGCGCGCATTCAGGTCGTGATGGCTCGGCGAGAACAGCACCTCGCCCGCCCGCCGCTCCAGACCATACTGGATCAGCTTGGAAACCGCCCAGTCGTAGTCCTCGCGGGAACAGATGACAAACTTGACCTGGTCGTTCGGCGTCAGCAGCTCGATGTTTTCGTAACGATTACGCTGGACCTCTTCCGATCCTGGCGTCTTCAGGTCGAGCACTCGACTGACGCGCGGATCGACCGCAGAAATATCCAGGGCCCCGCTGGTTTCCAGCGAGACCTCGTAACCGGCGTCACACAGCTGCTTGAGCAAGGGAATGGCATTAGGTTGCGCCAGAGGCTCGCCCCCGGTCACACAGACGTAACGCGGGCGGAAACCGGCGACCTGCTCAAGAATATTCTCGAGGGTACGGATGGTGCCGCCACTGAAGGCGTAGGCACTGTCGCAGTATTGGCAACGCAGCGGGCAACCGGTCAGGCGCACAAATACCGTGGGCAGGCCGGCGGTCCGAGTTTCACCCTGCAACGAGTAGAAAACTTCGGTAATTCTCAATGTGTCTTGCATAGTCGCCACGGGCGTAACAGCTAAACAGGCTGTCCGCCTCCGTCAGGCACCTCGAGGAATCCCGCAAACACGGTAATCCCAGGAAGCGTGTTTCATAAAAAGGGCATGGATTCTAACGAAAAAACCCGCGGCAAGCGCGGGTTTCTTCAAAACAGCTCAAACTCGATTACATACGTTGCAGATCGCGCTGAGCCAGCTGGGCGGCGGAAGTACCCGGATATTGGGCCACCACCTGCTGCAGAATGCCCTTGACCTTGTCAGTGTGGCCCAGTCGGCGCTCTACGTCAGCCAACTTGTACAGCGAGTCCGGCACCTTGGCATGCTTCGGATACAGCTGGGAGACCTTGGCGAATGCCTGGCCGGCACCTTGCAGGTCGCCCTTGGCCAGGTTCACTTCGCCCAACCAGTACTGGGCATTGCCCGCGTACTGACTGTTCGGGTATTTGCGCAGGAACGCGGCGAAAGCCTGGCTGGCCTTGTCGAAGTCCTTGGCCTTGATCAAGTCGAAGGCGGCGTCGTAATACAGCTTTTCCTTCGCCGGATCGCCCGGTTCACTGCTTGCCGCTGGAGCTTGCGAGGCAGCCCCGGCAGCTGCACCGGCGGCACTTGCATCGCCACCGGCAGAAGAATTATCAGGAGTCGCGGCAGGTGCACCGCCCGCTCCAATGCGCCGATCAAGATCCTGGTAACGCTCCAGGCTTTCCTGCTTCATGCGCGCAACATCGTTTTGCAGCACTTCAATCACACCTTGTTGCCGTGCGATTTGCTCCTGCATTTGCTGCAGTTGCTGGAACAGCTCGCCCTGTGCCGAGACAGGGGTCGAAACCCCTCCCCCGGCATAGGCGCCGTTCGTGCCATAACCCGCTGGCGGATAACTGCCTCCGCTATTGTTATAGCCTGAGTTGTTATCGACCACAGGAACCGCAGCCCACACCGAAAGCGGCGCGAGGCTGAGAGCCAAGACAGTTAGAGCACGACGGCACGTTCGCATGACGAATTACTTACGCAGTTCGACGCGACGGTTTTGAGCCCAGGACTGCTCGTCGTTGCCGGTAGCAACTGGACGCTCTTCGCCGTAGGAAACCAGTTCCAGCTGAGCTGGGGAAACGCCTTGCAGCACCAGGTAGCGCTGAACGGCTTTCGCACGACGCTCGCCCAGAGCCATGTTGTACTCACGAGTACCACGTTCGTCGGTGTTGCCTTCCAGAACAACGCGAGCGCCGTTTGCTTTCAGGTCTTTGGCGTGAACGTCCAGAGCGCGCATGGCTTCTGGCTTCAGGTCCGAGCTGTCGTATTCGAAGTAGAAGGTGGTGATTGCGCGCAGAGCAGCTTCTTCGCTCAGGGAGCCGTCAACTGCACCGGTGTTAGCGCCGTAACCAGCGTTTGGATCAACAGCGCCTTCACCAGCGTTGTCGCCGCCTTTGGAGGAGCAACCTACAGCTACAGCCATGGCCAGAGCCAGCGCAGCAAACTTACCAAACTTCAGCATTTCCATCGTGAAACTCCTAATGAACCCCAGTGTGTTAAGTAAAACGTAAAGCGCCGCGTCAGTTCAGGTAAGGGGACCAGGACGGTTCTCTGACTTCGCCTTGAGCGGTAGGAAGCGGGAGCCTCACGCGTCCATTAATGGACACGAGCATCAAGACTCCCCGGCCCTGCTGGCGGGTGGCGTAGATTACCATGGTGCCGTTGGGCGCAACAGTAGGCGACTCATCAAGTGTGCTGTCTGTAAGGATTTTTACGTTGCCACGCTGCAAATCCTGGGCAGCTACCTTGAAGTTTGTGAAGCCATCCTGCCGGTGAATCATGACCAGGGTTTTTTCATCCGCGGACAGTTTCGGGTTGGCGTTGTAGTTGCCCACGAAAGTCACCCGCTCCGCACCGCCACCACCGGCGCTGGTCTTGTAGATCTGTGGTTTGCCGCCACGGTCCGAGGTGAAGTAGATGGTCGAACCATCCTTGCCCCAGAACGGTTCGGTGTTGATGCCAGGACCTGCGGTCACACGCGAGATCTGGCGCGAACCCAGGTTCATCACATAGATGTCCGGGTTGCCGTCCTTGGACAGCACGAACGCCAGGCGCTGGCCGTCCGGCGACCAGGCAGGCGCGCCGTTCAGGCCTTCGAAGTTGGTGATCTGCTCGCGACGGCCAGTGTCGATGTGCTGGACGAAGATGCGCGGACGCTTCTGCTCGAACGACACATAGGCAATGCGCTTGCCGTCCGGCGCGAAGCGCGGCGACAGGATCGGCTCACGGGATTGCAGCAGGGTCACCGCACGCGCGCCGTCGTAGTCGGAGCGTTGCAGGGTGTAGCGCGTGTTCTTCTCGGAGAAACGCTCTGCCGTGACGTACAGCATGCGAGTCGAGAAGGCGCCCTTGATACCGGTGAGTTTCTCGAACGACTGGTCGGAGATGTAGTGAGCCATGTCGCGCAACTGGTCGACGCTGCCCGAGACGCTGCCGGTCAGCACTTGCTGTTCGGTGGCGACGTTGAACAGGGCGTATTGCACCTGCAGGCGGCCGCCTGCCGGAACAATGCTGCCGACCATGATGTACTGGGCGCCCAGGGCCTTCCAGTCACGGTAGATGACTTCGCTGGCCTGGGTCGGCAGGCTGATCATGTTCTGCTTTGGAATCGGCGAGTAGTAACCCGAGTTGCGCAGGTCGTTGCCGATGATTTCCGCCATGTCGTCGGGCAGCACGCTGCCCCCTTGCCAACCGAATGGCACTACGGCGATTGGCGTGGCCCGGTCACTGCCACTGGTGACCAGAATATTCTTTTCATCCGCTGTCGCTATCCCTGCCATACAGCAAATAACGACAAGCAATCCTCGAAGAAGGTTTCTCACAAGGCTAGATCCTCAGGTGTGAATGTCATCTTGAATGAACGATACGGAGCGAAATCGCTCGGCTTCATTCCCTGCATTTCTGTCAAACGTCCAATGTTCTTGACCGCAGCTACCGCCGAGGCATCGAACGGACCATCGCCGCTGGACTTGGCCACCGACACGGAAGTCACCGTACCATCCGGCAACATGCCGATTTGCAGCACGACAGTCATGTTATTGCGCGCCGAAGGAGGACGAGCCCAGCCTTCCGCTGCACGAGCACGAATCAGATCGTCGAAACTGCCCGCGACTTCGTCGCCCTGCTCGTCCGCCAAGGCCTGCTGACGCTGTGGCGTGTCGGAAAGCAAATCAGCCAGGGCCTGGGCCTTTTTCTCTTCGGCGGATTTACGCGCTGCTTCCTGAGCCTTTTTCTTGGCTGCGTCGGCGGCGGCTTTCTTCTTCGCGTCCTCGGCGACCTTCTTCTTCGCCTCGTCTGCTTCAGCTTTCTTCTTGGCGTCTTCCGCGGCTTTCTTCTTCGCGTCTTCGACTATCTTTTTCTTCGCCTCTTCAGCGGCCTTTTTCTTGGCTTCTTCTTCAGCGGCTTTCTTGGCTTCTTCTTCGGCTTTCTTCTTGGCTATATCAGCCAATTGTTTCTCTTCGGCCTTCTTCGCTTCCGCAGCCTTCTTCGCGTCGTCGGCTTTCTTGGCTTCATAAGCCTTCTTTGCCTCATCCGCTTTCTTGGCTTCGTCGGCCTTTTTCGCTTCCTCGGCTTTTTGAGCAGCCTCTTCTTTCTTTTGTTCCGCAGCCTTCACCGCTTCCTGCTCGACCTTTTTCTGCTCCATCTGCTCGACTTCGGTCTGGCGCGCGGCGGATTTCTTCGCTTCACCCGCAATCTTCTGATTGGTCTGGGTGGTCGCCTGACTTTTCGATTGCAGCTGATACAGGGTCGCCTGGACGATCGGCTTGGACGGCGGCAACTCCGGCGTCATGGCAAAACTGACGAACAGCATGCCGAACACCAGAACGTGCAGGGCAATTGCCCACACGCTAGGCCAGAAGTAGCTTTCCGAGGCGGACGGCTCTCGCTGTTGCTGCATCAGGGCGCCTCGGTAATCAAGCCAACGTTACCGACGCCGGCCTTCTGCAGCCCGCCCATGGCGCCCATGACGGCACCGTAGTCAACGGACTTGTCGCCGCGGATGAACACCTGGGTATGCTTGCCGCCTTCATTGCCGGCGCGAATGATCTTGGTCACCGCGTCGGTCATCTGCGGCAAGGTCATGGCCTTGTCCATCTGCTTGTCGGTGTCGACTTCGCTGCCAAGGTTCCAGTAGTAGGTCTTGTCAGCCTTGATCGAAATGGTCAGGACCTGGGTGTTGTTGTCCTGCGGCAAGGCTTCGCTGGAAACCTTGGGCAGATCGACTTTCACGCCCTGATTGAGCATCGGCGCGGTCACCATGAAGATAACCAGCAGTACCAACATCACGTCGATGTAGGGCACCACGTTCATCTCGGCAACCGGCTTGCGTTTGTGGCGAACTCGGGCCATGGGGATTTACCTGCTCACTCTTCGCTGGTGTGCACTTTACGGTGCAGGATCGCCTGGAACTCGTCGGCGAAGGTGTAGTAACGGCTGATCAGGGTCTCGCCACGGGCCGCAAAACGGTTGTAGGCAATAACGGCCGGGATCGCGGCAAACAGGCCGATCGCGGTAGCGATCAGGGCTTCGGCGATACCCGGTGCTACGGTCGCCAGGGTCGCCTGCTGGGCGCTGGCCAGGCCGCGGAAGGAGTTCATGATCCCCCAGACGGTACCGAACAGACCGATGTAGGGGCTGACCGAGCCGACAGTGGCGAGGAACGGCAGGCTCTGCTCCAGCTTCTCTTCTTCACGGGAGATGGCGACACGCATGGCACGCGCGACACCTTCCATGACCGCCTCGGGATCAACGCCCGATTGCTGGCGCAGGCGCGAGAACTCTTTGAAACCGGCACGGAAGATCTGCTCCACACCCGAATCAGGGTCCGGGTTGCTGCCCGCCTGACGGTACAGCTTGGACAGGTCGATACCCGACCAGAAGCGCTCTTCGAAGCTCTCCAGGGCGCGTCGACCGGCACGCAGCAGGTTGCTGCGCTGAAAGATCATGATCCATGAGGTCACCGATGCGGCTACCAGGGTCAGCATTACCAACTGCACAACGATGCTGGCATTGCTGACCAAGCTCCACATGGAGGAATGGTCGACGACGTTAGCTTCCACGCTTTATCTCCTGCTCTGAGTGTGTACCCGCGCCGCTCACGCCGGCAAAGGCCGCACGTAGAGCTTCGGGAATGGCCCGGGGTTTCAAATTGTCGGTGCGCACACAGGCCACCAGAAACTGCCCTTCACAGAGCAGTGCATTATCCGTGGCTCGCCTGACCTGCTGTTTGAAGCGCAGGCTGGCCCGGTTCAATTCGATGACTTCTGCACTTACCAGAAGCTCGTCGTCCAGTCGCGCCGGCGCGTGGTAGCGCGCTTCGCTGGAATGCACGACGAACAACAGGTTCTCCCCTACCAGCTGCGATTGGGCAAAGCCCAGATCTCGTAGCCGCTCGGTTCGAGCCCGTTCCATAAACTTAAGGTAATTAACGTAATAAACGATGCCGCCGGCATCGGTGTCTTCGTAATAAACGCGACAACGATGTGCGAACGACTCAAGCCCGTTTTGCGCGCGCATACTCTAGTGCTTACTCCTCAGGTTGCCAATCCGGCCGGGCAACTGTTTTTCATTCTCGAACGGCTTTCTGGCGAAATAACGGCAATGCCAGCCCCCTAGGACCACACAGGCTGCGAATAAATCGCTGCCGAAGCGGCTATTAATCGTCCACGGCATCGAGGAATTCGTCTACCACAGGCATCTCCCCCAATCGTGACGGAATGTTTAGACCGAAATGCAGATAGGCATGCCGGGTCACCACACGGCCCCGCGGCGTACGCATGATATAGCCCTGCTGGATCAGATAGGGCTCGAGTACGTCCTCGATGGTATGCCGCTCTTCGCTGATGGCGGCCGCCAGACTGTCGACCCCCACCGGCCCGCCGTCGAACTTCTCGATCATGGTCAGCAGCAGGCGCCGGTCCTGGTGATCGAAGCCACGCTCGTCGACATCCAGCAGGTTCAGCGCCAGGTCGGCGATGGGTTTGGTGATGTGGCCCTTGGCGCGAACTTCGGCGAAGTCCCGCACCCGGCGCAACAAACGGTTGGCGATACGCGGCGTCCCCCGGGCACGCCGGGCGATTTCAAAGGCGCCGTCCGGGTCCAGCGGCAAGCCGAGAATGCCGGCGGAGCGCCCGACGATGGTCGCCAGGTCCGCGGTGCTATAGAACTCCAGGCGCTGGACGATGCCGAAGCGATCGCGCAGCGGGTTGGTCAGCATGCCCGCGCGAGTCGTCGCCCCCACCAGGGTGAATGGCGGCAGGTCGAGCTTGATCGAGCGGGCCGCCGGGCCTTCGCCGATCATGATGTCCAGCTGGAAATCTTCCATGGCCGGGTACAGCACTTCTTCGACGATCGGCGACAGGCGATGGATTTCATCGATAAACAGCACGTCGTGCGGTTCGAGATTGGTCAGCAGCGCCGCCAGATCCCCGGGGCGCTCCAGCACCGGACCCGAAGTGCTCTTGATCGACACCCCCATTTCCTGGGCGATGATGTTGGCCAGCGTGGTCTTACCCAAGCCCGGCGGGCCGAAGATCAGGGTATGGTCCAGCGACTCGTTGCGCCCGCGGGCAGCCTGGATGAACAGCTCCATTTGCTCGCGCACCGTCGGCTGGCCGATGTATTCGGCCAGGCTGACGGGGCGAATCGCACGGTCCTGGACTTCCTCGCGCTCACGGGGGCCCGTGGCGGCGATCAGACGATCTGCTTCTATCACTTAAATCATTCCCTTCAGGGCGCGGCGAATCATGTCTTCACTGCTCAGGCCTTTTTCCTTGATCGCGGAAACGGCCTTGCTGGCTTCCTGCGGCTTGTAGCCCAGGGAGATCAAAGCACTGACCGCATCGGTCTCGGCGCTGGCCACCGGCATCGGCGCGTCCGGCTGGTTCGGCACCAGGGCAAACATGCTCGGTACGGTTTCCCAGGCCTTGAAGCGGTCCTTGAGCTCGACCAGCAGGCGCTCCGCGGTCTTTTTACCGACCCCCGGCACCTTGGTCAGCGCCGAGGTGTCCTGCGCTTGCACGCAACGCACCAGCTCATCGACCTCCAGGCTGGACATCAGCGCCAGCGCCAGCTTCGGCCCTACGCCATTGAGGCGAATCAGTTCGCGAAAAAAGTCCCGCTCGCGCTTGCTGGCAAAGCCATAGAGTAACTGGGCATCTTCACGCACGACCAAATGGGTGTGCAGGGTAAGCGGTTCACCGACCGACGGCAGGCGGTACAGGGTGGTCATGGGCACTTCCACCTCGTAACCCAGACCGTTTACATCGAGAATCAGGTGCGGCGGCTGTTTTTCAGCCAAGGTGCCGCGCAAGCGTCCAATCACGTTTCAGATCCTTAGCTCAGGCCAGACCAGCGGCCGGCGAGTCACAGAGCGGAGTTCCGGGCCGGGCAGACAGGCGCGGGATACTCCACTCATCAAATGTTTGCGCAGATGCTATCAGAGACGCAGGCGGCCGCCACGACTGCGTGCGGTACCCAGGCCGTGGGGCAGCAGGCTGGAACGGGTATGGGCATGGCAGATGGCAATCGCCAGGGCGTCCGAGGCGTCGATCTGCGGCTTGCTGGTCAACTTGAGCAAGTGCATGACCATCATTTGCACCTGTTCCTTGTTAGCCCCGCCGGTGCCCGCCACGGCCTGCTTGACCTGAGTGGCGGTGTATTCGGCGATTTCCAGGCTTTCCTCGGCCCCCGCCACGATCGCCGCGCCACGGGCCTGGCCCAGTTTCAGGGCCGAGTCGGCATTACGCGCCATGAACACCTTCTCAATGCCCATGGTCACCGGACCGTAGGTCTGAATGACCTCACGAACCCCGCGATAGACGATTTGCAGCCGCTCATGCAGCTCGCCGGCGCCTGTTCGAATGCAACCCGAAGCCACGTACACGCAGCCACGCCCGGTATCACGTACTACGCCGTAACCGGTGATGCGCGAACCCGGGTCGATACCAAGAATAAGAGTCATAACGCCTGCAAAGAGAAAATTCGGTTGCCTAAGGTAACGCCGGAAGAAGCCGGAGAAACAAAAAATCGCAGCCTTCGACAGCTCCCCTACAGGTACAGCCTAACCCTGTGTGTAAAGGGGGGAAACCGCCGAAGGCTGCGATCTTTTATCGCGCTATCAGCCGAGTTGCTCGGCCACCGACTCGGGAATATCCGCGTTGGAGTAGACGTTCTGCACATCGTCCAGGTCTTCGAGCATGTCGATCAGCTTGAGGACCTTCTCGGCGCCTTCCAGATCCAGCTCGGCACTGGTGGTCGGCTGCATGATGATTTCCGCGTCGTCGCCCTTGAAACCGGCCTCTTCGAGTGCGTTACGTACCGCATAGAAGCCAGTGAACGAGGTAAACACATCGATCGAGCCGTCTTCGTGAACAACCACGTCATCGGCGTCGGCTTCCAACGCCGCATCGGTCAGTGTGTCCTCATCGACGCCCGGCGCAAAGCTGATCTGCCCCTTGCGTTCGAACAGATACGCCACCGAACCGTCGGTGCCAAGGTTGCCGCCACATTTGCTGAAAGCATGGCGCACGGCAGCCGCGGTACGGTTGCGGTTGTCGGTCATGCATTCGACCATCACCGCCACGCCGCCCGGGCCATAACCCTCATAGGTCAGCTCTTCGACGTTGTCGGCCTCGGTCGCACCGGCGCCACGGGCGATGGCGCGATCGATGATGTCGCGACTCATGTTGGCACCCAGGGCCTTGTCCAGGGCAAGACGCAGACGCGGGTTGGAACCCGGATCGCCACCGCCCTGACGGGCGGCAACCGTCAGTTCACGGATCCACTTGGTGAAAATCTTGCCTCTCTTGGCATCCTGACGCTCTTTGCGGTGCTTGATGTTCGCCCACTTGGAATGACCTGCCATAACGCGCTCCAAATTCTCTTTGAAACATTGCCCGCAACGCCTGTAACGGCGGGCGGGCAACAAATATCTCGACCCAATAGAAAAAGGCGCATCCGCAGATGCGCCTTCAGGTCGGCCTTACTCAGCCTTTGGCTGTTCGCGCAAACGGATGTGCAGTTCGCGCAGCGCCTTGGCGTCGACCAGGCCAGGAGCCTGGGTCATCACACAAGCAGCGCTCTGGGTTTTCGGGAAGGCGATCACTTCACGGATCGACTGGGCGCCGGTCATCAGCATGACCAGGCGGTCCAGACCGAACGCCAGGCCACCGTGCGGCGGCGCGCCGTACTTCAGGGCGTCCAGCAGGAAGCCGAATTTCTCTTCCTGTTCCGCTTCGTTGATGCCCAGCAGACGGAATACCGCCTGTTGCATTTCCTTGCGGTGGATACGGATCGAACCGCCACCCAGCTCGGTGCCGTTGAGCACCATGTCGTAGGCACGGGACAGCGCGGTCGCCGGGTTGGCTTCCAGTTCTTCCGGCGAGCATTTCGGCGCGGTGAACGGGTGGTGCAAGGCGGTGAAGCTGCCGTCGTCGTTCTCTTCGAACATCGGGAAATCGACAACCCACATCGGCGCCCATTCGCAGGTCAGCAGGTTCAGGTCGTGACCGAGCTTGATCCGCAGCGCGCCCAGGGCTTCGCTGACGATCTTGGCCTTGTCGGCGCCGAAGAACACGATGTCGCCGTCGACCGCACCCACGCGATCGAGGATCACATTCAGGTTGGCTTCCGGGATGTTCTTGACGATTGGCGACTGCAGACCATCAACGCCATTGGCGCGCTCGTTGACCTTGATGTAGGCCAGGCCCTTGGCACCGTAGATGCCGACGAACTTGGTGTAGTCGTCGATCTGCTTGCGCGGCATGCTCGCCCCGCCAGGAACGCGCAAGGCGGCGATACGGCATTTCGGATCGTTGGCCGGACCGCTGAACACCTTGAACTCCACTTCCTTGAGCTGGTCGGCAACGTCCACCAGTTCCAGCGGGTTACGCAGGTCCGGCTTGTCGGAACCGTAGCGACGCATGGCTTCTTCAAAGGTCATGTGGGGGAATTCGCCGAATTCCAGATCCAGCACTTCCTTGAACAGGTTGCGGATCATGCCTTCGGTCAGGCCCATGATGTCTTTTTCATCGAGGAAGCTGGTTTCGATGTCGATCTGAGTGAACTCAGGCTGACGGTCGGCACGCAGGTCTTCGTCGCGGAAGCATTTGGCGATCTGGTAGTAGCGGTCGAAGCCGGCGACCATCAGCAACTGCTTGAACAGCTGTGGCGACTGCGGCAGAGCGAAGAAGCTGCCGGCGTGGGTACGGCTCGGTACCAGATAGTCACGCGCGCCTTCAGGGGTGGCACGGGTCAGGATCGGGGTTTCGACGTCGAGGAAACCGTTCTCGTCCAGGTAGCGACGGATGCTGGTGGTCATGCGCGAGCGCAGACGCAGCTTCTCGGCCATTTCCGGACGACGCAGATCGATGAAGCGATAGCGCAGACGGGTTTCTTCGCCCACGTCGGAGTATTCGTTGAGCGGGAACGGCGGGGTTTCCGCTTCGTTCAGCACTTCCAGCTGGTAGCCCAGGACTTCGATCATGCCCGAAGCCATGTTGGCGTTGCCGGCACCGGCCGGACGCAGGCGCACCTTGCCGGTGATCTTGACCACGTATTCGCTGCGCACGCGGTCGGCGGCGGCGAAGGTTTCAGCGCGGTCCGGGTCGAACACCACCTGGGCCAGACCTTCACGATCACGGATATCGAGGAAGATCACCCCGCCATGGTCGCGACGACGGTGGACCCATCCGCAAAGGGTAACTTCCTGACCTTCCAGGCTTTCGTTCAGTTGGCCGCAATAATGGCTGCGCATCATGGTAGTGGTTTCACTTCTCGTAATTCGAAATTCGATGGGAGGCCTTGCGCACCTCGGGGTACCGGATAATGCAAGAGCTCGCGCGTGTCGTTCAACTTAATCAGCTTTGTCGCCACCGGCCAGATTCTTCTTGGCGCCGGTTTTGAAGTCGGTCTCATACCAGCCCGAACCGCTGAGGCGGAAACCTGGCATGGACAGCATTTTTTTCAGCTCAGGCGCCTGGCAGGCAGGGCAATCGACCAACGCAGGCGCGCTGATCTTTTGAATGGCTTCCAACTGATGACCACAGGAAGCACATTGGTAGTCGTACATGGGCATGGGAGCGTCTCGGCGTACTTAACGTCTGGCTTAACCCGTGCCGAGGCCCGGGTTATATAGCAAAGGGCGGGATTATATCCATTAAATCGGCCCTGTGCAGCCGTATGACGGCACCGATAGACCACCGCCCGCCGAAACAAAGCCAGCGCCCCGCTGCCATACCCAGCCTATCGGGCCTGAGGGCGAACAGCCATGATCGGACGACAAGTCAGGCCCCATAAAGGCAAATGGCGCCGATAACGGCGCCATTCGGTCTGCGGGATTACTGCTCGCTCAACAGCGAGCGCAGCATCCACGCGGTTTTCTCATGCACCTGCATCCGCTGGGTCAGCAGGTCCGCGGTGGGTTCGTCGCTGACCTTGTCGATGATCGGGAAAATGCCACGGGCGGTGCGGGTCACCGCTTCCTGCCCCGCCACCAGCTGCCTGATCATCTCATCGGCGCTTGGCACGCCCTCTTCTTCCTTGATCGAAGAAAGACGCGCGTAGATGGAGTAAGCACCTGGCGCCGGGAAGCCCAGGGCGCGGATACGTTCAGCGATCAGATCCACCGCCAGCGCCAGTTCGTTGTACTGCTCCTCGAACATCAGATGCAGCGTGCGAAACTGCGGGCCTGTGACGTTCCAGTGGAAATTATGGGTTTTCAGATACAGCACATAAGTATCTGAAAGCAGGCGAGAGAGACCCTCCACGATGGATTTGCGATCTTCTGCGCTGATACCGATATCGATTGCCATGTCTATCTCCGTTAACACATTGAATTCAACAGATCAGGTACCGGACCACTCTAGCAAGACTGTCCTGCACCCGCAGCCCGGGATCGCCCGAGACCCTGCGACAGATTGCCCACCGAGCGGGCGACAGTACCTGCAAGAAAGCCCACTCCGGTTGTGACCCGCCTGAAAAGCCGCCGTTCCACGTTTTTGGGGTACTGGCTCTCTAGAACAAGGCTTTGCCCGATAGTCCGGTATTCCCTCAGGACAACCAGGGCTCTCTCCCTCCATTCGGCTACAGCGCTTGATTTGAGAAGGCCTGGGCTTTGCTGTTAAATAGAGGCCGTGTCGCTGTTGCCTATTTCTCGGCCTCAGCGCATAGGCTGATCTCGCGCACGTGCTCACCGCCTCCCATTGTTCAGAAGCGAACCGTGCACGCTCAGCTCTTCCTTGTGATCCGTCTTAACGTGAGTTCATTAAAATGTTGAAAATCGTCCACCTGCTAACGGGCGCAGCGGCCTTGCTGCTGTCCTTTATCCCTAGCCTGCGATCTGAAGCCGTTCCCTTCCTGCAACAACCCGATGCTCTTTACCTGGCCTTTTTCGGCCTGCTCAACCTGACGCTGGCTCCGGTTATCCCCTACTGGAACAAAGGCCCGCGCCACCAACTGCAAAACCTGGTCAGCGCGCTCCTGGTGCTGGCGGTGGTCTTGCAGACCTTGACCCTGCTGGCACCGATGCCGGTTATCGCAGGTCAACCGGCTGTGCTGTTCAGCCTGGTGACCGCGGCGATCGCCGTTCTTCTGCACCTGGCCGTCAGCTTCTACAAATCGTCTCCCTCGGCCAATACGTCGCAAACCTACGACATGAGCAATCGCGATACCGGCACCGTCAAGTGGTTCAACACTTCGAAGGGTTTCGGCTTCATCTCTCGCGACTCCGGCGATGACATCTTCGTGCACTTCCGCGCCATCCGTGGCGAAGGTCACCGCGTCCTGGTGGAAGGCCAGCGCGTGGAGTTCTCCGTCATGAACCGCGACAAGGGCCTGCAAGCCGAAGACGTGATTGCGGCATTGCCGCGTCGCTGATTCACGCCCATAAAAAACCGCGACGCAGCCAGGCTGCTCGCGGTTTTTTATTGCCTGAACGGCAGGGGCCGTCCAACGCTCAATAATGTGGCGGCGGAGCCTCTTCTTCGAATGACTCGAACTGCCCCACCATTTCCTCCTGACGCTTGAGCAAGGCGGCCATCTGCAACTGCAGGCGCTCGACCACCCGTTGCTGCCCTACCAGCACGTCGTTCAGGGCTTGAATGGTGTCATCCTGAAAAGCCAATCGGCTTTCCAGATCGGTAACCCGCTCTTCCAGGTTCATGACTCAGCCCTCCAGAAACTTGAAGTCATCGGTCAGGACCAGTCGTAACCGCTCACGAATCGCGGCCACCTGTTCGGCGTCGTAGGGCTTGGCAGGCAGCTTGCCCCATACCGGAGCAGGCCAGGCCCCATCGTCGCGCTTGCGAACAATAACGTGCATGTGCAACTGGCTGACGACATTGCCCAGAGTCGCCACATTCAACTTGTCCGCATCGAAAGAGTCTTTAAGCAACTCCGCCAGCGCCGTGGTTTCTCGCCATAGTTGCTGCTGGTCCGCGTCATCCAATTGAAACAACTCACTGATATCTTCCCGGCGCGGTACCAGGATGAACCACGGGTAATTGGAATCGTTGGACAACAGCAGCCGGCAAAGGGGGAAATCCCCAATGGGCAATGTGTCTTGTTGAAGTCGTGGATCTAAAGCGAACACCGCGCGCACTCCCGCTCAGCTCATCAAGTTTCAGCTTAGCGAACGCCATGACCGGCTGCCCGCCAAGCGACAGAACGGCAGCATACCTGCGAAAGCTTTTCCGTTCATCGCTCCGCTGCGCAGATCCCGCCTCAACATTCATCCTCGATGCCACACGTCAGAGCGCCCCGACCTGGAACATTTTCCAACGGGCTGCACCACGACTGAACGAAGCTCATAAAAAACAAGGAAAAAGCCGCGAAAGAGCCCCTTCCCTGCACATTCTTCAGCGCCCGACGGCGGATGATGATTGAGCTGCATCAAGAAACTTTTGCACCAAAACCTCACAGTGCGTCTACGCTCAGTGCGTTAACCATCCGCTATCTACTCACTCAGCAGGGTGAACCGGTAACGTTTTGGAATGTCGTGCGTTTTTTTTCAGGGAGCAACACCAGGAGGACAGGGAACGTCAAGCCCAAACAAAACGACCTTAAAACCACTGTTTTATGCGGTTTTTACAGCCTGAAGGGCTATCGCCGAAAAAAACTCGGTGCCTTTGCGTTTTGTGCACGCTTGTTGCATTCACACCCACATTGTCCCAGGAGAAGCCATCGGAAAAAGGCTCCTCCTGAGACTAATAACAATAGTGGCAAGGCTGCCCCATGGAGATTTGACTGCTTGACCAAAGTTCTTTTTGTTCCAGGTTCAAGCCTTCGAAAACAGCGCTGAAGTTGTCAGTCCGGATACATGCGGACTGCGGATTTGCGACATTGATCGAGCATTTTGCGACAGGGTCGTAAAGAAGCTGAAAGGACTGATACGCAAGTATCGCCAACATTGTCGGCGTGATATAAGTTTGCGCCGACACAAAAAGAAAGAGCCGCCCAGATAATAAAACAGGTGGGACGGCAGTACTCTTCTAAAAACCAAAGGAGCAAATCACGATGCGCGTGATGAAGTGGAGCATGATCGCACTGGCAGTTGCAGCAGCAGCCAGTACTCAAGTGGCTACGGCCGCACCTTTTGTAAGTGACCAGTCTGAAGCCAAGGGCTTTGTTGAAGACGCAAAATTCGACGTACTGTTGCGTAACTATTACTTCAATCGTGACAACAAAGACCACAGCAACGATCAGAAAGACTGGACCCAGGGTATCTGGGGCAACTTCAGCTCCGGTTACACCCAGGGCACCGTAGGCGTCGGCGTCGATGCATTCGGTTATCTGGCGATCAAACTGGACGGCGGCGACGGCACTGGCGGTACCGGTAACATGAGCCGCGACTCCGATGGCGACGTCAACAACAGCCAGGGCAAAGCAGGCGCGGCCGTCAAATTCCGCATCTCCAAGACCGAGCTGAAAGCCGGCGACATGCAGCCAAGCACCTCCCCGGTGTTCGCAGTCGGCGGTTCCCGTATCCTTCCTCAAACTGCCAGCGGTTTCCAACTGCAGAGCAGCGAGATCAAAAACCTTGATCTGGAAGGCGGTCACTTCTATTCGGCCACCAGCCAGGACTCCAACGCCCGTAACGGCAACCTGTATGCAAACTACGCCGGTGTGACATCCAACAGCATCGACTACTTCGGTGGCAAGTACGGCATCACCGACAATCTGAGTGCATCGCTCTACGGCGCCAAGCTGGAAGACATCTGGAACCAGTACTACGCCAACCTGAACTACACCATCCCAATGGGTGGCGATCAGTCGCTGAACCTGGACGGTAACATCTACCGTACCACCGACGCCGGCAGCGCCAAGGCGGGCGACATCAGCAACACCACGTTCTCCCTGGCAGCCGCTTTCTCGTTCCTGAGAGCACACACCATTACCGTCGCGTTCCAGAAGGTCAATGGTGACACTCCGTTCGACTACATCGGTGTAGGTGGCCACGATTCCTCCAGGCGCGGAGCCAACCGTGGCGGCGACTCGATCTTCCTCGCCAACTCCATCCAGTACTCTGACTTCAACGGCCCGAACGAGAAGTCCGCACAGATCCGTTACGATCTGAAAATGGCCGAGTACGGCGTTCCTGGTCTGAGCTTCATGACCCGTTATGTTAAAGGCTGGGATATCGATGGCACAGGCCTGGCTGACAACAGCGTGTACCGTAAAAACAACGGCGATCCGATTTACGGTGCCGATGGCAAACACAACGAGACCAACTTCGAAGCCAAGTACGTTGTTCAGTCTGGCCCGGCAAAAGATCTCTCCTTCCGCGTTCGTCAAGCTTGGCACTTCGCTAACAGCGACCAAGGTGAAGGCGATATCAAAGAGTTCCGCCTGATCGTCGACTACCCACTGTCGATCTTGTAATAGCGGTTACTTAGCAAGTAATAAAAAAGGCCCATCATTCGATGGGCCTTTTTGTTGGGGCTGGCGACTCGCTGAAGCTCCGGTTATCGACAGTTTATTGTTACAACCAGGTTTCAAACATCCTCCAGCGAGTACCGCGTTAAAAGCCTGACCACTCGATCAGATTTTTAATCCCTATCCCCGTTACTGACTCAAACAGCCGCTTCCTGAACCACACGAATCACGCGCTGTGGAAACGGAATATCAATACCAGCTTCCTTCAAGCGATCACGGGACAACTCGTTGAAGCGGAACATCACGTCCCAGTAGTCCGCAGTTTTCACCCAGACACGCAGGGAAAGGGTAATGGCGCTGTCACCCAGCATGGAAACCACCGCCACCGGCTCCGGATCGGCCAGCACGCGCTCGTCCTTGGCCAGGTCCAGCAGAACCTCACGGGCCTTTTGCAGGTCAGCCTCGTAGTTCACGCCGACATCGAAGATCACTTTGCGGGTCAACTGGCGGTTGTGGTTGGTGATGATGCCGTTGGACAGGTTGCCGTTAGGCACGATGACGGTCTTGTTGTCACCGGTACGCAACACCGTGTGGAAGATCTGGATGCTGTCGACCGTGCCGCTGATGCCCTGGGCTTCGATCACGTCGCCGATGCGGAAAGGACGGAACAGCAGGATCAGCACACCACCAGCGAAGTTGGCCAGGCTACCTTGCAAGGCCAGGCCGATGGCCAGGCCCGCCGCACCGATCGCGGCAACGAACGAAGTGGTTTCGACACCAATCATCGAGGCCACGCTGACAATCAGCAGCACCTTGAGAATGACGTTCGCCAGGCTGCTGATAAAACCCTGCAAGGCCTGGTCGGCATTACGCAGCGCCAGCAACTTGCCGACTTTTTGCGTCAAACTGTTGATCAGCCACCAGCCGATGGCCAGTGTGATGACGGCCAGCAGTACCCGACTGCCGTATTCCATGATCATCGGAATCCAGGCTTGGGAAGCCTTGACCAGGTTGTCCACTTCAGCATTCAAATCCATCTATCTCTCCTGATTCCCGGCTGCCGGGCACACAAAAAACAAGGGCAGAACGACTAGCCTTATACAGGCTCAATCGTTTCTGCCCACTACTCGGGCCTCGGACGCCAATAAGCTCGAGAGGTTCCCGAAAAATCCCATCAGTCGCGGAAGTTGTTGAACTGCAGCGGCATGCCGAACTCTTTCGCGCGCAGGGCGGCGATGGCTTCCTGCAGATCGTCGCGCTTCTTGCCGGTAACCCGTACCTGCTCGCCCTGGATCGCAGCCTGGACCTTCAGCTTGGCGTCCTTGATGTGGGCAACGATCTTTTTCGCCAGCTCTTTGTCGATGCCTTCCTTGAGGGTGGCTTCCTGCTTCATCACCTTGCCCGAAGCGTAAGCGTCCTTGACCTCAAGGCACTGCACATCGATCTTGCGCTTGACCAGGGCCAGCTTGAGGATCTCGATCATCGCTTCCAGCTGGAATTCCGCTTCAGCGGTCAGGTTGACGGTCAGTTCCTTTTCCTTGAACTCGAAGCTGCCCTTGCCCTTCAAGTCATAGCGGCGGTCCAGCTCCTTGACGGCGTTTTCCACGGCGTTGGTGACTTCGTGTTTGTCCAGTTCGGATACCACGTCAAACGACGGCATGTAATTTCTCCAATAAAAAAGGGGCGCAGCTCGATAAAGATGGAGCACGCCCGGTTTGCGGTTAAAATCCGGGCTCATTATAACGGGTCTTTCCCCTCCTTCACTGCGAGCCTCGCATGCGCCTGCCAAACCGAGCACCACGCTGATGTCGACTACCTGGCACATTCTGGGCGCAGGTAGCCTCGGCACCCTGTGGGCGACACGCCTGGCCCGTGCCGGCTTGCCGGTGCGCCTGATCCTGCGCGATCAGGCACGCCTGGAGGCTTACCTGGCCGCGGGTGGGCTGACGCTGGTGGAACAAGGGCAGGCCAGTTTCCATGCCATTCCCGGCGAGACCATCGACAACCCCGCCCCCATCACTCGCCTGCTGGTGGCCTGCAAGGCCTATGACGCGCAACAGGCCGTCAGCCAGCTGGTCGCGCGCCTGACACCCGACGCCGAACTGGTCCTGCTGCAGAACGGCCTGGGCAGCCAGGACGCCGTGGCCGCCCAGGTGCCGCAGGCCCGCTGCATTTATGCCTCGAGCACCGAAGGCGCCTTTCGCGATGGCGACTGGCGCGTGGTGTTCGCCGGTCATGGCTACACCTGGCTGGGGGACGCCAGCCACCCCACCGCGCCCTTCTGGCTCGACGACCTGAGCGCCAGCGGCATCCCCCATGAATGGAGCGCGGACATCCTGACCCGCCTCTGGCGCAAGCTGGCGCTCAACTGCGCGATCAATCCCCTGACGGTCCTGCATGACTGCCGCAACGGCGGTCTGCTGCAGCATCATTGCGAAGTGGCGATGCTGTGCGTCGAGTTGAGCGAACTGCTGGAACGTTGCGGCCAGCCCGCCGCGGCCGAAAACCTGCAGCAGGAAGTGGAGCGGGTGATCCAGGCGACCGCCGCCAACTACTCCTCCATGTACCAGGACGTCGCCAGCCGGCGCAGAACCGAAATCAGCTATTTATTGGGGCATGCCTGCGACGTTGCCGCCAGGCACCAGTTGCACCTGCCCAACCTCAGCCGCCTGCGTCGGCTATTGGTGGAACACCTGCAACAGCGCGGATTGCCCAGCGACTGAGCAGCGGCTACGCTGCCCACGTGTTCCTCTCTAGCGACGTCCCCGATGCCATTGCGCCAGCGCCTTGAAAACCTGCCGGTCGGCCAAAAACTGCTGGCCGCCTTGCTCGTCCTGCTGATTACCGTACTGCTGGTCGCCAACCTGACCTTTATCAGCGCCGCCTACTGGATCTCCCAGGAAAGCATGGCACCGCAAGCCTTGCAGACCATCGGCCGGCTGGTGTCCAACCCGACCCTGGCCGAGCAGGCGCTGGATTCGCCGCAAAACGCCGAGAAACTGCTCAACGAGCTCAACAGCTACTCCCCCCTGCGCGCCGCAGCGATCTATGACGGCAAGGGCACGCGCCTGGCCCAACTGCAACATGGCGAACGCCTGAGCCTGCCGGAGCGCTATCGGCATATCGAAGCTTGGCAACTGACCGAATTTCGCAGCAACCAGATCATCACCCTGCCCCGCGCCGGCCAGCCCCCCGGCCACCTGTTGCTGGTGGCCAGCAGTGAGCTGCCGATGGCCTTCTACACCGGCACCCTGACCGCGAGCCTGGGCATCCTGATCTTCAGTGTGCTGCTGTGGCTGGTGATTGCCCGGCAGATCAAACGGCTGATCACCCGCCCCATTCATCAGTTGGAAGAACTGTCCCGGCAAGTGACCCGCGAAGAGAACTATTCCCTGCGCGCCGCCCGCGGCAACCACGATGAAATCGGCAGCCTGGCCGAGGCCTTCAACACCATGCTGTCGCGCATCGAAGCGCGAGAACAGCAACTCAAACGCGCCCGTGACGATTCCCAGGCGGCCTATGACCAGGCCCAGGGCCTGGCCGAAGAAACCCGCCACACCAACCGCAAGCTGGAGCTGGAAGTCCAGGTGCGCAGCAAGATCGAAAAGAAACTCACCGGCTTTCAGAACTACCTCAACAGCATCATCGACTCCATGCCCTCGGCCCTGATCGCTCTGGACGAGCAGCTCTATGTCACCCAGTGGAACCAGGAAGCCAGCGCCCTCTCCGGCACGCGCCTGGACGAAGCACTGAATCAGCCGATCTTCCTCGCCTTCGAACCGCTCAAGCCGTTCCTGCCACAGCTCAAGGAAACCGTGGAGCAACATACGGTCACCAAGGTCGAGCGGGTCACCTGGGTCAAGGACGACGAAGCCCGGCATTATGCCCTCACCTTCTACCCGCTGATGGGCGGTGCCGGGCGCGGCGTGGTGATCCGGATCGACGACATCACCCAGCGCCTGTCCCTGGAAGAAATGATGGTGCAGTCGGAAAAAATGCTCTCCGTGGGCGGCCTGGCCGCCGGTATGGCCCATGAAATCAATAACCCGCTGGGGGCGATCCTGCACAACGTGCAGAACATTCGCCGGCGTCTGTCCCCCGAGCTGCCGAAGAATCAGGAGCATGCCGAACAGATCGGCATTGAACTGGAAACCGTCAACCACTACCTGCAGAGCCGCGAAGTGCCGCAACTGCTCGACGGCATCCAGCAGGCTGGCGCCCGCGCGGCGAAGATCGTGACCCATATGCTCAGTTTCAGCCGGCGCAGCAACCGGCAGATGGCGCCTTGCGACCTGCCGGCACTGATCGACCAGGCCGTGGAGATTGCCGGCAACGACTTCGACCTGGCCATAGGCTTCGACTTCAAGGGCCAGGCCATCATCCGCCAGTTCGACCCGCAACTGGGGCCGGTGCCCGGTACCGCCAACGAACTGGAGCAGGTCCTGCTCAACCTGCTGAAAAACGCCGCCCAGGCCATTCACCAGCGGGTAGACGACAGCGAACCCGGGCGCATTATCCTGCGCACCCGGCTGAACCCGCCCTGGGCGGAAATCCAGGTCGAGGACAACGGTATTGGCATGAGCGAAAACGTGCGCAAACGGACCTTCGAGCCGTTCTTCACCACCAAGGAAATCGGCCAGGGCACCGGCCTTGGGCTGTCGGTTTCGTACTTCATCATCACCAACAATCACAAAGGCCAGATGGAAGTGCAGTCGACGCAGGGTCAGGGCACTTGCTTCACCTTGCGTTTGCCATTGGCGGGCAGTCAGCCGCCACCACTGGAACATCCCCCACTGGAGAGGTAAGCATGGGCTTTCGCTTGTCGAAGATTTACACCCGCACCGGCGACAAAGGCGAAACCGGGCTGGGTGATGGGCGCCGGGTTCCCAAGGACCATCCGCGGGTCGAGGCCATCGGCGAAGTCGATACGCTGAACAGTCAGCTGGGGCTGCTCCTGGCCGGGCTGATCGAACAGCGCATCGAGCATCCGGGCCTACAGGAACTGATCGACGTCCTGGCACCCTGCCAGCACCGCCTCTTCGACCTCGGTGGCGAGTTGGCCATGCCGGTGTATCAGGCACTGAATAGCGCGGAAGTCGAGCGCCTGGAAGCGGCCATCGATGCCTGGAACGAAGAGTTGGGGCCGCTGGAGAACTTCATTTTGCCGGGCGGCTCGGCCTTGATCGCCCAAGCCCATGTTTGCCGCAGCCTGGCGCGCAGTGCCGAGCGACGCTGCCAGCATCTGAATGCCGTAGAGCCGCTGGAGGGGGTCGGCCTGGCCTATATCAATCGCCTGTCCGACTTGCTGTTCGTGGCGGCGCGCCTGATTGCCAAGCGCCAGGGGATTGCCGAGATTCTCTGGCAAGCGGCGGCAAAACCCGAATAACGTCCCCTCTGATCGCCAGCAAGCCCGCTCCTGCAACTTATGCAGGAGCGAACCGGCTGGTGACTGGCCTCAGGGCCAGAACGCGCGAATCCCCGCCACCCCTTGCGCCCCGGCTGCCCAGGCCTGCTCGCGCTGGTCCGGACCGACGCCGCCCAGCAGGTACACCGGCTTGTTGAAACCGCTGATCAGTCGGGTGGCCTGCTCCCAACCCAGAGGCTGCGCATCAGGGTGGGTCTGGGTCGGCTGGACCGGCGACAGCGTCACGAAGTCCACATCCATCTGCTGCGCCAGGGACAGCTCTTCAGCGTTATGGCAGGACGCCGCCAGCCAGCGCTCCTTGCCGAAGGGGCGCCCGGCGCTGGCGTATTTGCGCAGCTGCGCCGAGGTGATATGCCAGCCCGCCGAGGGGAAATCCCCCAGCCATTCGAACGGCCCCTTGAGCATCAATTGCGCCTTGCCCGCGCACAGGCCGACCGCGTCCACCGCCAGGTCGCGGTATTGCGGGTCGTAGCCGTTGGGTGCGCGTAGCTGGATCAACTTGCTGCCGCCGGCAATAGCCTTCTGCATGCCCCGCAACAGCGCTGGTGTTTCCAGGTCTTCCGGGGTGATCAGGTATTCGCTCGGCAAACGCGCTGCCGCCACGATCGGCTGGTTGGCCGCCGGGAACTCGTAGTTCTCCAGCTCACGGGCCGTGACCCAGGCCAAAGGCTGGCCCTCTGCGCCATGGGGTTCGCCGGTAAAAGCGGAAACTTCCCAGACATCCAGCAACACCTGCTTGTCCGGGTAGTCATGCTGCACCTTGATCAACGGCCGCGCCTGGGACACCAGGATGCCCAGCTCCTCCTGCAGCTCACGGGTCAAGGCCGCTTCCACCGCCTCGTCCGCTTCGACCTTGCCGCCGGGAAACTCCCAGAGACCGCCCTGATGCTGGGTATCGGCACGTCGGGCAATCAGGATCCTGCCGTCGGCATCACGGATAACGGCCGCCGCCACATGTACTCGTTTCACCGTACAACTTCCTCTAAACCGGCTTTCTGCCAGGCCTTGAAGGCTGGCCATTGATAGATCGTTTCAACATAGGCGGCATCGACGGCCGGCAGCGCCACCCGATAGGTGCGCAAGCGCACGGCGATCGGCGCAAAAAAGGCGTCCGCCAGACTGACCCGGCCAAACAGGAAAGGTCCTGGCTCGGTCGCAGCCGCGCGGCACTCGGCCCACAACGCCAGCATCCGCTCGATGTCGGCCTGTGCTTCGGGCGGCATGGGTGACAGCGCGGCATCGCGGCTCAGGTCGAACGGCAGGTTACCGCGCAGGCCGAAGAAACCGCTGTGCATCTGCGCGCAGGCGGAACGGGCCTGGGCCCGGGCAGCCACATCGCGCGGCCAGAGCTCGGCTTCGGGAAAACGCTCGACCAGGTATTCGGCAATCGCCAGGGAGTCGGCGATGATGCCGTGCTCGGTCTTCAGCAACGGAACTTTGCCGGTCGGCGAATGCTTGAGAATCCGCTCGCGGGTATCGGACTGGTTCAGCTTGATCAGCTCTTCGGTGTAAGTCGCGCCAGTCAGCTCAAGCGCCAGGGCGGCGCGCAGCGACCAGGAGGAATAGAGTTTGTCGCCGATGATCAGGTGAAGATTCATGTCGGGCACCTTTCAGAGGAGATGGAGGCCTTAGGCCTCCGTCGCGAGCAGGCTCGCTCCTACACGTGATGCGTCGCGTCCATGTAGAAGCGAGTAGCGGTGTACTCAGGTACGGTATTCCGCGTTGATTTTCACGTACTCGTGGGACAGGTCGGTGGTCCAGATGGTTTCGCTGCAATCACCGCGCCCCAGCTCGATGCGGATGGTGATTTCTTCCTGCTGCATCACCGCCGCGCCCTGGGCTTCGGTGTAGCTGGCGGCACGCGCGCCGCGGCTGGCGATGCACACTTCGCCGAGGAAAACATCGATCTTGCTCACATCCAGGTCCGGCACACCGGCACGACCGACAGCGGCCAGGATACGCCCCCAGTTCGGGTCGGAAGCGAACAGCGCGGTCTTGATCAATGGCGAGTGGGCCACGGTGTAGCCGACATCCAGGCACTCTTGGTGATTGCCGCCGCCGTTGACTTCGACCGTGACGAACTTGGTCGCGCCTTCGCCGTCACGCACGATGGCCTGGGCCACTTCCATGCACACTTCGAACACGGCCTGCTTCAGCGCAGCGAACAGCGGGCCGCTGGCTTCGGTGATTTCCGGCAGGGCTGCCTGGCCGGTAGCGATCAGCATGCAGCAGTCGTTGGTGGAGGTATCGCCGTCGATGGTGATGCGGTTGAACGACTTGTTGGCGCCGTCCAGCAGCAGGTTCTGCAGCACTTCACGGGAGACTTTGGCGTCGGTGGCGATGTAACCGAGCATGGTCGCCATGTTCGGACGAATCATGCCCGCGCCCTTGCTGATGCCGGTGACGGTGATGGTCACGCCATCGTGCTGGAACTGGCGGCTGGCCCCCTTGGGCAGGGTATCGGTGGTCATGATGCCAGTGGCCGCGGCGGCCCAGTTGTCCACGGACAGGTCATCCAGCGCGGCCTGCAGCGCGCCTTCGATCTTCTCGACCGGCAGCGGCTCGCCAATGACCCCGGTGGAATACGGCAGCACGGCGCTGGCATCGACGCCCGTCAGTTCGGCCAGCTTGGCGCAGGTGCGGGTCGCGGCGGCCAGGCCTGGCTCACCGGTACCGGCGTTGGCGTTGCCGGTGTTGGTCAGCAGGTAACGCACAGGGCCTTGCACACGCTGCTTGGCCAGGATCACCGGAGCGGCGCAGAACGCGTTCAAGGTAAACACACCGGCCACCGTGGAACCCTCGGCGCAGCGCATGACCACAACATCCTTGCGCCCCGGGCGCTTGATGCCCGCCGAAGCGATACCGAGTTCAAAACCGGCAACCGGGTGCAACGTTGGCAAAGGACCAAGACCAACAGCCATGAATGCGCTCCTCTTTAACCTGATGTGTGCACTGCCATCGCAAAAGGCAGTGCGGCGAATGGAAAAACGCCGCGACGGCTGATGCCGGTCGCGGCGCGGGTATTTCAGTGTCTGGCGAAAATCTTAGTTGATCTGGCCGTGACAGTGTTTGTACTTCTTGCCCGAACCGCAGTAGCACAGTTCGTTGCGGCCCAGTTTCTGCTCGTTGCGTACCGGAGCCGAGGCCAGGGCCACGTCGACATCGACGCCCTCTTCCAGCGCTTCCGGCTGTTCCAGGCCCGGGGCTTCGGCGTGCTCGAACTGCATGCGCTGAGCCAGTGCCTCGGCTTCCTGACGCAGGCGCGCCTCTTCCTCGATCGGATCTTCGCGACGAACCTGAACGTGCGACAGCACACGGATCGAGTCGCGCTTGATGGAATCCAGCAGCTCGGAGAACAGGGTGAAGGACTCGCGCTTGTATTCCTGTTTCGGGTTCTTCTGCGCATAACCACGCAGGTGAATACCGTGACGCAGGTGATCCATGGTCGACAGGTGGTCTTTCCACAGGTCGTCCAGTACGCGCAGAACGATTTGTTTCTCGAAGGTGCGCAGTGCTTCGGCACCGGCCTGGTCTTCTTTTTCGTTGTACGCCGCCACCAGCTCGTTCAGCAGCTTCTCGCGCAGGGTTTCTTCGTACAGGTGATCGTCTTCGTCGAGCCATTGCTGGATCGGCAGGCTCACACCGAAGTCACTCTGCAACGCAGCCTCCAGACCGGCCACGTCCCACTGCTCAGGCAGCGATTGTGGAGGAATGTGCGCGCTGACGGTGGCATTGAGCACGTCCTGACGGAAGTCGGAAATGGTCTCGCCGATGTTGTCCGCGGCCAGCAACGTGTTACGCATGTGATAGATCACTTTACGCTGTTCGTTGTTGACGTCGTCGAACTCGAGCAGTTGCTTGCGGATGTCGAAGTTGCGGCCTTCCACCTTGCGCTGGGCCTTTTCGATCGCGTTGGTCACCATGCGGTGCTCGATCGCTTCGCCGGACTGCATGCCCAGGGCCTTCATGAAGTTCTTCACCCGGTCGGAGGCGAAGATGCGCATCAGGCTGTCTTCCAGGGACAGGTAGAAACGGCTGGAACCGGCGTCGCCCTGACGACCGGCGCGACCACGCAGCTGGTTGTCGATACGGCGCGATTCGTGACGCTCGGACGCGATCACCTGCAGACCGCCGGACTCCAGCACCTGCTGGTGACGCTTCTGCCAGTCGGCCTTGATCTGGGCAATCTGCTCGGGGGTCGGGCTTTCCAGGGAGGCGACTTCGACTTCCCAGTTACCGCCCAACAGGATGTCGGTACCGCGACCGGCCATGTTGGTGGCGATGGTCAGGGCGCCCGGACGACCGGCCTGGGCAATGATTTCCGCTTCTTTCTCGTGGAACTTGGCGTTCAGGACCTTGTGCTCGATGCCTTCCTTCTGGAGCAGGTTGGACATGTGCTCGGAAGTTTCGATGGTCGCGGTGCCCACCAGGACCGGACGGCCCTGGGTCATGCATTCCTTGATGTCGTTGATGATCGCGGCGTACTTCTCGTCCGCAGTCAGGAACACCAGGTCGTTGTAGTCTTTACGCGCCAGCGGCTTGTTCGGCGGGATGACCATCACCTGCAGACCGTAGATCTGATGGAACTCGAAGGCTTCGGTATCCGCGGTACCGGTCATGCCGGACAGCTTGGTGTACAGACGGAAGTAGTTCTGGAAGGTGGTCGACGCCAGGGTCTGGCTTTCGGCCTGGATGTTGAGGTTTTCCTTGGCTTCGATGGCCTGGTGCAGGCCCTCGGACAGACGGCGACCCGGCATGGTACGACCGGTGTGCTCGTCCACCAGGACCACCTGGCCATCCTGGACGATGTATTCGACGTTGCGGTTGAACAGCTTGTGCGCGCGCAGACCGGCATAGACGTGGGTCAGCAGGCCCAGGTTGTGCGCCGAGTACAGGCTCTCGCCTTCCGCCAGCAAGCCGACCTGGGTCAGCATCTCTTCGATGAACTGGTGACCGGCTTCGTTGAGCTCGACCTGACGGGTCTTCTCGTCGACGGTGAAATGACCGGCCTTGGTGACCTCGCCTTCCACTTCCTCGACGTGCAGCTCAAGGCGCGGGATCAGCTTGTTGATTTCGGTGTACAGGCGGGAACTGTCCTCAGCCTGGCCGGAGATGATCAGCGGGGTACGGGCCTCGTCGATCAGGATCGAGTCGACTTCGTCGATCACGGCAAAATTGAGCTCGCGCTGGAACTTGTCTTCCATGCTGAAAGCCATGTTGTCGCGCAGGTAGTCGAAACCGAATTCGTTGTTGGTGCCGTAGGTGATGTCGGCGGCGTAGGCAGCGCGCTTCTCTTCCGGCGGCTGGAACGGCGTGACCACGCCGACCGTCAGGCCGAGGAATTCATAGAGCGGGCGCATCCAGTTGGCGTCGCGGCGGGCCAGATAGTCGTTCACCGTGACCACGTGCACGCCCTTGCCGGACAACGCATTGAGGTAAACGCCCAGTGTTGCCACCAGGGTCTTGCCTTCACCGGTACGCATTTCGGCGATCTTGCCTTCATGCAAGGTCATGCCGCCGATCAACTGTACGTCGAAGTGGCGCATACCCATGACCCGCTTGCCGGCTTCGCGGGCGACCGCAAAGGCTTCGGGAAGCAGTTTGTCGAGGGATTCACCTTTGGCTATGCGGGCCTTGAACTCTTCAGTCTTGGCGCGCAACTGATCGTCCGAAAGGGCCACCATTTGCTCTTCGAAGGCATTGACGATCTGTACCGTCTTGAGCATGCGTTTGACTTCACGCTCGTTCTTGCTTCCAAAAAGTTTCTTTAACAAAGGCGCAAACATATCGGCAGGATCTTCCACACATAGGGATGGAGGGCGGCCCCGTGAGTCGCCCGTGCAGCCCTCATGGCCGCATGCGAACGAGCATTCTACCCGGAAACGATGGTGAGGAAAGTGGCGTTATTCCACGATGCTGGTACAGCGCTGTGACGGGGCTCACTTACAATAAGGCCTTTTGCGCCAGTTTCAACCCGGACGAGTACGAAGTTAACCATTGATTTAATAGATAAAGCCGCGCCTGCGCGATGAGCGAGGCCTGACCAGCGCTTTCTGCTACCATGGCGGCTCTGTAACTTCAGGTGTCTGATCATGGCATTTCGCCCTCTTACGGCCAGAGCACCCGCCGTACTCCTTCGCGAAGCCAAGCCTCTCAAAGCCATACTCGGCCACGCCCAGCGCCTGGCGCATTTGCAGCGCCTGCTGGAAAGCCAGCTGCAACCGGCCGCGCGCGAACACTGCCACGTTGCCTCCTGGCGCGAAGGCAGCCTGTTGCTGATCGTCACTGACGGCCACTGGGCGACGCGCCTGCGTTATCAGCAAAAACGCCTGCAACGTCAGCTTCTGGAATTCAATGAGTTCAACAATCTGACGCGGATTCTGTTCAAGGTGCAGCCTCCCACCGTGCAACACGGCGCGGCCGGTCACACCATGGACCTGTCGAGCAATGCCGCCGAGACCATTCAGGCCACTGCTGACGGCATCACCGATCCCAACCTGCGCGCTGCCCTGGAGCGCCTGGCCAGCCACGCCAAACCACGGGCGTAACTGGCCAGCCATCGATCAGCGGCGCTTGCTGCCACCCAGCAGAGACCCCATCAACCCGCGCACCAACTGCCGGCCCAATTGGTTGGCGGCCTGGCGCATGGCGGACTTCAGAGCCTGACCAGCGGCAGTGCCGAGGAACTCACCGGCCCGATCGGTAAAGCTCGGCTCCTCGGCGACGGGTTTGCCCGGCGCAGCCTCGGCCTCAGGTGCCAGGCCCTTGCGCCCCATCAGCACTTCATAAGCGGACTCACGGTCGATCGGCTTGTCATAGCGGCCGACCAACGGCGAACTGCTGATCAGCGCAGCACGCTCAGCCTCGGTCAACGGCCCGATGCGCGATTGCGGCGGCGCCACCAGCACTCGCTGGACCATCTCCGGCGTACCTTTTTCCTGCAGGGTACCGACCAGCGCTTCGCCGATCCCCAACTCGGTGAGCACCGACAGGGCATCGAACGCCGGGTTCGGCCGGAAGCCGTCCGCCACCGCGCGCAAGGATTTCTGTTCCTTGGCGGTGAATGCCCGCAAGCCGTGCTGGACGCGCAGCCCCAGTTGCGCCAGCACGTCGTCCGGCAAGTCGCCCGGCGACTGGGTGACGAAGTACACGCCCACGCCTTTGGAGCGAATCAGCCGCACCACTTGCTCCAGCCGGTCCTGCAACGCCTTGGGCGTGCCGGCGAACAACAGGTGGGCTTCGTCGAAAAACAGCGCCAGCAGCGGTTTTTCCGCATCGCCGCGCTCCGGCAGCTGCTCGAACAGCTCGGCCAGCAGCCACAACAGGAAGGTCGCATAGACCTTGGGCGCCTCGTGCACCAGGCGGCTGGCGTCGAGCAGGTGGATCCGCCCGCGTCCGTCACTGGCTGGCTGCAGGATGTCTTCCAGCTGCAGGGCCGGCTCGCCGAACAGGGCTTCGGCGCCCTGCTGCTCCAGGGTGGCCAGGCGCCGCAACAAAGCCTGGCTGGAGCCGGTGGTCATCAGCGCCGCGTCATCCCCCAGCAACTGCGGATTGTCCTTGAGGTGGTTGAGCAACGCCTTGAGGTCTTTCAGGTCGAGCAGCAACAGACCTTCGCGGTCAGCCACCTTGAATGCCGCGTACAACGCCGATTGCTGGCTGTCGGTCAGCTCCAGCAGGCTGCCCAGCAGCAGCGGGCCCATTTCGCTCAGGGTAGTCCGCAGCGGATGACCGGACTGCCCGTGGATGTCCCACAACGTGACCGGATAAGCCTGGGGCTTGTGGTTCAGCCACGGCATCCCGGCAATACGTTCGGCCACCTTGCCCTGGGGATTGCCCGCGGCGCCCAGGCCGCACAGGTCACCTTTGATATCTGCGGCGAACACCGCGACACCGGCATCGCTGAAGGCTTCCGCCAGTCGTTGCAAAGTGACGGTTTTCCCTGTCCCGGTGGCGCCTGCCACCAGCCCGTGACGGTTTGCCAGGCGCATGGCCTGGGCAATCGGTTGCCCCGCGAGATCGGCACCGATAACGAGTTGCGATGAATCCGGCATTTTGTCACCCATGGTTAATCTTTAGCCTTGACCGGCCGATAGATCAGAAAAGACTGAACATAGGACAGATAATTCCCCAAGGAGAGATGGAAATATCAACTTACTTCAACCCCGCCCATTTTGCGCGCTTTTATAAGAGCACGCTCGTGACATTAAGACCTTAGCGGACACTACAAGCCATGAACAAAAACCTGCGCTTCAGCCATAAAATCCTGCTTGCCGCCGCCCTCATCGTCATTGCCGCCTTCGCTTCCTTCACGCTGTACAACGACTATTTACAGCGCAACGCGATTCGTGAAGACCTGGACAATTACCTGCATGAAATGGGTGATGTGACCGCGAGCAACATCCAGACCTGGCTCACCGGGCGCATCCTGTTGATCGAAAACCTGGCGCAAAACCTGGCGATCGACCCGCAATCGACCAAGGTCGCCAGCCTGCTCGAACAGAAAGCCCTGACTTCGACCTTCATGGCCTCCTACCTGGGCGATGCCAGCGGCAGCTTCACCATCCGCCCGGATGCGAAGATGCCCGACGGTTTCGATCCTCGCGTTCGGCCCTGGTACAAGGGCGCCGAAAGCAGCAGCGGCTCGACCCTTACCGAACCCTATATAGATGCAGCCACCGGCCAGCTGATCATTTCCGTCGCCACCGCCTCGCGTCATGCAGGGCAGAGCATCGGCGTGGTGGGCGGCGACCTGAGCCTGCAGACCCTGGTCGAAACCCTCAATGCCCTGGATTTCGACGGCATGGGCTATGCCTTCCTGGTCAGCGCCGACGGCAAGATCCTGGTGCACCCGGACAAGGCGCTGGTGATGAAGAGCCTGAGCGAGGCCTATCCGCAGAACACGCCGCGCATCAATGGCGACTTCAGCGAAATCGAAGTCGAGGGCAAGACCCGCATCGTCACCTTCACCCCGATCAAGGGCCTGCCTTCGGTGAACTGGTACATCGGCCTGTCCGTGGACAAGGACAAGGCGTTCTCGATGCTCAGCGAGTTCCGCGCCTCCGCCATCATTGCCACCGTCATAGCCGTCGCCATCATCATCGCCCTGCTGGGCATGCTGATCCGGGTGCTGATGCAGCCCCTGCACGTCATGACCCGCGCGATGCAGGACATCGCCGACGGCGAAGGCGACCTGACTCGCCGCCTGACCATCCAGAACCAGGATGAATTCGGCATCCTCGGCACAGCGTTCAACCGCTTCGTGGAGCGCATCCACGGTTCGATCCGCGAAGTCTCGTCGGCCACCGAGCACGTCAACGAAGTCGCCCTGCGCGTAGTCAGCGCCTCCAATTCGTCAATGCTCAACTCCGACGAGCAGGCCAGCCGCACCAACAGCGTGGCCGCGGCGATCAATCAGCTGGGCGCCGCCGCCCAGGAAATCGCCCGCAACGCCGCCCAGGCTTCGCAGCAGGCCAGCGATGCGCGCAACCTGGCCGAAGACGGACAGCAAGTGGTGGACCGCAGCATCCTGGCGATGAACCAGCTGTCGGACATGATCAGCGCCTCCAGCAGCAACATCGAAACCCTCAACAGCAAGACCGTGAACATCGGGCAGATCCTCGAAGTCATCACCAGCATCTCCCAGCAGACCAACCTGCTGGCCCTCAACGCGGCCATCGAAGCGGCGCGGGCGGGCGAGGCCGGGCGCGGTTTCGCCGTGGTCGCCGATGAAGTGCGCAACCTGGCCCACCGCACCCAGGAGTCGGCGCAACAGGTGCAGACCATGATCGAGGAGCTGCAGGTCGGCGCCCGCGAGTCGGTCAGCACCATGAGCAACAGCCAGCGCCACAGCCAGGACAGCGTGGAAATCGCCAACCAGGCCGGCGAACGCCTGAACAGCGTGACCCAGCGCATCGGCGAGATCGACGGCATGAACCAGTCGGTCGCCACCGCGACCGAGGAACAGACCTCGGTGGTGGAGTCGATCAACATGGACATCACCGAAATCAACACCCTGAACCAGGAAGGCGTGGAAAACCTGCAGTCGACCCTGCGCGCCTGTTCCGACCTGGAGCAGCAGGCCGCACGCCTGAAGCAACTGGTCGGCAGCTTCCGCATCTGATCCCTTCAGCCACCCGGTGCCTGGGCAAAATCCAGGCACCGGACTGGCGACAATCGCTCCTGCATCCGCAGCAAACCGTTCATCCAGACACTTCGCCAAGCGCCACGGCAGCCCGACCGAACATCTATCCTTGATAAGGGTCAACCCTAAGGAGAGCAGCGGATCGGAGGGATGATCATCGTGCATATCGCTGACATAACCATGTTCTACGCCCCTGCCAGCGGTGGCGTGCGCACTTATCTGGACGCCAAGCACCGTCGCCTGGGACGCCAACCAGGAATCCGCCACAGCTTGCTGATCCCCGGGGCCCACTTCAGCGAACGCGACGGCATCTATAAAGTCCCCGCTCCCGCCCTGCCCTTTGGCAAGGGCTACCGTTTTCCCCTGCGCCTGGGGCCCTGGCGCAATGTCCTGCAGGACCTGCAACCGGACCTGATCGAAGTCGGCGACCCCTACCTCACCGCCTGGGCGGCCCTGGATGCCCGGCGCCAGTTGGATGTACCGGTGATCGGCTTTTATCACTCGGACCTGCCGCTGCTGGTCAGCAACCGCATGGGCCCCTGGTTCACCCCGAATGTCGAGGCCTACGTGCGCAAGCTGTACGGCAATTTCGACCGGGTTCTGGCCCCCAGCCAGGTGATGGCCGACAAACTGATCGGCCTGGGCGTGCGCAACGTCTATGTGCAACCGTTGGGCGTGGACCTGCAGACCTTCCACCCGAGTCATCGCGACCCCGGCCTGCGCGCCGCACTGGGGATTGCCGAAGACTGCCGTCTGCTGATCTTTGCCGGTCGCGGCTCCAAGGAAAAGAACCTGCCGGTGCTGCTCAATTGCATGCAACGCCTGGGCAAGCGCTACCACCTGCTGCTGGTGGGCTCGGCCATGCCGACCGCGGTACCGGAGAACGTCACGGTGATCGACCAGTTCTGCCCGGCCCCTCAGGTCGCCCGCCTGATGGCCAGCGCCGATGCCCTGGTGCATGCCGGGGACCAGGAAACCTTTGGCCTGGTGATCCTGGAAGCCATGGCCAGCGGCATTCCCGTGGTCGCGGTGGCCGCCGGGGCCTTTCGGGAAATCGTCACCGCGGAAGGTGGCTTGCTCTGTGCGCCGAACAATCCGCTGGCGATGGCCAATGCCGTGCAAGAGCTGTTCGCCCAAGGCTGCGCCGAGCGAGGCCGACGGGCGCGCCGCCATGTCGAGCGCTACTACGCCTGGGATAGGGTGGTCGCCAGCCTGCTGCAGCACTATCGCGCCGTGCTCGGCACCCAGCAGCCGATGCTGGCCCATGGTTGAGTCCGCCGGCGTGCCCAGCGTGCTGCTGGTCTTGCACGATGTCGCGCCACAAACCTGGATCGACTACCAAGCCTTCGTCGAAGCGGTCGACGCCATGGGCAACGTACCGATGACCTGGCTGGTGGTACCGGATTTTCACCGGCACAACCCGCTCGATGCCCATCCCGGTTTTCGCC
Organism: Pseudomonas chlororaphis subsp. piscium; assembly: GCF_003850345.1. Classification (NCBI taxonomy): domain Bacteria; kingdom Pseudomonadati; phylum Pseudomonadota; class Gammaproteobacteria; order Pseudomonadales; family Pseudomonadaceae; genus Pseudomonas; species Pseudomonas chlororaphis. Next base: position 5,558,923 of record NZ_CP027707.1, read on the forward strand.
GGCTGCTCAGCGCGCGCCTGGAACGGGGCGACGAACTGGTGCTGCATGGTTGCTTCCATTGCGACGACCAGCCGCCACCGAGCACCCCGTACGACTGGTTCATGCGCCGCCTGTACACCCGTGAGGGCGAGTTCCACAGCCTCTCGGAAAATGCTGCCCTGGCACGCCTGCATGCCGGCCTGGAAGTGTTCCAGCGCTATAACTGGCCCGTGCAGGGATTCGTCGCCCCCGCCTGGCTGATGAGCCCGGGCACCCGCCAGGCCCTGCGCCAACTGCCCCTGCGCTACACCAGCGGCCCACAGCATCTGTACCGGCTGCCGGACTTCTCGCCGATCGCCGCCCCCGGTCTGGTGTGGAGCGCCCGCAGCGCCTGGCGCCGACAAGTCTCCCGGCTTGTCAACGCCCAACGCGAACGACGCTGGCGACAGGCACCGGTCATTCGCCTCGGCCTGCACCCGGTGGACATGCGTTACCCCGACTCGCGCCAGTACTGGCTGGACATCCTCGAACGCCTGCTGGAGCAAGGACGCATACCGCTGACTAAGGCCGATTGGCTGGACACCCAGCCGCCGAGGGCGCGCAGTGCCCCATGAGCCGGACGATCGGGTCGGTATTCCTTGATGGTCGGGCGCTCCTTGCTGCGCACCCGATGAAGCTCAAGCAGGCTTAGGCGGGTCTGTATCCGGAGCATCCTGCTGCAACTGCTGCCACAATTCTGCGGCACCGGGAAACTCGGTACCGTCCTCGGCGCTCATGTCGTCGGGATCGTAGCGGCTCAGGCAGCCCTCACCGAGGGTGGCGGGTGCCTTGGATGTGGCTTTATCCAGTGGATCACTCATCGGCCGATCCCCATGAAAAATCGCCGGGCCTGAAGCTTGAATGCCCAGGCCCGGCGGATTCGATCAGAGCACTCTTGATCAGAACACTACAGTCTTGTTGCCGTGCACCAACACGCGGTCTTCCAGGTGGTAGCGCAGGCCGCGGGCCAGGACCATCTTCTCGACGTCACGGCCGAAACGCACCATGTCTTCGATGCTGTCGCTGTGACTGACACGGACCACGTCCTGCTCGATGATCGGGCCGGCGTCCAGCTCTTCGGTCACGTAGTGGCAGGTCGCGCCGATCAGCTTCACGCCACGCAGGGAAGCCTGGTGGTAAGGCTTGGCGCCGACAAAGGACGGCAGGAAGCTGTGGTGGATGTTGATCACCTTGTGCGCGTATTCGCTGCACAGCTGTGGCGGCAGGATCTGCATGTAGCGCGCCAGTACCACCACTTCGGCATCGTGCTGCTTGACCAGGCGCGAGACCTCGGCGAACGCCGGTTCCTTGTCCTGCGGATTGACCGGCACATGGTAATAAGGAATGCCATGCCACTCGACCATGCTGCGCAAGTCGTCATGGTTGGAAATCACACAGGAAATTTCGCAGTCGAGTTCGTCGCTGTGCCAGCGGTGCAACAGGTCCGCCAGGCAATGGGACTCGCGACTGGCCATCAACACCACGCGTTTCTTCTGCGCGGTATCGGTGATGCGCCAGTCCATCGAGAACTCTTCGGCAATCGGCGCAAAGGCTTCACGGAAGGCTTCAAGGCCGAACGGCAAAGAGTCGGCACGTATTTCGTGACGCATGAAGAACCAGCCGCTCAGGTCATCCGAGTGGTGACTGGCTTCGGTGATCCAGCCGTTGTGGGACGCCAGAAAGTTACTGACTTTGGCAACGATGCCAACGCGGTCCGGGCAAGAAATCACCAACCGAAAAGTGCGCATGAGGGGGAAACTCCAGAACTTCGCAAAGGCCGCCATTCTAGCGATTGCGCGACAAAACTGCAGTATTCGTGATGTCGGAATCCGATTCCTCTGAGCCGCCCGTAGGGCTCATGCCCGATGCGAGCGGGAAATCAGTCACACTTGGAAATAGTCCTATAACTCTTTGGGGAATATTCCTGCGGACTCGTTCACAACATTTAACTCATCACTCAGCTTCTTTGCTAAACACTCTAATCAAATTAAATAAAAGACGGCTTTATTGTTTACTTGGGCAAACTGCCTGACTATTATTACGCCACTGTCACCTGCCACTCAGCACTCAACATAAGGCAATTCTCATGTCCCTGATCAACGAATACCGCGCCACAGAAGAAGCTATCAAAGAGCTGCAAGCCCGTTTGAAGAACCTGTCGCAAGACGACAAACTGCAAGCCGAGCTGGAATTCGAAGGCAAACTGCGCGCCCTGATGGGTGAATACTCCAAGTCCCTGCGCGACATCATCGCGCTGCTGGATCCGGACTCGAAAGTTAAGGCGCCACGTGTTGCCGCCAAAACTACCGGCACCAAGCGCGCGCGCAAGGTCAAACAATACAAGAACCCGCACAACGGCGAAGTCATCGAAACCAAGGGTGGCAACCACAAGACTCTGAAAGAGTGGAAAGCCAAGTGGGGCGGCGATGTGGTCGAAGGCTGGGCAACCCTGCTGGGTTAAGCCCTACGCCCGTCACAGAGGGATTTGCGACCTTATGAAAAAACGCCAGCTTGCTGGCGTTTTTTTATTTCCGGCAAACGCCCAAAATGTTCTAAGCCGAACAATCAAAGCCCGAAACGCAGCGCCAGCGACCGGCTGTAATCCTGCCACTCATCCAGCACCTGACGCTGAACCGATGTAGCACTCGCCAGTAGTTCGGCAGCCGCCTGGTTGAAACTTTCCAGGGTATTGGGCGCTCCCCACTGCGGGTCGCACAGGCGCTGCTGACAGAATGTTTTCCAGCGTTCTTGCTCCTCCCCGTTCAAGGTGTCAGGAAAGTTACGGGCGCGATAACGAAATAATAATTCCGGCAAACGTTCATCATCGAACGGCCATTGCTCTTGCCCTAAATGAACCGGTTCGGCATTGCGCACTTGTTCGCACAAGCGTCGGTCGCGATCGCCGATAAAACCGTCGTACAACTGCTGCTCGGGATCGAGGCTGGGAGCGAAATCCTCGCTGGCATAAATTGCCGCAAGTTTATCCCGCCAAACTTCTTGTGCGTCACTTAGCCGCAGCGCCCGGGCCTTATATTCCGCCATGTCCAGTTGCAAACGCTGCTGGTCTTCGCCACGCAATACATTCAGCGGCGCGACGACCGGGCAGCGATTGATATGAATCAGCTTCAACGGCACCGGCAACTCGCCTTCGGCCAGCTCTTCGCGGCGGGTATACAAACGCTGGCGCAACGCCTCGGCGTCCAGGTCGAGCAATCCCTGTGGGTCCAGGTGCAGGTCGCAGACAATCAGGGCATTGCGATTGCGCGGGTGCCAGGCCAGCGGCAGGACCACGCCGACATAACTGCGCGCCGCGGAAAAGCGCCCGGAAATATGCACCAGCGGTTGCAGCAGGCGGACCTGGTCCATGACCTTTTGCTTGCTGCGCAACTGGAACAGCCATTCATACAACTTCGGCTGCTTGTCGCGAATCAACTTGGCCAAGGCAATAGTGGCGCGCACATCGGACAGCGCTTCGTGGGCATGCCCGTGATCGATGCCATTGGCCGCCGTCAGGCGCTCCAGCTTCAGGGTCACCCGCCCTTCCTCGTCCCGTGGCCAGACAATGCCTTCCGGGCGCAGGGCATAGGCGGTGCGCACCACATCGATCAGGTCCCAGCGGCTGTTGCCGCCTTGCCACTCGCGGGCGTAAGGGTCGAAGAAGTTCCGGTACAGGCTGTAGCGGGTCATCTCGTCGTCGAAGCGCAGGGTGTTGTAGCCGGCGCTACAGGTGCCCGGCGCCGCTAGCTGGGCATGCACCCGGGTCATGAAATCGGCTTCGCTCAACCCCTGCTCGGCCAGCCGGCCCGGGGTAATGCCGGTGATCATGCAGGCCGCCGGATGGGGCAGGATGTCGTCGCTGGGCTGACAATAGAGATTGACCGGCTCGCCGATCTCGTTGAGTTCGAAGTCGGTGCGAATCCCTGCCACCTGCAACGGCCGATCGCAGCGCGGGTTGATGCCGGTGGTTTCGTAGTCGTACCAGAAGATGGAAGTCACGGGCTGTTCCTGAGCAAAAGACCGGCGAAGTCTAGGCGCTTGGCACCGGCTGCGGCCAGCCTTCTTGCGATTCAAGGGTAACGGCGCACGTCACGCAGGACAGTTAATGATGTCGTTCGCCCCTCCGACACTGCTAGCATCAGGCGGTCATCCATCGCCACCAGGCCAGCCTCAAGTTGCCTATGCTCGAGACGACAGCACTGCCAGGGAAAGCATTGCCCCCGCCACTGGACACCCGCTACCAGGTCGAAACGCCAGAAGGCATCGACCTGCCGCTGCGGCCAGCGGGGCTGATGCCGCGCGCCCTGGCCTTTGCCATCGACCTGGGCTTTCGTGGCCTGATCCTCGGCGTACTGTTTATTGTCCTGGGATTTCTCGGGCAGCTCGGCATGGGCCTGGGCTCGATCCTGCTGTTTCTGGTCAGCTGGTGGTACATGGTGCTGTTCGAGGTGCTGAACCAGGGCTGCTCGCCAGGCAAGCAACTGATGGGCCTGCGGGTCGTGCAGGACGATGGCACGCCCATCGGCTGGGGCCCTTCCCTGACCCGCAACCTGCTGCGTTTTGTCGACATGCTGCCGTTCGGTTATTGCCTCGGCGCCATCAGTTGCCTGCAACACCCGACCTTCAAGCGCCTCGGCGACCTGGCCGCCGGCACGCTGGTGATCTACCGCGAGCAGCCGGTGGCCCGTCCGACCTTGCCGGCAGTACCCGCTAAAACCGCCGCCTTCGCCCTGAGCCTGGCCGAACAACGGGCCATCCTCAGCTTCGCCGAACGCCAGGAGCAACTGTCCGCGCAGCGGGTCCAGGAACTGGCCGCCCTGCTCGCCGAGCCCCTGCATGTAACGCCCACGCAGGCCACTGCCGAACTCAATGGCATCGCCTGCGGGCTGCTGGGGCCGACATGAAACAGAGCCTGTTCGAAAGCCGTCATCAAGCCTTGTGGCAGCGCCTGCGCGAACAGCTCGAGCAACTGGAGCGCGGCCAGGCGACGCCCGAGACCTGCGTCCGTTTCCCCGAGGATTACCGGCGCCTGTGCCAGCACCTGGCCCTGGCCCAGGAGCGCGGCTACAGCAGCTTCCTGGTCGATCCGTTGCAGCAACTGGCGCTGCGCGGCCATCAGCAGCTCTATCGCCAACGCAGCCCGCTGGGCGCCCGGGTCCTGGGCTTCATCCTGGCCGGTTTCCCGCAGCTCGTGCGCGAGCAATGGCGCTTCGTCCTGGCCGCCAGCCTGGTGTTCTTTGGCAGCCTGCTGGGCATCGGCCTGCTGGTGTACCTGGTGCCCGAGCTGATCTACAGCGTGATCAGCCCGCAACAGGTGGCCGAGATGCAACGCCTCTACGAGCCGAACGCCAGCCGCCTGGGCCGGCTCGCCAACCGCGCCGCCGGCGAAGACTGGATGATGTTCGGCTACTACATCATGAACAACATCGGCATCGCCTTTCAGACCTTTGCCAGCGGCCTGCTGTTTGGCCTGGGCAGCCTGTTCTTCCTGTTTTTCAACGGCCTGACCATCGGCGCGGTAGCCGGCCACCTGACTCAGATCGGCTATGGCGCCACCTTCTGGTCGTTCGTCGTCGGCCACAGTGCCTTCGAGCTCAGCGCCATCGCCCTGGCCGGCGCGGCGGGGCTGAAAATGGGCTGGGCGCTGATCGCCCCCGGGCGCCTGCCCCGCGGCGAAGCCTTGCTGCTGGCCGCGCGCACCAGTGTGCAGTTGATCTGCGGGGTCATCCTGTTTCTGCTGATCGCCGCGTTCATCGAAGCCTATTGGTCCTCCCTGACCTGGCCCGCGGCCTGGATCAAATACCTGGTCGGCGGCACCTGCTGGCTGCTGGTCCTGGCCTACCTGATATTCGCTGGACGCCGTCATGCGCCTGAGTGAAGCCAGCGTGGTGATTCGCCCCCGCACGACCTGGGAAGCCATGGACCTGGGCGTATTGCTGAGCCAGCGCCACCGGCGCCTGCTGATGACCAGCTGGGCGCTGATCACCCTGCCGGTGTTCGCCCTGCTCAGCCTGCTGCTCTGGGACTCGCCCACCCTCGCCCTGCTGCTGTTCTGGTGGCTCAAGCCGGCCTTCGAACGGCTGCCGCTGTACATCCTCGCCAAGGCCCTGTTCGGCGAAACCCCGACCTTGCGCCAGGCCCTGCGCCAATGGCCACGGCTGCTCAAGCCACAACTGCTGGCCAGCCTGACCTGGCGCCGCCTGAGCCTGAGCCGCAGCTTCATCATGCCCGTGGTGCAGCTCGAAGGCCTGAGCGGCGAGGCGCGCCAGCAGCGGGTGCACGTGTTGCTACAGCGTAATGCCGGGGCCGCGCACTGGTTGACTCTGATCGGCGTGCACCTGGAAGGCATCTTGTGGGTCGGTCTGCTGGCGCTGTTCTATCTGCTGCTGCCACAGCAGATCGAGCTGGACTGGGACTGGCAGACCCTGATCGCCGCCGCCCAGCAGGACTGGCTCTGGCTCGAACACCTGACCAACGCCTTTTATGCCCTGATCCTGATTATCTGGGAGCCGGTGTACGTAGCCTGCGGCTTCAGCCTTTACCTCAATCGCCGCACACTGCTGGAGGCCTGGGATATCGAACTGGTGCTGCGCCGCCTGCGGCAGCGCTTGAGCGGCGTCGCCCTGCTGCTGGTCCTGGGCGGCCTGAGCCTGCTGCCCCTGGCACCCGAGGCCTGGGCCGCCGAACCGCTCGCCACGCCCGACAGCCCGCGCCTGCTGGATCAGCCGCTGACCAGCCAGGCCGCGAAAGACAGCATCAACCAGATCCTCGACCAGCCGCCCTTCAAGAACCCGCAGACCCTGACCCGTTACCGGTTCGACGAAGACAGCCCGAAAAGCGCTGAAGAATCTGAACTGCCGGGCTGGCTCAAGGCCCTGACCGATCTGCTCGACAGCAGTGTCTTCGGCACCGCGGCCAAAGCCCTGGAGATCTTGCTCTGGGCCCTGCTACTGGGGGCGCTGGCCTTGCTGGTGTGGCGTCATCGTGAGTGGTTGCGGGCCTTTGTCGGCCGCCGACCGCGGTCGGGCAAGGTCCCCGCGCGAACCGCTCCGCAACAGTTGTTCGGCCTGGACCTCAGCCCCGACGCCTTGCCCGAGGATGTCGCCGCCGCTGCCGAAGCGCTCTGGCCACAGCAGCCTCGGGAGGCCCTCGGGTTGTTGTACCGCGCGCTGCTGAGCCGGCTCCTGCATGACTTCCGCCTGCCGCTGAAACCAGCGGACACCGAGGGCCAGGTCCTCGAGCAGATCAAGGCTTTGCAGTTGCCCCAGCTCCAGGCGTTCAGCAGCAGCCTGACCCAGCACTGGCAGAACCTGGCCTACGGTCATCGCCTGCCTCCCGCTCAACTGAAGCAGGAACTGTGCGATGGCTGGCGGACCCTGTTCGGCCCGGGAGCGCCACGGTGAACCGGCGCCTGCTGCCGCTGCTCGCGCTATTGGTCGCCGGCTTGCTGGGCGGCTTGCTGCTGTACCTCTACCTCAACGCCAGGCCCTATCAGGAAACCATCGATCACGGCCCTTCCCCGCAAGCCCGCGCCAACCCTTACCTGGCGGCGGAAATGTTCCTACGCCAGCGCGGCCTGCAGGTTCACCACGCCAACGGCCTGGAGGTGCTGCCAACCCTCAAGCCGGAACAGCACAGCCTGTTGCTGCTGGGCGAGCGCTCGAACATGACGCCGCAGCAGGTCGAGCAACTGCTGGACTGGGCCAGGGCCGGCGGGCGCCTGCTGTTCGTCGCCGAAGCGTTGTGGAACAAAGAGGCCGGACGCAGTGGCGACCTGCTGCTCGATCGCCTGCACCTGCGCCAGTTTCTCAGCAAGGACCTGAAGGCCCCGCCGCCCGACGCCGGCAAAGAGCCCTACCCGAAACTGACCAAGCTCTACCTGGAAGATGAAGACGCCCCGGCCTACATCGGTTTCGACACCGACTTCCACCTGGAAGACCCGGACAACCTCGCCCAGTCCTGGGCCAACAGTGCCCGGGCGACCCACATGATGCAACTGAGCTACGGCAAGGGTTCGGTTACCGTGCTCACCGACGCCGAGATCTGGAAGACCCCGTTGATCGCCAAGTACGACAACGCCTGGCTGCTCTGGTACCTGAGCGCCGACAGCGACGTCACCCTGCTGTTCGACACCGATCACGACAGCCTCTGGAGCCTGCTGCTGAAGTATTTCCCTCAGGCGCTGGTCGCCCTCGCCGCACTGCTCGGCCTGTGGCTGTGGCATGTCGGGGTTCGCCACGGACCGATGCAGGCACCGACGCCCAAAGCCCGGCGCCAGTTGCGCGAGCACCTGCAAGCCAGCGCCCACTTCCTGCTGCGCCGTACCGGTCAGCAAGGGCTGCTGCATGCCCTGCGCCAGGACATCCTGCGCCGCGCCCAGCATCGGCATCCCGGTTTCGAACGACTCACCGCCGCCGAACAAGGGCAGGTCCTGGCCCGCCTTACCCGGCAACCGGACAGCGTCATCAGCCAGGCCTTGGCTCCCCAGCCGAAACAACGCCTTTCCAGCGCCGACTTCAGCCGCCTGGTCACCCACCTGCAAACTCTCAGGAATGCCCTATGAGCGACCTTCCCGCCGAACCGCTTCCCGCCACCGAGCCCGGTCATGCGCAAGCGCATGCCGTCCAGCAACGCCAGCGCGCCAGCCAGTTGGCCCAGGCCCTGCGCCATGAACTGCAAAAGGCGGTGATCGGCCAGGACGCGGTGATCGACGACGTGCTCACCGCCCTGATCGCCGGCGGCCACGTGCTGCTCGAAGGCGTGCCCGGGCTGGGCAAGACCTTGCTGGTGCGCGCCCTGGCCCGTTGCTTTGGCGGCGAGTTCGCACGCATTCAGTTCACCCCGGACCTGATGCCCAGCGACGTCACCGGCCATGCGGTCTACGACCTGCAGACCGAGCAGTTCAAGCTGCGCAAAGGCCCCTTGTTCACCAACCTGCTGCTGGCCGACGAGATCAATCGCGCACCGGCCAAGACCCAGGCCGCCCTGCTCGAAGCCATGCAGGAGCGCCAGGTCACCCTCGAAGGCCGGGCGCTGCCCATCGTCCAGCCCTTCATGGTCCTGGCCACGCAGAACCCGATCGAACAGGAAGGCACCTACCCGCTGCCGGAAGCCGAGCTTGACCGTTTCATGCTCAAACTGCGCATGGATTACCCGGACAGCGACCAGGAATTGAACATGGTCCGCCAGGTCACCCGCTCGCCCCGGGCCGACATGCTCGACGTACAGCCGCTGCGCACCCTGCTGCAGGCCAAGGACGTGCTGGCCCTGCAGCGGATCGCCAGCGACCTGCCGCTGGACGAGCAAGTCCTCGACTACGCCGTGCGGCTGGCCCGGGCCACCCGCAGCTGGCCGGGCCTGACCCTCGGCGCCGGACCGCGGGCGTCGATCGCCCTGGTACGCGGGGCGCGGGCCAGGGCCTTGTTGCGGGGCGGCGAGTTCGTTATTCCGGACGACATCAAGGGCTGCGCCCTGGCGGTACTGCGCCATCGCGTGCGGATCGCCCCGGAGCTGGATATCGAAGGCCTGTCGGTGGAGCAGGTGCTCAAGCAACTGCTCGATCAAGTACCGGCACCGCGACTATGAGCTTTGTGATTATGAGCTTCGTGACTGCGAGCCCGCCAAAGCGATGAAACCCTCACGTCTGTTTCTGACCTGGCTTGGCGTCTTGCTGGCGCTGGACGTGCTGCTCGGCGCCGCGCGCGCCTACGGCCTGGCGGTCGCGGCCAGCCTGCAAGCGATTGCCTGGGGCCTGCTCCTGGCCCTGTTGCTGCTGGCCATGCTGGACGCCTTCCGGCTCAGGCGCCTGCCTTCGCCCCAGCTCCAACGCCAGTTGCCTGGCAGCCTGCCCCTGGGCCGCTGGAGCGAAGTGCGCCTAGAAGTTCGCCACGACTTTGCCCAGCCGCTGACCCTGGAGCTGTTCGATCATGTGCCGGACGGCCTGGGCTTCGAGTACCTGCCGCAGTCGCTGCTGCTGGAGCCGGGCCAGTCACAGGAGCTGGGTTATCGGGTGCGGCCGCTCAAGCGTGGCCATTTCAACTTCGAGCGCTGCGAGGTCAGCTTGCCCAGCCCGCTGGGCCTGTGGTCGACGCGGCGGTTGCTGAAGCTCAACGACAGCACGCGCGTCTACCCGGATTTCGCCCGCCTCTACGGCGCCCGGCTGCTGGCCGTCGACAACTGGCTGAACCAGATCGGCGTACGGCAACAGCCCCGTCGCGGCCTGGGCCTGGAATTCAATCAGCTGCGCGAGTTTCGCGAGGGCGACAGCCTGCGCCAGATCGACTGGAAAGCCACCGCCCGGCAACGCACGCCGATTGCCCGCGAGTACCAGGACGAACGCGACCAGCAGATCGTCTTCATGCTCGACTGCGGTCGACGCATGCGCAGCCAGGACGGGGAACTGGCGCATTTCGACCATGCGCTCAACGCCTGCCTGCTGCTCAGCTATGTCGCCTTGCGCCAGGGCGACGCGGTGGGCCTGAGCACCTTTGCCGGCGAACGCCGCCGTTACCTGGCGCCGGTCAAGGGCGCGGGCCAGTTGAGTGCCTTGCTCAACACTGTCTACGACCTGGACAGCAGCCAGCGCTGCGCCGACTTCCAGGCCGCCGCCAGCGAGCTGCTGGCTCGGCAGAAACGCCGGGCCCTGGTGGTGCTGGTGACCAACCTGCGGGATGAGGACGACGAGGAACTGCTGACCGCGGTCAAGCGCCTCGGGCGCCAGCATCGGGTGCTGGTGGCCAGCCTGCGCGAGGAAGTCCTCGATCATCTGCGCCAGGCGCCGGTGCACAATCTGCCGGACGCCCTGGCCTACTGCGGCACGATCAATTACCTGAATGCCCGTACCGACCTGCATGAACGCCTGAGCGCCCAGGGCGTTGCCCTGCTCGATGTGCGGCCGGGTGAACTGGGGTCGGAACTGGTGACCCGTTACCTCAGTTGGAAAAAGGCCGGGACGCTGTAACGCTCAGGCGGAGGTCTGCAACGGGTAGAAACTGAAGTAGGTGCGCAAGGCCGTCACCAGCTCGCGGTACTCGGGAGGCGAACGCAGCAGCACGAAGCCGGTGTCGTAATGATGGGGCGTGACATCCTCATGGCACCAGCGACAGGAGGCGGTGATCTCGATCGATTGCAGCTGGCCGTCGCGGCCGGGAACCTGCAGGCGCAACTCGAAATCGGCGCCGATCAGCATCGGCAACTGGCTGATCAACATGAAGCCGTCTTCGGAGACGTTGCCCAGGTAACCGATGGGTCGATCGGTCAGCCGATTGAACACTTTCAAAAAACACGGCAACTGGTGCCGCTCGATCCGCCGGTCCGTGAACATGTCATGCATCGCTATTTAAGAAGGTCATTGCACATCGTCGCGCCGAGGACTGCTGGCCCCCGGCCGGCCCATTTTAGAAACGATACTCTAAAACAGGCTCACAGATGTTAGTTCAAGGCTCACGCGAGACCATCAATAGAATGATGACGAGTATTACAATGCAGTCGGACGCGCCTGAGCACTATTGCGCGAAGGGTAATGACCCAGTTGCTGCAGGGTTTCCAGACGCGCACGGGCGCGGTAGGCGTACTCGCTGTTGGGGTGCTCGGTGATGATGTACTGATAGGTCTGCACGGCATCGAGGAACAGCTTCTGCCGCTCCAGGCACTGTCCGCGCAGCATCGACACCTCGGGCTGGATATAAGGGCGCGAGCGACTCGTGCGGTCGACCTGGCTCAGTTCCAGCATCACCCGTTCGCAGTTGCCGGCGTCATAGGCGCGGTAGGCGGTATTCAGATGATGGTCCATCGACCAGCGGGTACAGCCGACAACACTGACGGCCAGGGCAGCAATGAGCACGAATCGCATGGGAGTTCTCCTGTCTTGTGCACGTTATCGACCCGCGTTGGAAAATCTTCAGGAATGTTCGTTTAAAGAAACAAACGAATAAGTAGTGCAAACGAACAATGACTACAGCTGCGGACCATAGTAGCCTCTCGTTGCGCTTGAACTCAGGAGTCTTTGCATGTCCGTCCGTCGTACCAAAATCGTCGCTACCCTTGGCCCGGCCAGTAACTCGCCGGAAGTTCTCGAACAGCTGATTCTGGCTGGCCTGGACGTCGCCCGCCTGAACTTCTCCCACGGCACCCCGGACGAGCACAAGGCTCGCGCCAAGCTGGTGCGTGACCTGGCCGCCAAGCATGGCCGCTTCGTCGCGCTGCTGGGTGACCTGCAAGGCCCGAAGATCCGTATCGCCAAATTCGCCAACAAGCGCATCGAGCTGAAGATCGGTGACAAGTTCACCTTCTCCACCAGCCACCCGCTGACCGAAGGTACCCAGGACATCGTCGGCATCGACTATCCGGACCTGGTCAAGGACTGCGGCGTGGGCGACGAGCTGCTGCTCGACGACGGTCGCGTGGTGATGCGCGTCGACACCGCCACCAACACCGAACTGCATTGCACCGTGACCATCGGCGGCCCGCTGTCGGACCACAAGGGCATCAACCGTCGCGGCGGTGGCCTGACCGCCCCGGCCCTGACCGAAAAAGACAAGGCCGACATCAAGCTGGCCGCGGCCATGGACCTGGACTACCTGGCCGTGTCCTTCCCGCGTGACGCCGCGGACATGGAATACGCCCGCCAACTGCGCGACGAGGCCGGCGGCACCGCCTGGCTGGTGGCGAAGATCGAGCGCGCCGAAGCCGTGGCCAACGACGAGACCCTCGACGGCCTGATCAAGGCTTCCGACGCCGTGATGGTGGCCCGTGGTGACCTGGGCGTGGAAATCGGCGACGCCGAGCTGGTGGGCATCCAGAAGAAAATCATCCTGCACGCCCGTCGCCACAACAAGGCGGTGATCGTCGCGACCCAGATGATGGAGTCGATGATCCAGAACCCGATGCCGACCCGCGCCGAAGTGTCCGACGTGGCCAACGCAGTGCTCGACTACACCGACGCCGTGATGCTCTCGGCCGAATCCGCCGCCGGCGCCTACCCGCTCGAAGCGGTGCAGGCCATGGACCGCATCTGCATCGGCGCGGAAAAGCACCCGACCAGCAAGACCTCCAGCCACCGCATCGGCAAGACCTTCGAGCGTTGCGATGAAAGCATTGCCCTGGCCACCATGTACACCGCCAACCACTTCCCGGGCGTGAAGGCGATCATCGCCTTGACTGAAAGCGGTTACACCCCGCTGATCATGTCGCGTATCCGTTCCTCGGTGCCGATCTACGCGTTCACCCCGCACCGCGAAGCCCAGGCCCGCACCGCGATGTTCCGTGGCGTCTACACCATCCCGTTCGACCCGGCATCCCTGCCGCCAAGCGAAGTCAGCCAGAAGGCCATCGACGAGCTGGTCAAGCGCGGCGTCGTGCAGAAAGGCGACTGGGTGATCCTGACCAAGGGTGACAGCTACCACACCACCGGCGGCACCAACGGCATGAAGATCCTGCACGTTGGCGACCCGATGGTCTGAGTCCCCCCTGATGCGTCCATAACCGGCGCAGCAGTAAAAAAGCCCCGCAGTGAAAACTGCGGGGCTTTTTTATGAGCCTCTGTAGGAGTGAGCGCGCGGCGATCCGACCTGCCCGCGATAGCTACACCGCGATCCGCCAGAAACAACGCGCCGCCCGCGATCGCGAGCAAGCTTCGCTCCTACAGGGCCGGGATCAGCTCTTGGCAAGAAACCCCGACAATGCAGCCAGCGCTTCCGGCGAATGCAGGCGCTGGGTGAACAGGGCGCCCTCCTCCTCGATCACCTTGCGCAGTTGCTCGCGATCGGGCGTGCGCATCAGCTGCTTGCTGATCTGCACCGCCTGCGGCGCCAGCTTCTCGAAACGCAGCGCCATCTCCCGGGCCTTGTCCAGGGTCGCCGCTCCGTCGGCCAAGGCCAGGTTGGCAATGCCCCACTGCGCCGCCTGTTCGCCACTGAAACCTTCACCCAGCAGCAACAGCTCGGCGGCCTTGGCCTGCCCAAGCAGGCGCGGCAGGATCAGGCTGGAACCGAATTCGGGGCACAAACCAAGATTGACGAACGGCATGCGCAACCGGGCATCGCGGCTGACGTACACCAGATCGCAATGCAGCAGCAGGGTGGTGCCGATCCCCACGGCCGGGCCCGCGACCGCGGCGACCACCGGCTTGCGGCATTCGAACAGGCTGAGCATGAACTGAAAGACCGGGCTGTCGAGCCCGGTGGGCGGCTGCTGGAGGAAGTCGGCAATATCGTTGCCGGCGGTAAAGCAGTCACTGCTGCCGCTGATCAGTACCGCGCGGACCTCAGGGTCGGCGTCGGCGTGCCGCAGCCCTTCGGCCAGTTGGCTGTACATGGCCCGGGTCAGGGCATTTTTCTTGTCCGGGCGGTTCAGCCGCAGGGTCAGCAGCCCGCCCTCGCGTTCAAGCAGGATGGTATCGGTCATGGGTGGTCTCGCTCAGGACGGATCAGCGCTCAACCACGGGGCAGGAATACATCGGCCAGCAGTTGATTGCGCGGCAGCCCCGCCAGGTACAAGCGTCGGGCGAAAGCATCGACGCTGTCGGGGTGCCCGCAGAGTAAGGCCTGGGTTTGTCGCGAAACAAGCCGCAGTTGTGCCAAAGCCGCTGGCAGCTCGGTCGCGGTCAGCAGCTCGACACTGAGGTTGGCGCGGCTCGCCGCCAGCGCCGCCAGGGGCTTGGCCAGGTAATGTTCGCTGGCGTCATGGGCCAGGTGAATGACGCGGATGGCGCCTTGATGATCCTGGCGCAGAGCCTCGCGCAGGATACCGAACAACGGCGCCAGCCCGGTGCCCGCCGCCAGCAGCCACAATGGCCGGGTTTGCCAGTCCGGGTCGTAATGCAGCGCCCCGCCGCGCAGTTCGCCCAGGCGCAGCCCATCGCCGGGCTTGAGCTGGCGCGCCGCGTCGCTGAACTCGCCGGGCTGGCGGCAATCGAGGTGGAACTCGAGAAAGCGGTCTTCGCCGGGCAGACTCGCCAGCGAATACGGCCGCGCCACACCGGAAGCCGTCCACAGCACCAGGTGCTGGCCGGCCTGATAACGCAGGTTGCGCTCCGGCTGCAAACGCAGGCGCAGCACCGTGGCCGACAGCCAGTCGACACCCACCACCTCGGCCGGCGCACCATCGCGCAGCGGGTCATAGGTTTCGACCCGCAGGTCTTCCACCACCTGACACTGGCAGGCCAACCGCCAGCCGCGCTGGCGCTGATCGTCGCTCAAGGCATCGGGCCGACTGTCGCTGGGCAGACCCTCGACACAGTGCACCAGGCAGGCGTGACAACTGCCGGCGCGGCAGCTGTAAGGCACCGCCACGCCGGCCTGATTCAAGGCATCCAGCAGATTGCTGCCGGCGGCCACCGACCACTGCCGTTCACCGACACGCAGCTCAGGCATCGATATTTTCCCAGGCCGCGGCGCAGCGGTTGCGCCCGTCGCGCTTGGCCCGGTACAGCGCCTGGTCGGCACGTTGCAGGGCGTCGTCCAGATCGTCGCCCAGCTCCACCAGGGTCATCCCCACGGACAGGCTCAGGCCATGTACCTCGACCCCGATCAACTGGGCGTCCATGAAGGCCACGCGCAGACGCTCGCAGCAGGAGGTCAGGCGTTCGGGATCGCAATCGGGCAACAACATGACAAACTCCTCGCCGCCGTAGCGGGCCAATACATCGCCATCGCGCAAGCAGGCGCTGGCCACGGCGGCGAACGCCTGCAGCACCTGATCGCCGGCGGCATGGCCGTGCACGTCGTTGATCCGCTTGAAGTGATCGAGGTCGATCAGCGCCAGGCCATGCATCTGGTCCAGGCTCATCGCGTGCAGTTCGCGCGAAGCCAGCCGCAGGAAATGCCGCCGATTGTACAGACCGGTCAGTTCGTCGGTGGCGACCAGGTCTTCCAATTGTCGCATCATGCCGCGCAAGGTGTCCTGGTGGGCCTGCAAGGCGAAACGCCGTTGCCGCATGCGCTGCCGGGAAGCCTGCACATAGCTGGCATACAGGCACAGCCAGGCCAGCACCACGAACAGCACACACACCTGCAGCACAGCAAGCATCGGATCGGCCAGGCGGAAGTGGTAGCCGTCCCACAGCGTGATCCCGGCAAAGCCGATGAAAATGCACAGGGCGCAACGCACGAAGGCCCGGCGAGGAAGGTGGAACAGGCCGAACAACAGCATCAGCAGATAGAACACCAGGAAGGTGCCGCGCGCGGTATCGAGGTGGGCCAGCATCCAGGTCTGCCAGCCGATGCCCAGGAGGATCTGGATCTCGGTCAGGCTCGGGTCGCGAAAGCGCAGGTTGCGCCCGGACACGAACAGCCAGAACAGCACCGCCTGGCTCAGCACCACCAGGCCGGTATCGATCAGCGCCGAACGCAGCGGCGCCGAATAGTGGCCGCTGAAAATCGCCAGCCAGAGCAGCAGTAACGCCAGTCCATAGGTACCCGCCGCAAGAACGAAGCGCTTGAGTAAAAGACTCTGGATAGCGTTATGGGTCAATCGTTGACTCACCATGCGAAAGGGGGCTTTAAAGAGTTTCCTACCCTACAGGCCACTTGCCACTTTAGTGGTGTCGCCAAAAAATAACTATCCCATTTTTGTCCCCGCCCAGCGCCATCCCGCCCCGGACCGCGCCTACCGCATGCCTGGCGGCATCCCGGCTGGCGTGTCCCGGGCATGCGACTTTGGTTTGACTGCCGGCGCGTGTGCCTGGCCCCGAGGCGCGGTATACTGCCGCGCCTTTTTAGCGTCGCGCCAGTGTGTCCGGCGTGCCTTGAAGGTGTTTGCAACCGACCGATGCACCCAAGCTGCAAGCACCTTATTAAATGTTCCCGTCTTTTAGAGGAGCGCGACTCATGACCGTGATCAAGCAAGACGACCTGATTCAGAGCGTTGCCGACGCCCTGCAATTCATTTCCTACTACCACCCCGTGGACTTCATCCAGGCGATGCACGAAGCCTACCTGCGCGAAGAATCGCCAGCGGCCCGTGACTCCATGGCGCAGATCCTGATCAACTCGCGCATGTGTGCCACCGGCCACCGCCCGATCTGCCAGGACACCGGTATCGTCACCGTATTCGTACGCGTGGGCATGGACGTGCGCTGGGACGGCGCGACCATGAGCCTGGACGACATGATCAACGAAGGCGTGCGTCGCGCTTACAACCTGCCGGAAAACGTCCTG
The DNA here is from genome assembly GCF_003850345.1 of Pseudomonas chlororaphis subsp. piscium. Classification (NCBI taxonomy): domain Bacteria; kingdom Pseudomonadati; phylum Pseudomonadota; class Gammaproteobacteria; order Pseudomonadales; family Pseudomonadaceae; genus Pseudomonas; species Pseudomonas chlororaphis. The sequence continues at coordinate 5,576,094 of NZ_CP027707.1, forward strand.
CGGGCCTCGATCCTCGCCGACCCGGCGGGCGCTCGTAAAAACACCAAGGACAACACCCCGGCGGTGATCCACTACTCCATCGTTCCCGGCAACACCGTGGAAGTGGACGTGGCGGCCAAAGGCGGCGGCTCCGAGAACAAGTCGAAGATGGCCATGCTCAACCCGTCCGACTCGATCGTCGACTGGGTGCTGAAGACCGTTCCGACCATGGGCGCCGGCTGGTGCCCGCCGGGCATGCTCGGCATCGGCATCGGCGGCACCGCCGAGAAAGCCGCGGTGATGGCCAAGGAAGTGTTGATGGAATCCATCGACATCCACGAGCTGAAGGCCCGCGGCCCGCAGAACCGTATCGAAGAGATGCGCCTGGAGCTGTTCGAGAAGGTCAACCAGCTGGGCATCGGCGCCCAGGGCCTGGGCGGCCTGACCACCGTGCTCGACGTGAAGATCATGGACTACCCGACCCACGCCGCCTCCCTGCCGGTGTGCATGATCCCGAACTGCGCCGCGACCCGTCACGCGCACTTCGTGCTCGACGGCTCGGGCCCTGCGTCCCTGGAAGCGCCACCTCTGGACGCCTACCCGGAAATCGTCTGGGAAGCCGGTCCGTCGGCCCGTCGCGTCAACCTCGACACCCTGACCCCGGAAGAAGTGCAGAGCTGGAAGCCGGGCGAAACCGTCCTGCTCAACGGCAAGATGCTCACCGGTCGCGACGCCGCGCACAAGCGCATGGTCGAGATGCTGAACAAGGGCGAAACCCTGCCGGTGGACCTCAAGGGTCGCTTCATCTACTACGTCGGTCCGGTCGATCCGGTCGGTGACGAAGTGGTGGGCCCGGCTGGCCCGACCACCGCGACGCGGATGGACAAGTTCACCCGCCAGATCCTCGAGCAGACTGGCCTCTTGGGCATGATCGGCAAGTCCGAGCGCGGCCCGACCGCGATCGAAGCGATCAAGGACAGCAAGGCCGTGTACCTGATGGCCGTCGGCGGCGCTGCCTACCTGGTGGCCCAGGCGATCAAGAAGTCCAAGGTCCTGGCCTTTGCCGAACTGGGCATGGAAGCGATCTACGAGTTCGAAGTCAAAGACATGCCGGTCACTGTCGCGGTCGACAGCAAAGGCGAGTCGGTGCACATCACAGGTCCCGCCATCTGGCAGAAAAAGATCAGTGAAAGCCTGGCGGTAGAAGTGCAGTAAGCGCTTCGACCGGTCACCCAAGGCGGCGTTGCTCGATGAGCAGCGCCGCCTTTTTCATGCCTGCCCGGGCCAGGGCTGTCCACGATCAACGAAGCCTCGGACAGGCATGTTATCTTGCCTGCCCCTTTCAGCCTGCCCTTGACTCATGGTCCAGATCTCCCGCCCGCTGCGCTTGACCTTCTATACCCTGGTGATTCTCGCCGGCGCCGTGGTCAGCGCGACCTTCGCCATGCGCCATGCCGAACGTCAGGCGCTGGAGGACGATGCCGCCCGCGCCAGCGAGCAACTGGCGCTGTACGCCAACTCCCTGCATACCCTGATCGAGCGCTACCGCGCCCTGCCCGCCGTGCTGGCGCTGGACCCGGAACTGCGTTCGGCGCTCAAGGGCCCGGTCGGCCCGGAACAGCAGGACGCCCTGAACCGCAAACTGGAACGGATCAACGGCGCGGCCCGCTCCTCCACCCTGGAACTGCTGGACCACACCGGCCTCGCGGTGGCCGCCAGCAACTGGCGCCTGCCCAGCAGCTACGTCGGGCACAACTACGGCTTTCGCCCCTACTTCAGCCAGACCCGCAGCCAGGGCAGCGGACGCTTCTATGCGGTGGGCGTCACCAGCGGCATTCCCGGTTATTTCCTCTCCAGCGCGGTCAAGGACGAGCAGGAACAGTTCCTCGGCGCCATGGTGGTGAAACTGGAGTTTCCCGAACTGGAACGCGAATGGAGCCAGGGCAGCGACACCCTGCTGGTCAGCGATGCCCGTGGCATCGTGTTCATCGCCAACCAGCCGGGCTGGCGTTATCGCCAGTTGCGCCCGTTGTCGGACAGCGACCGCGCCGAACTCAAGGCCACCCGGCAATACGACAAACAACTGCTGACCCCGCTCGAACATCGGCCGCTGCGACGCTTTGACGACGACAGCACGCTGACCCGGGTCGAGGGTCCGGACGGCAGCGTCGACTACCTGTGGGAGTCCCTGCCCCTGGCCACCGAAGGCTGGACCCTGCATCTGCTGCGCCGCCCGCAGATCGCCTTCGAAGACCGCCGCAATGCCGGCCTGGCCGCCGCCGGCGCCTGGCTGACCCTGGTATTCCTGCTGCTGTTCCTCAACCAGCGCTGGCGCCTGGCCAGGCTACGCCAGCGCAGCCGCGAGGAGCTCGAACGCCTGGTCGAGGAGCGTACCCGTGACCTGCGCACCGCCCAGGACGGCCTGGTGCAGTCGGCCAAGCTGGCGGCCCTGGGGCAGATGTCCGCGGCCCTGGCCCACGAAATCAACCAGCCGCTGACCACCCAGCGCATGCAACTGGCCACCCTGCGCCTGCTGCTCGATCACGGGCGGGTCGACGAGGCCTACCAGGCCCTGAAACCGCTGGACGATATGCTGACCCGCATGGCCAGCCTCACCGGCCACCTGAAAACCTTCGCCCGCAAGAGCCCCAGCGGCCTGCGCGAACGCCTGGACCTGGCGGCGGTGGCGGATCAGGCCCTGCAACTGCTGGACACCCGGCTGCGCGACGAACAGGTCGACATACGCCTGCAACTGACGCGCCCGGCCTGGGTGCGCGGCGATGCCATACGCCTGGAGCAGGTGCTGATCAACCTGCTGCGCAACGCCCTGGACGCCATGCACGACAAGCCCCTCAAGCAACTGGAAATCCGCCTCGAAGCCAACCAGCAGCTGTGGAGCCTGAGCGTCATCGACAGCGGTGGCGGCATCGCCGAAGAACACCTGCCGAACGTCTTCGATCCGTTCTTCACCACCAAGCCGGTGGGTGACGGCCTGGGCCTGGGCCTGGCAGTGTCCTACGCTATCGTCCACGAACTGGGCGGGCGCCTGAGCGCCGGCAATCAAGGCCAGGGCGCGATCTTCACCCTGAGCCTGCCCATCGACCTGGAGGCGCATATCCCATGTTGAATTCGGTGATGCTGGTCGACGACGAAGCCAGTATTCGCACCGCCGTCGAACAATGGCTGAGCCTGTCGGGCTTCGAGGTGCAGCTGTTCAGTCGCGCCGAGGACTGCCTGGCCCGGCTGCCCAGGGACTTCCCCGGGGTGATCCTCAGCGACGTGCGCATGCCTGGCATCAGCGGCCTGGAGCTGCTCAAACAGGTGCAGCAGCGCGACGCCGACCTGCCGGTGATCCTGCTGACCGGCCACGGCGACGTGCCGATGGCGGTGGAAGCGATGCGCGACGGCGCCTATGACTTCCTGGAAAAACCCTTCAGCCCGGAAACCCTGCTGAGCAGCCTGCGCCGGGCCCTGGATAAACGCGGCCTGGTCCTGGAGAACCGGCGCCTGCACGAACAGGCCGATACCCGGGAGAAAATCGATTCCACCCTGCTCGGCGTGTCCCGCGCCTTGCAGACCCTGCGGCGGCAGGTGGTCGACCTGGCCGCGCTGCCGGTCAACGTGCTGATCCGCGGCGAGACCGGCAGCGGCAAGGAACTGGTCGCCCGCTGCCTGCACGACTTCGGGCCGCGCGCCGACAAGCCCTTTGTCGCCCTGAACTGTGCGGCAATCCCCGAGCAACTGTTCGAAGCCGAACTGTTCGGCCATGAAAGCGGTGCCTTTACCGGCGCCCAGGGCAAGCGCATCGGCAAGCTGGAATACGCTGACGGCGGCACCCTGTTCCTCGACGAGATCGAAAGCATGCCGCTGGCCCAGCAGGTCAAGCTACTGCGGGTGCTGCAGGAACAGAAGCTCGAGCGACTGGGTTCCAACCAGAGCATTGCCGTGGATCTGCGGATCATTGCCGCGACCAAGCCGGACCTGCTGGACGAAGCCCGCGCCGGGCGTTTTCGCGAGGACCTGGCTTACCGCCTGAACGTCGCACAGCTGCGCCTGCCGCCGCTGCGGGATCGGCGCGAGGACATCCCGCTGCTGTACGAACATTTCGCCCACGCCGCCGCCGAGCGCCTGGGCCGCGGCGTCGCGCCCCTGAGCGGGGCGCAGTTGAGCCGCCTGCTGAGCCACGACTGGCCGGGCAACGTGCGCGAGCTGGCCAACGTCGCCGAACGCCAGGTACTCGGCCTGGGCGAGCCGGAGCCGGAAAGCATCGACCCCGGCCAGTCCCTGGCCGCGCAGCAGGAAGCCTTCGAGGCGCAATGCCTGCGGGCCGCGCTGACCCGGCACAAGGGCGACATCAAGGCGGTGCTCAATGAGCTGCAGCTGCCGCGCCGCACCTTCAATGAAAAGATGCAGCGCCATGGGTTGGCGCGGGAGATGTTTCTCGGGGAGGAGTGATGCCCGAGGAGATGTTTTATCCGGGCCATCCCTATCGCGGGCAAGCCTCGCTCCGACTGTAGGAGCGAGCGGGCGGCGATCCGACTTGCCCGCGATAGCATCCTCACAAACGCCGCTCAGTCGGCAAATTTCCGCTCACGCACTCCAAGAAATGAGCGGATTTCCGCTCATCGATTTCTCAAGACCCTTCTAAACCGGGCCTCTCGGCTCCTGGCACAGCTCCTGCTATAGCCCCTGCAGGCTGCGTTTCGGCGCGCTCCACAAAAACAATTAAATGAAGGATCCGTCATGGATAACTCGCAAACCCTGCCTCTTGGGGCGGCAGCTGCGCCTGCCAAAGAAAAGACCACCGCCAGTCGCCTGAAATCGATCTTCAGCGGTTCGGTCGGCAACATGGTCGAGTGGTACGACTGGTACGTCTACGCCGCCTTCTCCCTGTACTTCGCCAAAGTCTTCTTCCCCAAAGGCGACACCACCGCCCAACTGCTCAACACCGCCGCGATCTTCGCCGTGGGCTTCCTGATGCGGCCGATCGGCGGCTGGCTGATGGGGCTCTACGCTGACCGCAAGGGCCGCAAGGCCGCGTTGATGGCCTCGGTGCTGCTGATGTGCTTCGGCTCCCTGATCATCGCCCTGACTCCCGGCTACGAAACCATCGGCGTCGGCGCCCCGATCCTGCTGGTCCTGGCGCGCCTGATGCAGGGCCTGTCGGTCGGCGGCGAATACGGCACCTCGGCCACCTACCTCAGCGAGATGGCGACCAAGGAACGTCGCGGCTTCTTCTCCAGCTTCCAGTACGTGACCCTGATCTCCGGCCAGCTCATCGCCCTGGCGGTCCTGATCGTGCTGCAGAACGTGCTGACCACCGAAGAGCTGCAATCCTGGGGCTGGCGCATTCCGTTCGGTATCGGCGCCCTGTGCGCGGTCGTAGCGCTGTACCTGCGTCGCGGCATGGAAGAAACCGAGTCCTTCACCAAGAAGAAGGAAAAGCCGAAAGAAAGCCTGATGCGTACCCTGATGCGTCATCCGAAAGAGCTGATGACAGTGGTCGGCCTGACCATGGGCGGCACCCTGGCCTTCTACACCTACACCACCTACATGCAGAAATACCTGGTGAACACCGTCGGCATGAGCATCTCCGACTCCACCACCATTTCCGCGGCGACCCTGTTCCTGTTCATGTGCCTGCAACCGGTGGTCGGTGCGCTGTCGGACAAGATCGGCCGCCGTCCGATCCTGATCGCCTTCGGCATCCTCGGCACCATTTTCACCGTGCCGATCCTCACCACCCTGCACACCGTCCAGAGCTGGTGGGGCGCGTTCTTCCTGATCATGGCGGCGCTGATCATCGTCAGCGGCTATACCTCGATCAACGCGGTGGTCAAGGCCGAGCTGTTCCCGACCGAGATCCGCGCCCTGGGCGTGGGCCTGCCCTACGCGCTGACCGTATCGATCTTCGGCGGCACCGCCGAATACATCGCACTGTGGTTCAAGAGCATCGGCATGGAAACCGGCTACTACTGGTATGTCACCGCCTGCATCGCCGTGTCACTGCTGGTCTACATCACCATGAAAGACACCCGCAAACACTCGCGGATCGAGACTGACTGACCCGCAATAAAAAGCGCGAGGGTGCAAGGCCCTCGCGCTGTGGTGTCATCAGGTAAAGCCTATCGCGGGCAAGCCTCGCGCCTACAGAAGCGGGGCTTGCCCGCGATAACCGCAACGCGGCGCTCGGCTCATCACCCCAACTCAGCCGCCACCTGCCGCTCGCTACGGTTCTTGTAGTACGAAGCCCCGGCAATCATCACCAGCAGAATCCCCGCCAGGACCGCCGACGAGCCGATGGTGCCGAAGTCCAGTCCACCCTTCTCCAGGGGCTTGGTCAGGAAGTCGCCCAGGGTCGCGCCGAACGGCCGGGTCAGCACGAACGCCACCCAGAACAGCAGTACCGAGGAGATCCGGGTGCAGTACTTGAGCACGACCACCAGGGCTATGGTCGAACCGATCAGCAACGCGCCACCGGCAAACCCCAGCCCCGAGTCGTCCGCCAGGTAGTCCCCCAGCGCCGTGCCCAGGGTGTTGGAAAACAGGATCGCCATCCAATAGAACAGCTCGCCGCGCAGGGTCTGGATCTTGTTGACGTTGAGCGGATCGCCGCTCAGGCGCCAGACCGCGAAGATCGCCAGCAGGATCGCAATCAGGATCGCCGAGCCGGTGGCATACCCCAGGCCCAGGGTGCGGTCCATGAAGTCCGACATGGTGGTGCCGGCAGTGCTGGTGGAGAGGATCACGATCCAGTACAGCACCGGGTTGTAGGTTTTCGAGAACAGCTGGGTGACCAGGGTCAGCAGGAACACGCTGATCAGGATCATCGAGCTGATGGCGTAACCGACATTCAGGGTCATCGACAGCAAGTCGCCGGCGGTTTCCCCGAGGGTCGTCGCGCAGATTTTCATGACCCAGAACGCCAGGGTGATCTGAGGGAGTTTATTCATTCGCAGCATTGCTCCAGGGCTCGATTGAGGACGGTCCGTCTTGGACTTCTATGTCGGAGCGAAGGCTGCGGGGCGAGCGGTGAAAAATAGGTAAGTGGCGGATGAAAAAACCGTTGATCACGATTTTTCAACGGTTCGAACAGGTTAATGATCGGTTAATGCCCTGCCCGCATTCTGCCCCCATCGAAATCGGTGTCGGCGCGTCAAACGCGGCAGAAGCAGGAAAGAGGCTTTATGCAGGTATTTCTGGTGCCACAAACATCGATTAAATCGATATTTCTAAGCATTTATTTGCGCTTTTTAATCAAATTAACTGGCGTAGTATCTATTCCACACCCACTGCACAAAACGTCAACGAACCTGGAGTGACCACCATGAAAAGCAAACTGATCCTCGCCCTGACCCTTTCCGTACTGGCTGCCAACACCTTCGCCGCCGATGGCTACGACCGCACCGGCTCGGCCACTTTCACCTCGGGCAGCTCGACCAGCGCCAGCCTGGCTTCCGACGGCTTCAATCGCACCGGTACCGCCGCCGCTATCGCCGCCGACGGTTTCGACCACACTGGCACCGCAGGCGCAGTTGCTTCTGATGGCTTCGATCACACCGGTACCGCAGGCGCAGGCGCAGTCGCCTCCGATGGTTTCGATCGCACCGGCACCGCCGACGCAATCGCTGCCGATGGTTTCGATCGCACCGGAACTGCCGCCACCATCGGCTAACCCTCAGGGATGCCCCGCAGCCCGGCTTCGGCCGGGCCTAGTTGTTTCTGGCCCGGGGAAAACCGCACGCCGCAAGCTGGCATTCACTTTCAATGGCTTGCACTATGACGGCCTTCCCTCTTTGTCCGCGCAAGAGCCTGTCATGTCCGAAGACATCCATTACTACGAACCCGCCCAGGGCCACGGCCTGCCCCACGATCCGTTCAACGCCATCGTCGGCCCGCGCCCGATCGGCTGGATTTCCTCCCAGGACCTGCAAGGCCGGTTGAACCTGGCGCCCTACAGTTTTTTCAACGCCTTCAATTACATTCCTCCGATCATCGGTTTCTCCAGCGTCGGTCGCAAAGACAGCCTGAACAACATCGAGCAGACCGGCGAGTTCGCCTGGAACCTCGCCACCCGCCCGCTGGCCGAGCAGATGAACCAGAGCTGCGCGGCCGTATCGGCCGAGGTCAATGAATTCGAACTGGCGGGGCTGACGCCCGCGACCTCGAAGGTGATTGCTGTGCCGCGGGTAGCCGAAAGCCCGGTGTCCTTCGAGTGCAAGGTCACCCAGATCATTCAACTGCAGCGCGCGGATCAGGAGTTGGTGCCCAGCTGGCTGATCCTCGGCGAGGTGGTCGCCGTGCATATCGCCAAATGGCTGCTCAAGGATGGGATATACGACACCGCCGCGGCAGAACCGATTCTGCGCGGCGGCGGGCCGGCGGATTATTTCCAACTGGGGCCAGAGGCCTTGTTCAAGATGTTCCGCCCGGGGGCGGTCAGGTAGCTTCTCAGATCAACTAGTTTCTCAGATCAGATTGCTGCCCGGATCAGGCCGTTTCCCAGGCCAGTTCGCCGTCTTCGTTCACGTCGATCAACTGCTCAAGCTTCTGCGCGGCAGCCTGGTCGGCGTCGTGGGCGGTCTTGAATTTCTGGTCGTCCAGAACCTTGTGAAAGCGCGGTGCCCCTGAACCACCCAGGGCCTTGACCGCGATGGCGGCGCTGTAGCCCCCTTCACCTGGAACCACGGCGGAAACCGCTTCGTATGCTGCAAACTCTTTACGTGCCATGTTGCTGATCCTGGCCAATGGAAAGTCGGCCATTCTAAACCCTCAGCTGGCCAGCTGGTGTACCGGTGCCCCGTTCAGTTGCGCGTATTCGCCTTCGGCCTGGGCCGCCGAGACGTCGCTGAAGGTATGGAAATCCAGGCTGTTGACCACCAGGTCCTGGACCAGCTCGGCGAATATCGCCATGGCCGGCGAGCAGAAGTAATCGGTCATCGCCTGCTGGCTGCTCCAGAATCCGGATACCAGCCACAAATCAGCGTCGCACTGCGAATGCTGCAAGGCGAACTGCAGGCAACCTGTGGCCTGGCGGGATGGTTCGATCAGACTGCTCAAGCGAGCACCCAACTCGGTTGAGCGACCGGCGCGGGCGCGGACGAATGCCATGTGGCTGACGGGAATATGCGTGGACATGTGCGACCCTCCCAGGGTGGTGTCGAGGCAGCCATGGGACGGGCTGCGACAGGATCCAAGATTAAGCGCCCGGCGCAACGGCCGTTAGTCGATTCCTGCCAGCGTATTGCACAATCCTGCGAACCTGATTTGAGAGCAGCGGATCCAGCCCCTCCCGCGGGGAAAAAACCACAACGTTGTTTCAAGCAAGTGACAGCCCGCGTACAGGACTCTGCTCTGCTCACGCGCGCACGCGTGGCAGGATCAGGCAAGATTTACGCAGGAATCGCCTACCCCTGGCGCTTGCACAAATTTAAGCTGTGGCCATCGCAATCTTCCCGGAGGGGCCTTCATGTCATCGCTCGAAACCCAGCAGCCGCCACTGGATGCGGAAATGGAAAAACAGCGGGCGGAGCTGGCCGGGATCATTGCTCGCAACACCGGCGAAGACGGCAGCTATGCCACGGCGATCCAGTCGCTGTTCGTCTCGCGCTACAGCCACTCCCATGATTTCGCCTCGGTGCTGGCCCAACCGGCCCTGTGCATCATGGCCCAGGGTCGCAAGGAAGTACGGCTGGCCGACGAGGAGTTCAACTACGACCCGCTCAACTACCTGGTGGTCTCGGTTTCCATGCCATTGAGCGGACGCCTGGCCGATGTCTCGCCGCTGGAACCGGTCCTCGCCCTGCGCCTGGACATCGACCCGGCCGAAATCAGCACGCTGATCGCCGATGCCGGGCCGCTGGGGGTGCCGAACCGTCCTGTCGGCCGTGGCCTGTATGTGGAACGCCTGGATACGCCGATGCTCGACGCCGTGCTGCGCCTGACCCGCCTGCTGGATACGCCCAAAGACATCGCCATGCTCGCGCCGCTGATTCGTCGGGAGATTCTCTACCGGCTGCTGCGCAGCCCCCAGGGCCACCGGTTGTATGAGATCGCCATCGCCAACAGCCAGGGCCACCGGGTCAGCCAGGCCATCAAATGGCTGAACGGCAATTACGAGCAACCGCTGCGCATCGACGATCTGGCGCGCGGGGTGAACCTCAGCGTGTCCACCCTGCACCACCGCTTCAAGGCCATGACTGCCATGAGCCCCTTGCAGTATCAGAAACAACTGCGCCTGCAGGAAGCCCGGCGCCTGATGCTGACTGAAGGGCTGGAAGCGTCCGCCGCCGGTTACCGGGTCGGCTACGAAAGCCCCTCACAGTTCAGCCGCGAATACAGCCGCCAGTTCGGCGCTCCGCCGCTGCGGGATATGGCGCGCCTGCGCAGCAGCGTCTGACGGGCACAATGACCGAAAATTGAAAACCCCATGCCTCCTGGCGAGGCATGGGGTGTTTTTTGCGCGGCTCAGCGCGCGCGAATCACGTGCTTGATCTCCTGGAATGCCTGCAACCCCCAAGGCCCCAGCTCGCGGCCGATGCTGCTCTGCTTGTAGCCGCCCCAGGCGGTCTGCGGGAAGATCACTTGCGGCGCGTTGATCCATACCAGCCCGGCCTGCAAGGCATTGGCGACCCGCTCGGCGTTGTCTAGATCCGCGCTGACCACACTGGCCACCAGGCCGAACTCGCTGTCGTTGGCCAGTGCGATGGCCTCGGCCTCGCTGGCGAAACTGCGCACGCAGAGCACCGGGCCAAAGATCTCCTCACGCCACAGCGCACTGTCGAGGGGCACTTCGGTGAAGAGGGTCGGCCGTACAAAAAAACCACGTTCCCGGTCCGCTGGACGCCCACCACCGCATACCAGCTTGGCCCCGACACTCAGCCCGCGATCAATATGGCCCAGCACTCGCTGGTATTGCGCCTGGTTGACCAGCGCGCCCATCTCCACGTCCGGATCGAAAGGGTCCGCCACTCGAATCGCCTCGGCCCGCGCCTTGAGGCGCAGCAGGAACTCGTCCGCTAGTTCGTCGGCCACCAGCACCCGGCTGGTGGCAGAGCACATCTGCCCGGCGTTGAAAAATCCGCCGCCACAGGCCAGTTCCACCGCCAGTTCGAGATCGGCATCCGCCAGCACCAGCAGCGAAGATTTGCCGCCCAGCTCCAGGCTCACGCCTTTGACCGTCTCCGCCGCGCGCTGCATGACCTGGACCCCGACCGCATTGCTGCCGGTGAAGGAAATCTTCGCCACCCGCGGATCGGCCGCCAGCGGCGCGCCCACCGCCAGCCCGGTGCCGCAGACCAGGTTGAATACGCCCTTGGGCAAGCCGCTCTGGGCGATGATCGCCGCCAGTTCCAGTTCCGGCAGCGGGGTGACTTCCGAGGGCTTGAGCACCACGCTGCAACCGGCAGCCAGGGCCGGCGCGAGCTTCCAGGCGGTGGTGACCATCGGGAAGTTCCACGGCACGATCAGGCCGACCACGCCACAGGGCTCACGCCGCACACGGGCGCTGAAATCATCGCTGGGCAACGGCACGTCGCGGTCCTGGGCGGCGTCCAGGCCTTCGGCCAGCCCCGCGTAGTACTCGAAGGTGGCAATCACGTCATCGACGTCGATGGCCGCTTCGAATTGCGGCTTGCCGTTGTTGCTCGATTGCAGGTGCGTCAGGCGTTCACGGCGCTCGGCGACCCCGGCGGCGATCCGCCGCAACACCGCGCCACGCTCGGCACCGCTGGCCGCGGCCCAGTGCACGAGCCCGGCCTGGGCCGCGGTCACCGCCTGCTCGACGCTGTGCCGGTCGCCACCACCGACCAACGCCAGCAGCTCTTCGGTGGAGGGATTGATCACTGGCAGCAGCTCGCTGCCGGCACGCCACTGACCGTCGATGTAGAGGCCGTTCAACAGGTTTGCCTGGCTCATGCTTGCACCGCCCGCATCCAGCCGGCCTGGTCGATTTCGATCAGGGTCGGGCCCTGGCGATCGCTGGCCGCGCGCAGCGCATCGCGCAATCCGTCGACGCTGTCGATGGCCTCGGCGGCGCAGCCCAGGGCCTTGGCCACGCCGATGAAGTCCGGCGTGTAGATGTCCACGCCCACCGGTTCGATGGCGCGGTTGACCATGTATTTCTTGATTTCTTCGTAGCCCTGGTTGTTCCACAGCAGCACGATGATCGGCGTGCGCGCTTCCACCGCGCAGGCCAGTTCCGACAGGGTGAACTGCAGGCCGCCGTCGCCGATCAGGCACGCCACCGGGCCCCGGGCATTGCGCTCGGAAGCACCGCCCAGCCAGGCGCCGATGGCCGCCGGCAAGGCATAACCCAAGGTGCCGTAGCCGGTCGAGGAGTTGAACCAGCGGCGCGGACGCTCGGGGTTAAAGGTCAGGTTGCCGCTGTACACCGGCTGTGTGGAGTCGCCGACGATGACGATCTCCGACAGCTCTTGCAGCACGGTTTCGAGGAACAGCGTCTGCGCCCGGGTCGGCGCGTCCCACTGCTGTTCCAGTGCGTTGCGCAGGGCAGCGGCACGGGCGGTGCCCCAGGCACTGTCGCGCTCGCTCAGCGGTTGCTTGCCCAACTCGGCCAGCAAGGCTTCGGTTGCGCTGTGGGAGTCGGCCACCAGCGCCACTTTCGGTGGATAGTTGCGCACGGTCTGGTCAGGGTCGATGTCGATGCGCAGCAGGGCGCCAGGAATCTCGAAGCCACCGGCGAAGGTCACGTCGTAATCGGTTTCGGCCAGTTCGGTGCCGATGGCCAGGACCACGTCGGCATCGGCCACCAGGGCGCGGGTCGCCACCAGCGACTGGGTCGAGCCGATCAGCAGCGGGTGCCGCGACGGCAGCATGCCCTTGGCATTGATGGTCAAGGCCACCGGTGCCTGGAGCAATTCGGCGAGGCGGGTCAGGGACGCGGCAGCATCGATCGCACCGCCACCGGCGAGGATCAGCGGACGCCTGGCGCCCGCCAGCAGTTGGCTCATCCGGGCAATCGCGGCGGGCGCGGCGCCGGCCCGGGCGATGCTCACCGGCTCGCTGTCGAGCAGGTCATCGGCCTCCTCCACCAGCACGTCGAGGGGGATCTCGATGTGCACCGGGCGCGGCCGACCGGCCTGGAACAGCGCGAAGGCGCGGGCCAGGACGCCCGGCAGTTCCGCTGCGGACATCAGGGTATGGGAGAACGCCGCCACGCCGCCCACCAGGGCGCCCTGGTTCGGCAGCTCATGCAACTTGCCGCGGCCGCCGCCGAGCTGGCTGCGCGACTGCACGCTGGAGATCACCAGCATCGGAATCGAGTCGGCATAGGCCTGGCCCATGGCGGTGGTGATGTTGGTCATCCCGGGGCCAGTGATGATGAAACACACCCCCGGCTTGCCGCTGGTGCGGGCATAACCGTCGGCCATGAAACCGGCGCCCTGCTCGTGACGCGGCGTGACATGCCTGATGCGCGAACGGGCCAGGCCGCGATACAGCTCGACGGTGTGCACCCCCGGAATGCCGAAGACCTGCTCGACGCCATAACCTTCGAGTAACTTGACCAACACTTCGCCGCACGTCGCCATGTCTTGCCCTTCTTGTTCGCTTGAGACGGTGTGCCTGGCTGGCCGCTGCATGGCCAGGCACGGGGAAGGCGTCATTGGAACGGGCCACGTGTAGCGGGAACAATGGATAAAAAGTCATACTAGCCATGTCCTCACGTCATGCCTTGGCCCTTTATGAAACGCCTCCCGCCCTTGCCTGCGCTGCACACCTTTCTGATCACCGCACGCTGCTGCAACTTCACCCACGCGGCCGAGCAGCTGCATATCACCCAGGGCGCGGTGAGCCGGCAGATCGCCGGCCTGGAGAGCCACCTGGGTTATGCCTTGTTCCAGCGCCAGGCCCGCGGCCTGAGCCTGACGGCCGAAGGACGGGAATGGTTGCCACGGGTGGAACAGGTGTTCGGCCTGATCAGCGAGGGGGTGGAACAGGTCGGGGTGAACCGCGACACCCTGCAACTCAAGGCGTCCACCTGCGTGATGCGCTGGTTGTTGCCGCGCCTGATGCAGTGGCAGAAAGAGCGGCCGGACGTGCCTGTGCGGCTGACCACCACGGTGCAGCACGGGGTCGACTTCAACCGCGAACACTTCGACGCCGCGGTGATTTACGGCGCCCCGCCCCCCTCCACCCTCGGGGCCTATCACCTGTTCGACGAACAGCTGACGCCGGTGTGCTCACGGGCATTGCTCGAAGGGGCGATAGCGCTGAAGACCCCGGCCGACCTGCAGCAACACATGCTGCTGCATCCGACCCTGGATACCCATGACTGGAAGACCTGGCTGAAAGCCTCGGGGACGGTGCTGAATAACATCGGCAAGGGCCAGCATTTCGAAACCCTGGACCTGGCGATGTCGGTTGCGGCCCAAGGCACGGGCGTGGCCATTGGCGACTGGGCATTGATCGGCGAAGACCTGAGCGCCGGGCGGCTGGTCATGCCATTTGCATTGAAGGTGCGCACCGGCCTGGGTTACTACCTGGTCCACCCCGATCGCTCAGCGCCATCGCCGCAGTTGCGGGCGTTGCTGGACTGGCTGGTGGAACAGGCCCGGACCAGATAGCCCTAAAACCGATGTAGCCCTGTAGCCGCTGGCGCAGCCTGCGATCGGCTGCGCAGCAGTCGCAAAACCAGACACCACGTACAACCTGTTGTCTGGATTACGACCGCTTCGCGCTCGTTCGCAGCCTGCGGCAGCGGCTACAGGGTGAGGGGGAGCCTCAGTAACCGACAGTGAAACGCTGGCGGGAGTGCTTCGGTGTTTCCAGCTCATCGATCATGGCGATGGCGAAGTCGGCGAAGGTGATCCAGCTCTTGCCTTCGGCGCTCACCAGCAGATGGTCCTGGCCCAGGCGGAACTGCCCGCGGCGTTCGCCTTCGACGAATTCCGCCGATGGCGACAGGAAGGTCCAGTCCAGCTCTTTCTCCTGGCGCAGGGTATCGAGGAACACACTGCCGGCACTGGCTTCAGCCTTGTACTCATCCGGAAAACCGGCGGCGTCGATCACCCGACTGCCGTCGGGCAACAGCAACGAACCGGCACCGCCCACCACCAGCAGGCGTTTGACGCCGGCCTGTTTCACCGGGTCGATCACGGCCTTGGGCGCGATGGTGGAAAAGTGCGCCGCGCTGATCACCGCATCGTGACCGGCGACCGCTGCCTGCAACGCCGCGCCGTCCAGCACGTCGACCGCCTTGCTCACCACACCGGCGCGGTTGCCGATTTTCGCCGGGTTACGGGCAATCGCGGTGACGCTGTGACCACGACGCAGGGCTTCTTCCAGCAGTTGGCTACCGGCACGACCGGTGGCACCAATGATTGCGATCTTGCTCATGACAGTTCTCCAGTTCCGATAAGTGAGACAAAGCCTTACAGGGACTGCCCCCGCGCCAGGCGCGGGGGCAGTCGAATCACCACTTCATTTCGCCCTTGGCGACCTTGGCGCTCAGCTCCAGGGAGCTGTCTTCGCCCAGGTCCGGGTAACGCTTTTTCATCGCCGCGATCAGTTCGGCGGAATCCTTGGCCTTGGCGGTTTCTTCATCGAAGGCCTTGATGTAGTCGGCGGTGAAATGCACGGGAGCCAGGGAGCGGACGCTTTCGCCCAGGTAATGGCCCGGTACCACGGTCTGGGGTTTCAGCGCGGCGATGGTGTCCAGGGTGGTTAGCCAGTCCTTGTGGGATTGCGCGGTCTGGGTATCGGCCATCCATACATGGATGTTTTCCGCCACCACCACGCCACCGACGACCGCCTTGATCGACGGGATCCAGACGAAGGTGCGGTCAGGCTGCTTGCCGTCCAGGCCGATGATGTCCAGCTTCTGCCCTTCCAGGGTCAGGCTGTGGCCCTTGAGCACGCCCGGCACAATGGTCTTGGCCGGTACGTCGGCGCCCATTTTCGGGCCCCAGAACGCGAGCTTGCCGTCGACCGTGGCCTTGATGTGCTCGACAGTCGGCTGCGACGCCACGACCTTGGCCTTGGGGAAAGCCTGGGTGATGGTGTCCAGGCCGAAGTAGTAGTCCGGGTCACCGTGGCTGATGTAGATGGTGGTCAGTTGCTTGCCGCTGGCGCGGATCTTTTCCACCAGTTGCTCGGCCTGGGATTTGCCGAACTGCGCGTCCACCAGGATCGCTTCCTTCTTGCCGCTGACCAGCACCGAAGTCACCGGGAAGATCGCCGCGGTGCCCGGGTTGTACACATCCAGCTTCAGGGCCGGCTCGACGGCGGCGGCATGGGCGGCGAAACCCAGGGTGGCGGTCGCCAGCAGCAGGCGCTTGAGTGAGGTGAATCCGATCATATGCAGCTCCGATGGTCTGTCGGCCGTAAGTGGCCATGGGTAGGTGGCGATGGAGATGAAGCTTAGTTGCCGCACTCGTTACAAAAAATGCGATGCTTGGACATAGTTTGTTTCTGAAAGCGGGCAAATCATGGATCGTCTTCAAGCAATGCGCGTCTTCGTCACCGTAGTCGACCTTGGCAGCCAGTCGGCCGCCGCCGACCATCTGGACCTCTCGCGGCCGGTGGTTTCGCGTTATCTCGCGGAGCTGGAGGACTGGGTCGGCGCCCGGCTGATGCACCGCACCACCCGCAAGCTGAGCCTGACCGCGGCGGGCTCCGAGATCCTGCCCCGCTGCCGGCAGATGCTCGAGTTGTCGACGGACATGCAGGCCGCCGTCAGCGAACCCGACGATGCGCCCCGCGGTTTGCTGCGCATCAGTGTCAGCACCTCGTTCGGCCAGGCTCAGCTGGCGGATGCCATGGCCACCTACGTCAAGCGTTACCCCGGCGTCAGCATCGACCTGCAGATGCTCGACCGCACGGTGAACCTGGTGGACGAACGCATCGACCTGGCGATCCGCACCAGCAACGACCTGGACCCGAACCTGATCGCCCGGCGGCTGACGGTATGCCGCTCGGTGATCTGCGCCTCCCCGGCCTACCTGCGTGAGCACCCGGCACCACAGCGGGTCGAGGAGCTCAGCCAGCACAACTGCCTGACCCACTCCTATTTCGGCAAGAGCCTGTGGCATTTCGAACAGGACGGCGAACAGGTTTCGGTACCGGTGCAGGGCAATATCAGCGCCAACGAAGCCAGCACCCTGTTGCGCGCGACCATGGCCGGGGCCGGCGTGGCGATGCTGCCCAGCTACCAGGCCGGCGTGCATATCCACAGCGGCGAACTGGTGCGCCTGCTGCCCCATGCCGAACCCCGGCAAATGAACATGTACGCGGTCTACGCCTCGCGCAAACACATGCCGGCGGCCCTGCGCAGCATGCTGGATTTCCTGGTGCTGCGTTTCCCCGAAGAACCGGAGTGGGACAAGGGGCTGTAAAACCCGATAAGACCGCTGAATACCGCGTCAACACCCTGCCCGCGACCTGGCAAGCGGCCATGTCTGCCCCATGTGGCTGATCTATGCTGATAACAGTACCCCCACACGCGCAGGGGTATTCGTTCAGAGGTGTTTGCCATGAACATCAAAACAAGAAGATACCTGGCCATTTTCGTCACCTGCACCGCGACCCTGGTGCTGTATGGAACAGCGGCCTATCGCGTCGAGCAGGCCCGGCAACAGCCACATGTCTTCGCCAGTTGCAACATTGATCAGTGCATCCCGCACAACGCGACCCTCAACTCCTTGAAATGATGCAGGCGCGCGGCGTCACTGTTCGTGATCGCTCTTCAAGCGGTCGCGGAAGGCCTTGGGCGAGATCCCGACGCGGCGGCGGAACAGCCGGGTGAAGTTGGTGGGATCGGAAAACCCCAGGGTGTCGGAAATCTCGTAGATGGTCATGCTGGTGTAGGTCAGCAGGCGCTTGGCCTCCAGCAGCTGGCGTTCATGCATGATCTGCAGGGCCGGCTGGCCCGCCAGTTCACGGCAGGTGCCATTGAGGTGGGAAACGGAGATCCCCAGCTTGTGCGCCAGGTCCTCGACCTTCACATGCTCGCGATAGTGGGTTTCCACCAACTGGATATAGCCATTGAAATACTCCCGCGCCCGCTGCGGTCGCTGGCTGGCGCTGCGGCGCCGGATCGCCTGGCGGCTGACCCACACCATGATCACGCTGACCAGCGAGTGCATGAGCATTTCCCGCGCCGGCTCACGCCCCAGGTACTCGTTCTGCAACGCGGCGAACAGGCTGTTCAGGTAGTCGCCGTCGGCGCCCGCCGGGTAGCTCTCGGCCACGGCCAGGGCATTCACCGAGTGCCCCAGCTGGGCTTGCAGATGGGCCATCAAGGGCGCGGCCAGGGTCACCACATAACCGTCGATGTCCTCGGAAAAACGAAAGCCATGCACCGACAGGGCCGGCAGGATCTGTAGTGCCGACTCCCCCAGCAGCGTGCGCTGGCCTTCGATCTCAAGCTCGGCCTGCCCGCGATGCACGAACAGCAACTGACAGAGATCGGCATGCCGATGCGGCTTGATTTCCCAATGGTGCTCGCGGCTGCGCTTGGAAATGGTTTCGCAGTGCAGCAGGTCCGGTGTCGGCCAATCCAGGCTTTCCCCATAGAGTTTGAACACCGGAATTGAAGGCAAGGCAGGCTTATTCATAACTGCAATCCAGGCCTCTGGGTGACGGGCGATAATCGCACCGATTGGTGAAATGAACAGGTATCGGCTCAGTTTTCACCTTCAACTGACAGCATCACAAGTGAAAAATGCAGGCACTCGAAACATAAAAATCACTCAGCGAACCTGTTCGCGTGAAGCTTGCGAGTCATAAAAACAATGAAAACCCTGAAAACTCAAGTCGCCATCATCGGCGCCGGCCCCTCCGGACTACTGCTCGGCCAGCTGCTGCACAAGGCCGGCATCGATACCCTGATCCTCGAACGACAAACCCCGGACTACGTACTCGGGCGCATCCGCGCCGGGGTGCTGGAACAAGGCATGGTCGACCTGCTGCGCCAGGCCGGGGTCAGCCAGCGCATGGACGTCGAAGGCCTGGTGCACGGCGGCTTCGAACTGGCCCTCGACGGCCGCCGAGTGGCCATCGACCTGCACGCCCTCACCGGCGGCAAGAGCGTGACGATCTACGGCCAGACCGAAGTTACCCGCGACCTTATGCAAGCCCGCCAGGCCGTCGGCGCCCGGACCCTGTACCAGGCCGACAACGTGCGCCCCCACGACATGCAGAGCGACCAGCCCTACCTGACCTTCGATTACCAGGGCGAGCCCCACCGCCTGGACTGCAACTACATCGCCGGCTGCGACGGCTTCCACGGTGTCGCCCGGCAGTCGATCCCGGCCGACAAGCTCAAGGTTTTCGAGCGCATCTATCCGTTCGGCTGGCTCGGCATTCTCGCCGATACCCCGCCGGTCCACGACGAACTGGTCTACGCCCGCCACGAACGCGGCTTTGCCCTGTGCAGCATGCGATCGACCACCCGCACCCGCTACTACCTGCAGGTACCGGCAGAGGAAAATGTCGCCGACTGGTCCGATCAACGCTTCTGGGACGAACTCAAGAAGCGCCTGCCCGAGGAGCTGGCGGAGCGCCTGGTGACCGGACCGTCGATCGAGAAAAGCATCGCGCCGCTGCGCAGTTTCGTGGTCGAGCCGATGCAATACGGACGGCTGTTCCTGGTCGGCGACGCCGCGCACATAGTGCCGCCCACCGGGGCCAAGGGCCTGAACCTGGCCGCCAGCGATGTCAGCACGCTGTTCAACATCCTGCTCAAGGTCTACCGCGAGCAGCGCACCGACCTGCTGCAAAAGTACTCGGAAATCTGCCTGCGGCGGATCTGGAAGGCCGAGCGTTTCTCCTGGTGGATGACCGCGATGCTGCACCGTTTCCCCGACTCCGACGACTTCAGCCAGCGTATCGCCGAGTCGGAGCTGGCGTACTTCGTCGACTCCGAGGCCGGGCGCAAAACCATCGCGGAAAATTACGTCGGCCTTCCTTACGAAGCTATCGAGTAGGGGCCTATCGAGTACACTAGCGGGCATTCCCGCTCGCCTTGCACCCTGCGGGTCAATCACTGCCCGCAGGTTCTTCCGTGACCCATCCCGACCAGCCTGGCCAGCCCAAACTGGCTCTTCGCAGCGTACTGATTGCCCTGATGCTGGCGATCTTCCTCGGCGCCCTGGACCAGACCATAGTCGCGGTCTCCATGCCCGCCATCTCCGCGCAGTTCAAGGACGTCAGCCTGCTGGCCTGGGTGATTTCCGGCTACATGGTGGCCATGACCGTGGCTGTACCGATCTACGGCAAGCTCGGCGACCTCTATGGCCGACGCAAGCTGATGCTGTTCGGCATGGGCCTGTTCACCCTGGCATCGCTGTTCTGCGGCATGGCCCAGAACATGGAACAGCTGGTCCTGGCGCGGATCTTCCAGGGCATCGGCGCCGGCGGGATGATTTCGGTCAGCCAGGCGATCATCAGCGACATAGTGCCGCCCCGCGAACGTGGGCGTTACCAGGGTTACTTCAGCAGCATGTACGCGGCAGCCAGCGTCGCCGGCCCGGTGCTCGGCGGCTACATGACCGAATACCTGTCCTGGCGCTGGGTGTTCCTGATCAACCTGCCCCTGGGCCTGGGTGCCTGGCTGGTGGCCAGGCGCAATCTGCGGGGGCTACCGATTCCGCAACGCAAACCGATCATCGACTACCTCGGCACGCTGCTGATGATCATCGGCCTGACCGCCCTGCTGCTGGCGATCACCCATTTCGGCCAGGGTCACGCCTGGCGCAGCCAAGAGGTGCTGGGCCTGCTGGCCTGTGCCGTCATCGTCCTGGCCCTGTTCGCCAGGCATGAACGGCGCACGCAAGAGCCGCTGCTGCCCATGCACCTGTTCGCCAATCGCAATGCCATGCTGTGCTGGTGCACGGTGTTCTTCACCAGCTTCCAGGCCATCTCCCTGACGGTGCTGATGCCGTTGCGCTTTCAGAGCGTCACCGGCGCCGGAGCCGACAGCGCGGCATTGCACCTGCTGCCGCTGGCCATCGGCCTGCCGATAGGCGGCTACTTCGCCGGGCGCATGACCTCGGTGACCGGCCGCTACAAACCGATGATCCTCAGTGGCGCCCTACTGATGCCGCTGACCGTTCTCGGCATGGCCTTCAGCCCACCCCAGGCGGTGCTGCTGAGCAGTGTGTTCATGTTGTTCGGCGGGATTGCCTCGGGCATGCAGTTCCCGACTTCGCTGGTGGGCAGCCAGAACTCGGTGGAACAACGGGATATCGGAGTCGCCACCAGCACTACCAACCTGTTCCGTTCCCTGGGCGGTGCGGTGGGTGTGGCCTTGATGTCAGCGCTGTTGCTGGCGTTGTTGCAGGACTCCAGCTTCGCCCAGTTGAGCGGTTCGGCGCTGATCGGCGAAGGCCACTCGGGCAATGTGCTGCTCGATGGCCTGAATGCCGCGCCGGATGTGGAACAGGGAGCCTTGCGGGCTGAGTTGCTGCTGACCTTCAAACACTTGCTGATGGTCAGCGCGGCAGTGTCGTTGCTGGGGTTGGCGGCGGCGCTGGCCATGCCCAATGCGCTGCTGCGCGGGCGTGAAGACAAGGTCAAATAACGGCATCGCCAGCCAGCTCTTCCATAGGCGAGCTGGCTGGCGACCGACCCTCACGGGCTGTAGTACCCCACCGCCACCAGGAAGTGCCCGACCTTGCGCAGGTAGGCGTGCTTGTCTTCCACCTTGGCCGTCACCGGGTTCTTCCAGCGGTACTCATACTCGCCCTGATCCTGGGTGGCCATCAGTGCCAGGATCGGCTCGCCCACCGGTTTGCCGTCCGGATCCTTGACCTTGTTGAAGTCGGTATTGATCAGCCGCAGATTGGTGCCGTGGGCCACATAGCGCTGGTTGTCCAGATCGACCACGAACACATACAGGTCGTCCTGCAGGAAACCGCCCTTGAGCGAGTTGATCGCCGTCAGCGTACCCTTCTCGTCCTTGACCAACTCGCTCGCAGCCTTGTCCAGCAAGGCCCTGGCTTGCTCGGCGGAGGCCCGCGGCAGGTAATAACCGACCGCGAGGATTCGCTCGCCGACCCGCTGGTAATACACATGCTTGCGCTCGACCTTGCCGTCGGCCCAGTTCTGCCAGCGGTATTCGGCTTGCTGGATGCCATTGCCCTCGGGAATCTTCAGCGCGTCCTTGAAGGCCTTTTGCAAATCCGGCCCGAGCACCTCGGAAACATCGCGGCCGATCAGCGCCGACGACGGCCCGCCACTGGCCAGCATCACCCCCTTGGTGTCGACCACAAACACATAACGGTCCTTGTCGACGAACTCGCCCTGCCGGCTGAAAGCGGCAAAGGCCTTGTCACCCTGGTCGTGGTAATAGGCCAGGGCCTTCTCCAGCAGGGCCTTGGCCGCCGTGGCATCGTCCGCCGCCTGGACCTGGCTGCCACAGAACATCAGCAACCACCCCAGCACCGTGGCTCTAAGCAATCCCCTCATTGCGCGTCCCTCGTTCTTGTTGGTGTTTCAAGAGCGTAGACGGCTAAAGGATATGGTCGAGTATTCAGCGAAGCAGGGAGGCGAGAGGCAAAACCGCGACCTTCCCACGCCTGGCGCGGGAAGGTCGTCAAGGTCAGGGGCGGGTATTGAGCTGCTGCTGCAGATTCTGGATCTGGCTCTGCAGGGTATTGATGTTGCGGGTGACCTGGCCGCGGAAGGCGTCGAACTCGGCGGTGTTGGTGCCGCCCTGGGCAGCGGCGGGACGATTGTCCTGCTGGCTCTTGAGCACGATCATGTCCTGCTCCAGACGCTCGATGGCGGCGCTCGGGTTGCCCTGTTTCTTCAAGGTGGCGATCTCGCCGTTCAGGCTCTTGAACTGGGCATCGGCCTTGCTGGTGTCGGCAGGCGCGCTTTTCAGGGCGGCCAGCTCGCTGCTCAAGGATTTCACCTGAGCCTGCAACTGGCTGTTGGCCGTCTGTTGTTCGGTGGCCTGCGCGGTCATCTGGGCCAGGCGCTTGTCCAGGTCCGTGGCCTGTCCGGCTACGCCTTGCTGTTGCTTGCCCTGGTCCTGCAGCCGGCTTTCCAGCTGCTTGATCTGCAGCTTCAAGGCTTCGCTGTCGCTGTTGACGCTGGACTGGCTGGCGACCACCTTGCCGGAAATGTCCTGCAGGCGCCCCGCCGCCTCTTCGCTGATACGGGCGAAACTCTCTTGGGTGGCGACCAGTTGCTGCTCCATTAGCGAGATCTGCTGGAAGCTCCACCAGGCCAGGCCGATAAAGGCGAAGAACAAGGCACCGACCAGCGCCCAGAGTGGCCCGGCATTCGCTGCCTTGACCTTGACGGCCGGCACGCTGCGCGAATGCACCGAAGTACGCGCGCGGCCCGCGGCGGTGGTCGGGAAATCATCGTCGAGGGTATCGGCACGCAGGCTTGGAACATCGTCGAAGTCGTCGTTGGCATCGTTACGCATGGGGCAACCTTTCTAAAACCGCGGTGATAGCTGAATGGGGCGAGTATAAACCGCTAACCCGCCGCCCTGATCGACCCTGAACCCCGAACTCGGTTCAGTGTTTATTTTCAGCGTATGTCCTGGGCCTTCCACCAGCCGCAGAATTCATCCAGCGCCGTCCACAGGCTGACCTTGGGTTCGTAATCCAGATAATGGCGGGCGCGGCTGATATCCAGGGTGAAGTTCTTGTTCATGACCTGCATGCCCAGGCGCGACAGGGTCGGCTCCGGACGGCCCGGCCAGAGCTTGCAGAAGCCTTCATTGAGGGCCGCCACGCTGTAGGCCAGGCCAAAGGAGCGGTAGCGCGTGACCTGCGGCACGCCCATCTGGCGCATCACATAGTTCACCACGTCCCACAACGGCACGGGCGCGCCGTTACTGATGTTGTAGGCCTTGCCCAGGGCCGAGCCGCTGGCCAGCAGACTGCTGAGCAGCGCTTCGTTGAGGTTCTGCACACTGGTGAAGTCGACCTTGTTCAGGCCATTGCCGATGATCGCCAGACGGCCCTTGCGCTGCATCTTCAACAGGCGCGGGAAAATGCTCATGTCGCCGGCGCCGGTGACAAAACGCGGACGCAGCGCCAGCACTTCCAGGCCGAACTCCTGGGCGCCGAACACCTTCTGCTCCGCCAGGTATTTGGTGGCGGCATAAGGGTGCTTGAAGCGCTTGGGTACTTGTTCTTCGGTCAGGCCCAGATGGTCGCGGCCGTCGAAATAGATCGACGGCGACGACAGGTGCACCAGGCGCCGGACATGGCGCTTGAGGCAGGCCTCGACCACGTTTTCGGTGACCAGCACGTTGCCCTGATGGAAATCCTGATAACGCCCCCAGAGCCCCACCGCCCCCGCACAATGCACCACCGCATCGACATCGCGACACAGGTCGCGCACCAGGTCGGCATCACTCAAGTCACCCTGGACGAACTCGGCTCCACGCCGCACCAGATGTTCCACACCTTCGGCCCGACGCCCGTTGACCCGTACATCCAGGCCCTGCTCAAGGGCAAAACGCGCGAAGCGTCCGCCAATGAAGCCGCTTGCGCCGGTGACCAGAATTTTCATGACTTGCTCCGATTGCTTTCGTGTTTCATGCCTGTCGCACACTTGTGTTGCATGGGGTATTGCCTGATGCCTTGACGCCTTGTGTTACGCCAACGGCACCAGCCATTGCGCCGAAGAACGCGCCAGGTGCTCGGTGAGCAGACCCAGCAGTTGGCCACCATTGCGCCAATGATGCCAGTACAGCGGCACATCGATCGGCTTATCTGGCAAAAGCTCCACCAACACACCCCGCGCCAACTGGTCGCGCACCTGCAATTCGGGCACCAGCCCCCAGCCCAGGCCGGCCTCGGTCAGGCGGATAAAGCCCTCGGACGAAGGGCACAGGTGATGCTCGAACCCGCCATCGACACCCAGCGCCGCCAGGTAGCGGTGCTGCAGGAAATCGTCCGGGCCGAACACCAGGGCCGGCGTCCGGGCCAGGCGCTCGGCCTGCACACCCTGCGGAAAATGCCGAGCAAGGAAGGCCGGGCTGGCCAGGGCACGGTAGCGCATGGCGCCCAGCAGCACGCTGCGGGCACCCGCCACCGGCCGCTCGCTGGCACAGACACAGGCCGCCACTTCCCCGGCCCGCATGCGCTTGAGGCCCACGGTCTGGTCTTCGACGATCAGGTCCAGAAGCAAGTGCTGCTCGGCACAAAAGTCGCCCACGGCCTCGGCCCACCAGGTGGCCAGGCTGTCGGCGTTGAGGGCGATGCGCAGACGCTCCGGCAAGCCTTCCTCGTCCAGGGCCGGCACCTGGCTCTGCAGGTCGCGTTCGAGCAGGCGTACCTGCTGCACATGGTTGAGCAGGCGCCGGCCGATTTCCGTCGGCGCCGGCGGCGTGACCCGCACCAGCACCGGCTGGCCGATCCGCGCCTCGAGCAGCTTGATCCGCTGGGAAATGGCCGACTGCGACAACCCCAGCACCTGCGCGGCGCGCTCGAATCCAGCCTGTTCGATCACCGCGGCCAGGGCGGACAGCAATTTATAGTCGAACATCAGTTTTCCTAATGAGCGATCAGTAATATTGGTTTTTCTTATACAGCCTGCAACCGGAGAATAGCCAGCATGCTTTCTCGTTCAAGGACCTTTTCCATGGCTGGCGAAACCTCCCTCGATACCCTGCTGCGCAGCATGAGCCCGCAGCTCAACCCCGGTGACTACGTGTTCTGCTCCATCGCCGATCGCGCGCTGCTCGACGGCATCGACGTACTGGGCAGCTTTCGCGAGCAGGAAGGGCTCACGGTGATCCTCGAGCGCCAGCAAGCCGAACGGCTGGGGCTGGGGTTCGACTACGTCGCGGCCTGGATCACCCTGAACGTGCATTCGGCCCTGGAAGCCGTCGGCCTGACCGCCGCATTCGCCAGCGCCCTGGGCAAGGCCGGGATCAGCTGTAACGTGATCGCCGGCTACTACCACGATCATCTGTTTGTCGGTAAGGCCGATGCCGAGCGCGCCATGCACGTGCTGCGGCAACTGGCGGCGGGCGAGGAGTAAACGACATGTGGCAGAGCTACGTTAACGGACTGCTGGTAGCGGCCGGGCTGATCATGGCGATCGGCAGCCAGAATGCTTTTGTCCTGGCCCAGAGCCTGCGGCGCGAACACCACCTGCCGGTGGCCGTGCTGTGCGTGACTTGCGATGCGTTGCTGGTGGCGGCCGGGGTATTCGGCCTGGCCACGGTGCTGGCGCAGAACCCGACGCTGCTGGCGGTTGCCCGCTGGGGCGGCGCCGCGTTCCTGATCTGGTACGGCAGCCAGGCCCTGCGTCGCGCCTGCTCCAGGCAGAGCCTGCAACAGGGCGAGAACCAGACTGTCCGCTCGCTGCGCGCGGTGCTGCTCAGTGCGCTGGCGGTGACCCTGCTCAACCCCCATGTGTACCTGGACACGGTGCTGCTGATCGGCTCGCTGGGCGCGCAACAGACCGAACCCGGCGCCTATGTGGTCGGTGCGGCCAGCGCTTCGCTGCTGTGGTTTTTCACCCTCGCCCTCGGCGCCGCGTGGCTGGCTCCATGGCTGGCACGGCCGAGCACCTGGCGCATTCTCGACCTGCTGGTGGCAGTGATGATGTTCAGTGTCGCGATTCAACTCCTCACCGCCGCATGATTTATTCCAAAAGGCTCTGGAACCTCTATCCCACACAGTTGTTGCGTGGTTATGCCGCACCCCCGGTGCTATGATCCGAACCCTGCGCCGCAAAGAGTACAAACTCCCCGGCGCTTGTCTGGCCGCCCGTGATCGGCCTTGCGCCCACCGCAACTGACCTGATTAGGAGAATCACCATGGCTTTCGAATTGCCGCCGCTGCCTTACGCACACGATGCCCTGCAGCCGCACATTTCCAAGGAAACTCTGGAATACCACCACGACAAGCACCACAACACCTATGTCGTGAACCTGAACAACCTGGTGCCAGGCACCGAGTTCGAAGGCAAAACCCTGGAAGAGATCGTCAAATCCTCTTCGGGCGGTATCTTCAACAACGCCGCTCAGGTCTGGAACCACACTTTCTACTGGAACTGCCTGGCGCCAAACGCTGGCGGTCAACCAACCGGCGCACTGGCTGAAGCCATCAACGCGGCTTTCGGTTCGTTCGACAAGTTCAAGGAAGAATTCACCAAGACTTCCGTCGGCACCTTCGGTTCCGGTTGGGGCTGGCTGGTGAAAAAGGCTGACGGTTCCCTGGCCCTGGCCAGCACCATCGGCGCCGGCAACCCGCTGACCAGCGGCGACACCCCGCTGCTGACCTGCGACGTCTGGGAACACGCTTACTACATCGACTACCGCAACCTGCGTCCTAAGTACGTCGAAGCGTTCTGGAACCTGGTCAACTGGAAATTCGTGGCCGAGCAGTTCGAAGGCAAGACCTTCGTCGCCTAAGCCCGTTTGCAGTCAAAAAAACCCGGCATTGCCGGGTTTTTTCGTTTTACCGGCAAGGGCCCGGCTTGCCGTGCCAGCCCAGCGGGCTAACCTCTCTATTCAGGTAAAAAATCTCCTCCGTCCCTCAAGTTGCAAGGCTTGGCTACCGACATATAACCGATAAGCGCGGATATGCTGGCTCCCGGCATTCCAGCCAAGCCTACAGGTGAAATATCCTGGGCCTGATTGTCCCTTTGACTGCCATCACGGGATTGCCAATACTCATGGCAACTTGACGCTACACGCACGGAACAAGGAATAACCCTTTGAAGCTGGAACTCAAAAACAGCTTGTCGGTGAAGTTGCTCCGGGTTGTGCTGCTGTCGGCACTGATAGTGGGCGTAGTTCTGAGCTGCGCACAAATCGTCTTCGATGCTTACAAGACTCGGCAGGCGGTCGCTAATGATGCCCAGCGCATTCTCGACATGTTTCGCGACCCCTCGACCCAGGCCGTATACAGCCTGGACCGCGAAATGGGCATGCAAGTCATCGAAGGCCTGTTCCAGGACGATGCTGTGCGCATGGCCTCCATTGGCCATCCCAACGAAACCATGCTCGCGGAAAAAACCCGTGAGTTACAGGCCTCCCCCAGCCGCTGGCTGACCGACCTGATCCTCGGCAAGGAACGCACCTTCACCACCCAACTGGTGGGTCGTGGCCCCTACAGCGAATACTACGGCGACCTGAGCATCACCCTCGACACGGCCACCTACGGCCAGGGATTCATCGTCAGCTCGGTGATCATTTTCATTTCCGGTGTATTGCGCGCCCTGGCCATGGGCCTGGTGCTGTATCTGGTTTACCACTGGCTGCTGACCAAGCCGCTGTCGCGGATCATCGAGCACCTGACCACCATCAACCCGGACCGCCCCAGCGAACATCAGATTCCCCTGCTCAAGGGCCACGAGCGAAACGAACTGGGGATCTGGATCAATACCGCCAACCAGTTGCTGGCGTCGATCGAGCGCAACACGCACCTGCGCCATGAAGCGGAAAACAGCCTGCTGCGCATGGCCCAGTACGACTTCCTCACCGGCCTGCCCAACCGCCAGCAACTGCAGCAGCAACTGGACAAGATCCTGATCGATGCCGGCCGCCTGCAACGCCGGGTCGCGGTGCTCTGTGTCGGCCTCGACGACTTCAAGGGCATCAACGAACAGTTCAGCTACCAGACCGGTGACCAGTTACTGCTGGCCCTGGCCGATCGCCTGCGGGCCCACAGTGGCCGCCTGGGCGCCCTCGCCCGCCTCGGCGGCGACCAGTTCGCCCTGGTCCAGGCCGATATCGAACAACCCTACGAAGCCGCCGAACTGGCGCAGAGCATTCTCGACGACCTGGAAGCGCCGTTTGCCCTCGACCACCAGGAAATCCGCCTGCGCGCCACCATCGGCATCACCCTGTTCCCGGAAGACGGCGACAGCACCGAGAAGCTGCTGCAGAAAGCCGAGCAGACCATGACCCTGGCCAAGAGCCGGTCGCGCAACCGTTATCAGTTCTATATCGCCAGCGTCGACAGCGAGATGCGCCGGCGCCGCGAGCTGGAGAAGGACCTGCGCGAAGCCCTGAACCGCGAGCAGTTCCACCTGGTCTACCAGCCGCAGATCAGCTACCGCGATCATCGGGTGGTCGGGGTCGAGGCGCTGCTGCGCTGGCAGCATCCGGAACACGGCTTCGTCCCGCCGGACCTGTTCATTCCCCTGGCCGAGCAGAACGGCACCATCATCGCCATCGGCGAATGGGTGCTGGACCAGGCCTGCCGCCAGTTGCGCGAATGGCATGACCTGGGCTTCAGCGACCTGCGCATGGCGGTCAACCTGTCCACCGTGCAACTGCACCACGCCGAGTTGCCGCGGGTGGTCAACAACCTGCTGCAGATCTATCGCTTGCCGCCACGCAGCCTGGAACTGGAAGTCACCGAAACCGGCCTGATGGAAGACATCAGCACCGCTGCCCAGCACCTGCTGAGCCTGCGCCGCTCGGGGGCGCTGATCGCCATCGACGACTTCGGTACCGGCTATTCGTCCCTGAGCTATCTCAAGAGCCTGCCGCTGGACAAGATCAAGATCGACAAGAGCTTCGTCCAGGACCTGCTGGATGACGACGACGATGCGACCATCGTGCGGGCGATCATCCAGCTGGGCAAAAGCCTCGGCATGCAGGTGATCGCCGAGGGCGTGGAAACCGCCGAGCAGGAGGCCTACATCATCTCCGAAGGCTGCCACGAAGGTCAGGGTTACCACTACAGCAAACCCCTGCCGGCACGGGAGCTGAGCGCCTACCTGAAACAGGCCCAACGCAGTAACGCGGCCATCCTCTGAAAGCACGATTGCGCGCATAAGCTTGATCCAGCGCAATCGCTTTCTGAATAGGAAATATTTACAACCACAACCCTTTACACATAATGCAAATCTTTCGCATTATGTCGCAGTTTTGCGCGCCCCTCGCGCCAGTCCACCCCTCTCTCGAAGCAGGATGTTCGCCATGATTCGTATGCCTCTGGCTACCGCCAGTCTGTTGGCCATCGCTATTTCCCTCGCTGGTTGCGGCGAAGGCAAAGACAAGGCTGCCGCGCCGCAAGCCGCTACCCCAGCCGCCAGCACCGCAGCCCCGGCCACCGCTCCTGCGGCCGGCAAGGTCGATGAAGCGTCGGCCAAGGCGGTTGTCGCGCATTACGCCGACATGGTCTTCGCCGTATACAGCGATGCCGAATCCACCGCGAAGACCCTGCAGACCGCGATCGACGCCTTCCTCGCCAAGCCCAACGCCGACACCCTGAAAGCCGCCAAGGCCGCCTGGGTCGCCGCTCGCGTGCCTTACCTGCAGAGCGAAGTGTTCCGCTTCGGCAACACCATCGTCGACGACTGGGAAGGCCAGGTGAACTCCTGGCCGCTGGACGAAGGCCTGATCGACTACGTCGACAAGTCCTACGAGCATGCGCTGGGTAACCCGGGCGCCACCGCCAACATCATCGCCAACACTGAAGTCCAGGTCGGCGAAGACAAGGTCGACGTGAAAGACATCACCCCGGAAAAACTCGCCAGCCTCAACGAACTGGGCGGTTCCGAGGCCAACGTCGCCACCGGCTACCACGCCATCGAATTCCTGCTCTGGGGCCAGGACCTGAACGGCACCGGCCCTGGCGCCGGCAACCGTCCGGCGTCCGACTACCTGGAAGGCGCCGGTGCCACCGGTGGCCACAACGACCGTCGTCGTGCCTACCTGAAAGCCGTGACCCAGCTGCTGGTCAACGACCTGGAAGAAATGGTCGGCAACTGGAAACCGAACGTGGCCGACAACTACCGCGCCACCCTGGAAGCCGAACCAGCTGAAAGCGGCCTGCGCAAAATGCTGTTCGGCATGGGCAGCCTGTCCCTGGGCGAACTGGCGGGCGAGCGCATGAAGGTGTCCCTGGAGGCCAACTCCCCTGAAGACGAGCAGGACTGCTTCAGCG
Organism: Pseudomonas chlororaphis subsp. piscium; assembly: GCF_003850345.1. Lineage (NCBI taxonomy): Bacteria > Pseudomonadati > Pseudomonadota > Gammaproteobacteria > Pseudomonadales > Pseudomonadaceae > Pseudomonas > Pseudomonas chlororaphis. The sequence goes on from NZ_CP027707.1 coordinate 5,606,918, forward strand.
ACAACACCCACAACTCGCACTTCTACGACGCCAAGGGCATCCGCAACGTCTACCTGGGCGAGTACACCCGCGCCGACGGCACCAAGCTAACCGGCGCCAGCCTGTCGTCGCTGGTGGCGAAAATCGACCCGGCCGCCGACGCCGCGCTGAAAGCCGATCTGGCCGCCACCGAAGCCAAGATCCAGGTCATGGTCGATCACGCCAACAAGGGTGAGCACTACGACCAACTGATCGCCGCCGGCAACGACGCGGGCAACCAGATCGTGCGTGACGCCATCGCCGCGCTGGTCAAGCAGACCGGTTCGATCGAACAGGCCGCGGGCAAGCTGGGCATCAGCGACCTGAACCCGGACAACGCCGATCACGAGTTCTGATCAGCGTTGCGGGAATGAAAAGGCGACCTTCGGGTCGCCTTTTTTGTGCCTGCTGTCCTATAGCCGCTGCCGCAGGCTGCGATCGCCACCGAAGGGGCGCAGGGTTCAAGATCGCAGCCTTCGGCAGCGGCTACAGGCGGGTGCTCCGCTCTTGCCTCAGGTCAAGCGGAACGATAATTCCTCTTATTCAAACTCCCCCGCCCTGTTAGACTTTGCGCCCTTGTTTTGCTCGTCTTGCAGGATATCCGATGCCCCGATCGCTGCTTCGCTGGTCTGCGCTGTTCATGGCCTTGAGCCTGAGTGCCTGCGATGACGCTCCGCGTTTTACCCAGGCCGAGCCGGGCGAAGCGCGTTCCGGCGGTGAAGCGACCGTGCGCAAGAGTGACCAGAACGCTTTTTCCATGCCGTCGGCCAACCTGTCGCCGACCCGGCGCCTGGACTTCAGCGTTGGCAACAGTTTCTTCCGCAGCCCCTGGGTGATTGCCCCCTCGACCACCACCGCCCGCGATGGCCTGGGCCCGCTGTTCAATACCAACGGCTGCCAGAACTGCCATATCAAGGACGGCCGCGGCCACCCGCCGACGCCCGACTCGGACAACGCCGTGTCGATGCTAGTGCGCCTGTCGATCCCCAATGAGCCGGCCTACGCCAAGGTCATCGAGCAACTGGGCATAGTGCCCGAGCCGGTGTACGGCGGGCAGTTCCAGGACATGGCGGTGCCTGGCGTCGCTCCGGAAGGCAAGGTGCGGGTCGAGTACGAACCGCTGACCCTACGCTTCAAGGACGGCAGCGAAGTCGAACTGCGCAAGCCAAAGCTGCAGATCACCCAGCTCGGCTACGGCCCGATGCATCCCGACACCCGTTTCTCGGCCCGCGTGGCGCCACCGATGATCGGCCTGGGCCTGCTTGAAGCCATCCCCGAGGCAGCGATCCTGGCCAATGCCCAAGCACAGGCCAAGGCTGGCAACGGCATCGCCGGACGACCGAACCGGGTCTGGGACGACGCCCAGCAGAAGACCGTACTCGGGCGTTTTGGCTGGAAAGCCGGACAACCCAACCTCAATCAACAAAATGTTCACGCGTTCTCTGGTGATATGGGCCTGACCACCAGCCTGAGACCCTTCGATGACTGCACCGACGCCCAGACCGCCTGCAAGCAAGCCCCCAACGGCAACGGGCCGGATGGCGAACCGGAAGTCAGCGACAACATCCTGCGCCTGGTGTTGTTCTACAGTCGCAACCTCGGGGTGCCGGCGCGCCGCGATGTTGGCTCGCCACAGGTGCTGGCCGGCAAGAACCTGTTCTACCAGGCCGGCTGCCAGTCCTGTCATACCCCCCAGTTCACCACCGCTGCCGACGCCGCGGAACCCGAGCTGGCCAATCAAGTGATCCGCCCCTACAGCGACCTGCTGCTGCATGACATGGGCGAAGGCCTGGCCGACAACCGCAGCGAATTCCAGGCCGGCGGCCGCGACTGGCGCACGCCGCCGTTGTGGGGGATCGGCCTGACGCAAACGGTCAGCGGCCACACCCAGTTCCTGCATGACGGTCGCGCCCGCAACCTGCTCGAAGCCGTGCTCTGGCACGGCGGCGAAGCCCAGGCGGCGCAGCAACAGGTTTTATCCTTCAATGCCGAACAACGCGCTGCGTTGCTGGCATTCCTGAACTCTCTTTAACGCCTTCCTACAAGAACCGGGAGCCCGAACATGTTCCGTCCCAAGCTGTTGTTCACCAGCCTTGCCGCGCTCGCCCTGGGCGCCTGCTCGCCGCAGGACCCACAAGCCGTGACCTCGGCGGCCATCGCCAAGCAGGTGATCCTGCCGACCTACAGCCGCTGGGTCGAAGCCGACCGCCAGCTGGCGATCAGCGCCCTGGCCTTCTGTGAAGGCAAGCAAAGCCTGGATACCGCCCGTGCCGACTTCCTGCACGCGCAGAAAGCCTGGGCCGAACTGCAACCCTTGCTGATCGGCCCGCTGGCCGAGGGCAACCGCTCCTGGCAGGTGCAGTTCTGGCCGGACAAGAAGAACCTGGTTGGTCGTCAGGTCGAACAGCTGGTCACCGCCACGCCGCAGATCGACGCCGCCGCCCTGGCCAAGTCCAGCGTCGTGGTGCAAGGCCTCTCGGCCTACGAATACATCCTGTTCGACAGCAAGATCGATATGGCCGACAGCGCGCAGAAAGCTCGCTACTGCCCGCTGCTGACTGCTATTGGAGAACGCCAGAAACAGCTCGCCGAAGAGATCCTGTCGCGCTGGAACACCAGCGACGGCATGCTCGCGCAGATGAGCAAGTTCCCCAACCAGCGCTACGCCGACTCCCATGAGGCCATCGCCGACCTGCTGCGGGTCCAGGTCACCGCGCTGGACACCCTGAAGAAGAAGCTCGGCACGCCGATGGGCCGTCAGAGCAAGGGTATTCCACAGCCGTTCCAGGCCGACGCCTGGCGCAGCCAGTCGTCCATGCAGAGCCTGGAAGCCAGCCTCGCCGCGGCCCAGACCGTCTGGGCCGGGGTAGACAACAAGGGCCTGCGCGGCCTGTTGCCGGCCGAGCAGAAGCCGCTGGTGGACAAGATCGACGCCGCCTACGCCGCCTCGCTGAAGCTGTTCGCCAGCACCCAGCGCTCGCTGACCGAGCTGCTGGCCGACGACGCCGGCCGCCAGCAACTGAACGACATCTACGACAGCCTCAACGTCGTCCACCGCCTGCACGAAGGCGAGCTGGCCAAGGCGCTGGGCATCCAACTGGGCTTCAACGCCAACGACGGTGACTGATCATGCTGCGACGTCAGGCTCTGGCACTCGGCAGCCTGCTGCTGAGCGCCGTCACGCTGGGTGGCTGGACGCTGTTCAAGCACAAGGACCAAGGCCCGCTGCTGCTCTCGGCGCGGGATGACGGCGACGGCAAGCACTACGCCGTCGGCTACCGCCTGGATGGCCAGCAAGTGTTCGCCACCCAGGTCGGTCAACGCTGCCATGACATCGTCAACCACCCGACGCTGCCGATCGCCCTGTTCGTCGCCCGCCGCCCGGGCACCGAAAGCTACCTGATCGACCTGCGCGACGGCGCGTTGCTGCAAACCCTGGCCTCGCAGCCCAACCGGCATTTCTATGGCCACGCGGTGATCCACAAGAGCGGCGACTGGCTGTACGCCACCGAGAACGACACAAGCGATCCGGGTCGCGGCCTGCTCGGGGTGTACCGGTTCGAGGGCGAACGCCTGGTGCACAGCGGCGAGATCCCGACCCACGGTATCGGCCCGCACCAGGTGTCGTGGATGCCGGACGGCGAGACCCTGGTGGTGGCCAACGGCGGGATTCGCACCGAGGCGGAAAGCCGCGTCGAGATGAACCTCAACGCCATGGAGCCGAGCCTGGTGCTGATGCAGCGCGACGGCAACCTGCTGAGCAAGGAAACCCTGGCCCAGCAGATGAACAGCGTGCGCCACATGGGCATCGCCGGCGACGGCACCATAGTCACCGGCCAGCAGTTCATGGGCGACGCCCATGAGTCGTCGCAGTTGCTGGCGATCAAGCGCCCGGGGCAGCCGTTCCAGGCCTTCCCGGTGGCCGAGCATCAGCTGCAGGCAATGGGGCATTACACCGCCAGCGTCGCGGTGCACAGCGAACTGCGCCTGGTGGCCCTCACCGCCCCGCGCGGCAACCGCTTTTTCATCTGGGACCTGGACAGCGCCGAGGTGCGCCTGGACGCGCCCTTGCCGGACTGTGCCGGGGTCGGTGCGGTGGCGGATGGTTTTGTCGTGACCTCGGGTCAGGGGCGTTGTCGCTTCTACGACTGTCGTCAGAAACAACTGGTGGCAAAGCCCCTGGATTTGCCGGCAGGGCTCTGGGACAACCATTTGCACCTGGTCTAGTTTCTCGCCCCCGCGCAGGATCGCAAAGCCGGGCCGCAGATGACCGGATTGTCATCTGGAAGCCCCCGGAAAGTCGGAGTAATGTCTCCGACAATCAGCTTGGTTTTACCAACTTGGTTTTCCCAGCTTTGCTTTCCAAGGGACCGGAATATGCTGCGTCGCCGCATGTTTATCATGTTGGGTGTCGTCCTGCTGATCCTGCTGTCGCTGGCGGGCTACAAGGCCTTCTCCATCTATCAGCAGGTCAAGCTCTTCGCGGTGCCCAAGCCGCCGATCAGCGTGGCCGTGGCCACGGCTCGCGAACAACCGTGGCAAACCCGCCTGCCCACGGTCGGCACCCTCAAGGCCCTGCAGGGGGTCAACCTCAGCCTGGAAGTGGCCGGCACCGTCAAGGAACTGCAGTTCGAGTCCGGGCAAAAGGTCACGGCCGGCCAGCCCTTGCTGCAACTCGACAGTGCCGTGGAAAGCGCCCTGCTGGAAACCGCCCAGGCCGACCTGGGCCTGTCCCAGCTGGATTTCGGCCGCGGCAGCCAGCTGGTAGGCAGCCAGGCGATTTCCCGCGGCGAATTCGATCGATTGTCGGCGGTGCTGCAAAAGAACAAGGCCACGGTCAATCAGCTCAAGGCGGCGCTGGCGAAAAAACGCATGCTCGCGCCCTTCAGCGGCACCATCGGCATCCGCCATGTGGATGTCGGCGACTACCTGGCCAGCGGCACGGTGATCGCCACCCTGCAGGACCTCAGCAGCCTGTATGTCGACTTCTTCGTCCCGGAACAGGCGGTGCCGAAAATCGCCCTGGGGCAATCGGTCAGCGTGATGGTCTCCGCCTATCCGGCGGAGCAGTTCACCGCCACCATCAGTGCCATTAACCCCAAGGTCGAAGACACCACGCGTAACGTGCAGGTGCGCGCCACCCTGGCCAACCCCGACGGCAAGCTGCTGCCCGGCATGTTCACCAACCTGCAGGTGCTGCTGCCCGATCCGCAGCCCCGGGTGGTGGTCCCGGAAAGCGCCATCACCTACTCCCTGTATGGCAATTCGCTGTACGTGGTCAGTGAGAAAAAGGCCGACGACGGCAGCCCGGAAAAAGACGACAAGGGCCAGCCGGTGCTGATCGCCGAGCGGCGCTTCATCGAAACCGGCGAACGGCGCAACGGCCTGGTGCTGATCAACAAGGGCGTGAGCAGCGGCGAACAGGTGGTGAGCGGCGGGCAGATCAAGCTCGACCATGGCGCCCACATCACCACCACGCCGGACAAGACGCTGCCCGCCGAACAGAACGGCCAGCCACGCGCGAACTGATCAAGGAGTCCTCATGGCTTTTACCGATCCGTTCATCCGTCGTCCGGTCCTGGCCACCGTGGTCAGCCTGCTGATCGTGCTGCTGGGCTTCCAGGCCTGGAGCAAGCTGCCGCTGCGCCAGTACCCGCAGATGGAAAACGCCCTGATCACGGTGACCACCGCCTACCCCGGGGCCAACGCCGAGACCATCCAGGGCTATATCACCCAGCCGATGCAGCAGAGCCTGGCCAGTGCCGAGGGCATCGACTACATGACCTCGGTCAGCCGCCAGAACTTCTCGGTGATCTCGGTCTACGCCCGTATCGGCGCCAACAGCGACCGCCTGTTCACCGAGCTGCTGGCCAAGGCCAACGAGGTGAAAAACAAGCTGCCCCAGGACGCCGAGGACCCGGTGCTGAGCAAGGAAGCCGCCGACGCCTCGGCGCTGATGTACATCAGCTTCTTCAGCCAGGAGCTGAGCAACCCGCAGATCACCGACTACCTGTCGCGGGTGATCCAGCCGAAGCTGGCGACCCTGCCGGGCATGGCCGAGGCCGAGATCCTCGGCAACCAGGTGTTCGCCATGCGCCTGTGGCTGGACCCGGTCAAGCTCGCCGGCTACGGCCTGAGCGCCAGCGACGTGACCAGCGCGGTGCGTCGCTACAACTTCCTGTCCGCGGCCGGCGAGGTCAAGGGCGAGTACGTGGTCACCAGCATCAACGCCAGCACCGAACTGAAATCCGCCGAAGCCTTCGCCGCCATTCCCCTGCGGACCGAGGGCGACAGCCGGGTACTGCTCAGCGACGTGGCACGGGTCGAGATGGGTGCGGAGAACTACAACGCCATCAGCTCCTTTGGCGGCATCCCTTCGGTCTATATCGGCATCAAGGCGACCCCCAACGCCAACCCGCTGGACGTGATCAAGGAAGTGCGCAAGATCATGCCGGAGCTGGAAGCCCAACTGCCGCCCAACCTCAAGTCCGAGATCGCCTACGACGCCACGCTGTTCATCCAGGCCTCGATCAACGAGGTGGTGAAGACCCTGTTCGAAGCCGTGCTGATCGTGATCGTGGTGGTGTTCCTGTTCCTCGGCGCACTGCGTTCGGTGGTGATCCCGGTGGTGACCATTCCGCTGTCGATGATCGGCGTGATGTTCTTCATGCAGTTGATGGGCTACTCGATCAACCTGCTGACCCTGCTGGCGATGGTGCTGGCCATCGGCCTGGTGGTGGACGACGCGATCGTGGTGGTGGAAAACATCCATCGCCATATCGAGGAAGGCAAGACGCCGCTGGACGCGGCCCTCGAAGGCGCCCGGGAAATCGCCATGCCGGTGGTATCGATGACCATCACCCTGGCGGCGGTCTACGCCCCCATCGGCTTCCTGCAGGGGCTCACCGGGGCGCTGTTCAAGGAGTTCGCCCTGACCCTGGCCGGCGCGGTGGTGATTTCCGGCATCGTCGCCCTGACCCTGTCGCCGATGATGTGCGCCCTGCTGCTGCGCCACGATGAAAACCCCAGCGGCCTGGCCCACCGCCTCGACCTGATTTTCGAGAGCCTCAAGCGCCGCTACCAGAGCCTGCTGCATGGCACCCTCAACACCCGGCCGGTGGTGCTGGTGTTCGCCCTGATCGTGCTGTGCCTGATCCCGGTCCTGCTCATGTTTACCAAGTCGGAACTGGCCCCGGACGAGGACCAGGGCATCATTTTCATGATGGCCACCGCTCCCCAGCCGGCCAACCTGGATTACCTCAACGCCTATACCGACGAGTTCCTGGAGATCTTCAAGACGTTCCCCGAGTACTACTCCTCGTTCCAGATCAACGGCTTCAACGGTGTGCAATCGGGTATCGGCGGTTTCCTGCTCAAACCCTGGAACGAGCGCAAGCGCACGCAGATGCAGATCCTGCCAGAAGTCCAGGCCCGGCTCGCGGGCATCGCCGGGCTGCAGGTCTTCGGTTTCAACCTGCCGTCCCTGCCGGGCACCGGCGAAGGGCTGCCGTTCGCCTTCATCATCAACAGCCCCAACGATTACGAGTCGTTGCTGGAGCTCTCCGACCGGGTGAAGAAGCGCGCCATGGAGTCGGGCAAGTTCGCCTTCGTCGACATCGACCTGGCCTTCGACAAGCCGGAAGTGGTGGTCGACATCGACCGCGCCAAGGCGGCGCAGATGGGCGTGTCGATGCTGGACCTGGGCGGGACCCTGGCCACCTTGCTCGGCGAGGCGGAAATCAACCGCTTCACCATCGAGGGACGCAGCTACAAGGTCATCGCCCAGGTCGAACGGCCTTATCGCGACAACCCCGAATGGCTGAACAACTACTACGTGAAAAACGCCAAGGGCGAGGCGCTGCCGCTGTCGACCCTGATCAGCGTCCACGATCGGGCCCGCCCGCGACAGCTCAACCAGTTCCAGCAACTCAACGCCGCCACCATTTCCGGGTTCCCGGTGGTCAGCATGGGTGAAGCGATAGATACCGTGCGCCAGATCGCCGAGGAAGAAGCCCCGCCGGGCTACGCCTTCGACTATGCCGGGACCTCACGACAGTTCGTCCAGGAAGGCCACGCGCTGTGGGTGACCTTTGGCCTGGCGCTGGCGATCATTTTCCTGGTGCTGGCTGCGCAGTTCGAGAGTTTCCGCGATCCGGTGGTGATCCTGGTGACGGTGCCGCTGTCGATCTGCGGGGCCTTGATTCCACTGTTTCTCGGCTGGTCGAGCATGAACATCTATACCCAGGTCGGGCTGGTGACCCTGATCGGCCTGATCAGCAAGCACGGAATCCTGATCGTCGAGTTCGCCAACCAGCTGCGCAAGGACCAGGGACTGACGCCCCGCGAGGCCGTGGAAGCCGCCGCGGCCATTCGCCTGCGGCCGGTATTGATGACCACCGCGGCGATGGTCTTCGGCATGGTGCCGCTGATCCTGGCCACGGGTGCCGGCGCGGTCAGCCGGTTCGACATCGGCACGGTAATCGCCACGGGGATGTCGATCGGCACCCTGTTCACCCTGTTCGTGCTGCCCTGCATCTACACCCTGCTGGCCAGGCCGGACAAGTGAAGGACACGGGCAATAAAAAAGGCCTAGCGATGCGAGGCCTTTTTATCGGGTCTGATGGTCTTCAACTCTGTGGCCTCATTCCCTGAGTCAGGCCGAACATGAACAACAAAAGATCCTGATCGGGTCTGGCTGCCGTGCTTGTCTTGGGCACTTTTGCGACCCGTGGCAGAGGACAGTGCGCCCCCGCCTGTGTGCTACTGAGAACTTCCATGCGTGGCTGCTCCCATGCAGCCACCGCCAAGGATGCAACTGCCAAGGCTCCTATTAAAAACAAACCTCGTGCAATTTCGAGCTTCATCACTATAAGCCTTTGATAGCGCTGCCAAACGCCGTCCTATAAAAATAGTAGAGTTTGTCCCAGTCCGTGGCACTCCACGACGAGTGGCGACGCAATTGTTTCATGTCATGGGCGGCAGCCCGTTTAGCGGTCAGGCGCTGGCGGCATTTCTCGAAATCCAGCAGCGCGATATCCACCTTCGCCGCTGCGCCTTCACCCATGACCCGTACGAACACATGCTTGCTATACAGACAGCCATGCTGCCAGCGGCCCCGGTGCATGCGCGCCAGCGCGGCCGCCAATTCCTTGAGTACAGACTCGTGCAGTGCCTCGCCGTGGCGCTCGCGCTCGCCAGCGGCGTACCAGTGGTCGATTTCCACGAAGCCGTCCAGCGCCTCGGTCACCAGCAAGGCACGCCACTGGCCCTGGGAATCACGCTGCGCCCCACAGAACACCAGGTGCGGCACCTTCACATTGAGCTGGCTCAGGCCCTTGAGCGCATCCTGCTCGCGCAACACAGTGGGGCGGCCGAAGGGGTGCAACCAGCTGCGATAGATATGACCGATCTGGCGCTTGGCATACAGCACACGCCCGTCAGTGCCCGGAAGACGTTGGACGCCACTTTCCCCGCCTCGACGTTGATTGGGCTCTTCGACCCACTCCCCCTGCTGACTCCAGAAGTAATCGAAACGGTCTGCAGCAGCGACTTCCATTTCCCGTGCACATTCAACAGCCATCCTGTTACCTCTTACGTAATACGTAGACTCGCCACATGGCGTAGAGCGGAAAAAAGTCCAGATGATCCTGAACACGAAACCCGGCCTGCTTGAATTCTTCTTCAACCGTGGCAGCCGGTAACACAAAACGGTTCTGGTAACCTTCCTGCCCGGATTCCTCCTTGCGCCGAACTTCCATGCGCTTGCGTTTCCAGGCCTTGAAGTTGCCATCGACCCACAGTGAAACGATCACACTGTCCCGGGTAACCCGCTGGAACTCCCGGAGCAGAGCCAGGCGATGGGACGACTCGCCGATGTGATGCAGCAGCCGCATGCAGAAAATGCTGTCGACGGCGTTGTCCGGCAAGTTGATGTCGAAGGCAGACGTCTGCAAGGGTTGTACCCGTTTCACCACGTCGGCCGGTTGCGCCACCGTGGCGATCTTCAACATCGCCTCGGAGTTGTCCGCACCGATGATCACCCGGTTGGGCTTCTCCGCCAGCAACGGCCAGAAACGCCCCGCACCGCACGGCAGGTCAAGCACCAGCCCCGGCTCTCCGGCCATGGCCAGGGCAGCGCGCGCCAACTGCTCGTCACGCTTGTGGGACATCCGGCGAGCTACGCCATCCTGATGTTTGAGCAGATACTCCTGAGCATGTTGTTCGTCGTACTTCTCGGAAAATTCCAACTTGATCGGGGTCGCCATCACACAGTCTCCTGAATCTGATGGCCCCACCTTAGGCAGCGGCTTGTCAGCGTCAGGTCATGTCTTTGTGAAAACTTCGTCCGGTCCAGAGTGGAAATATTTCAGGGTTTTACAGGCTCTGACATATGGCCTGGGGCCATCAACCAGGGAAATTCCCGACCTGACGGCCCACGCAGAAGCCATAGAGACCCGTCATGCCGTGCGACGGTTCAACTCGACATGAAACCGGCAGCCGTTGGGCTCCATGGTGCTGAGGCTGACGCTCCAGCCCTGGTCCTCGCAGATCCGCTGCACCAGCGACAGGCCCAGGCCCAGGCCCTCGCCGCGCTTCTCGTTGCCACGCACGAAAGGCTCGAACATCGCCTCGCGTTTCTCCTCGGGAATGCCCACACCGCTGTCCTCGACCACAAAGCCGCAGGGCTCCAGGCTCAAGCGAATGAAGCCCTGCTCGGTGTAGTGCAGGGCGTTACGCAGCAGGTTGCCCATCACCGCGTGCAGGAAAGTGGCGTTATAGCGGGTGTCCAGCGGTTGGCCGGCGTCGAAGATCAGCTCCAGGCCCTTTTGCCGGATCGGTTCGCCCCACAGCCCCATCAGGTCATCGGCCACCTGGCTCAAGGTCGTCTGGGGCGACATGCCGCCGTCTTCACGCTGGGCGCGGGCCAGCATCAGGAAGGTCTGCACCAGCTCGCGCATTTCGCCGCACGCCCGGGCGATGCGCTCGACCTGGGCTCGACCGCGCTGATCGATCGCCGGGTTTTCCAGCAACAGCTCGCAGGAGCTGGCCAGCACCATCAGCGGCGTACGCAGTTCGTGACTGACATCGCTGGTGAACAGGCGCTCGCGATTCAGGGCCTGGCGCAATCGCCCCAGGGTGGCGTCGAAGGCCACCGCCAACTCCCCTACTTCGTCAGCCGCGTAGTCCGGTGCCAATGGCGGCGCCAGCCCCAGCAACTGGTCGCGATGCCGCACCTGACGCGCCAGCCTCACCACTGGCGCCATGACCCGGCGCGCCAGTACCCAGCCGAGGAACACCGCCAAGGCCAGGCTCAGCACGAAACCCACCAGCACCACCGCGAAAAGCACCCGTTCGCGCTCTTCGAAATCGCTCTGATCCTGCAGCAGCACGTAGCGCCGGCCGTCGACCACTTCGACCATGGCGTGATACGACAGCTGTTCGCGGAACACTTCATGAAAGCCCGGATCCAGATGCCGCAGATCCTTGGGCAACTCGAAGTCGCCACGCCCGCCGCTGAAGTAAAACAGCTGGTCCGGCTCGGGACGGTGGCTCCAGTCGGAAACGTTGTCCATCAACAGCAGACGCTGAAGGTCGCCCCCCAGGCCCGCGGAAATCAGCTTCTCTTCCACCAGGTGCACCGTCGCCACGATACCCAGGGCGAAGGCTCCAGCGACCAGCGCACTCATCAGCGCAAAGGCGATGATGATCCGCTGGGAAAGGCTTTGCTTAAACTCCATCACGACCCTCGGCCAGGCGGTAACCGACACCGTGCACGGTATGCAACAACGGTTTGCCGAATGGCTTGTCGATCACCTGGCGCAATTGGTGGACGTGGCTGCGCAGGCTGTCGCTGTCCGGGCAATCGTCGCCCCACAGCGCTTCTTCGAGGATTTCACGGCGCAGCACATGCGGGCTCTTCTGCATCAGCACCGCCAGCAACTTGAGCCCGACCGGGTTGAGCTTGAGCAGGCGCCCTTCGCGAGTGACCTCCAGGGTATCGAGGTCATAACTCAGGTCGCCGACCTGCAAGGCCCGGCGCCCGCCGCCCTGGACACGACGCATGACCGCCTCGATACGCGCGGCGAGCTCGGACAAGGCAAAAGGCTTGACCAGGTAATCGTCGGCCCCGGACTTGAAGCCCTGCAGGCGATCGTCCAGTTGATCGCGGGCAGTGAGCATGATCACCGGCGTATCGCGGCGGGCATCTTCACGCAGGCGTTTGCACAGGGTGTAGCCATCGATACCCGGCAACATGATGTCGAGCACGATCAGGTCGTAATGTTCGGTGGCAGCCAGGTGCAGGCCCGACAGACCGTCCTGGGCACAGTCCACGGTGTAGCCTTTAAGCCCCAGGTAGTCGGCCAGGTTGGCCAGAATATCGCGGTTGTCTTCAACCAGTAGAATTCGCATGGGCACTCTCTCCGCACACAGTTACGGCCGTCTTGGCTCGCGCAGCTTAAGGCCAAGCGTGGCTCAGGGCTAGGGTTGTTCAATCCCCCATGGCGAATGCAGCCGCAGGACTCCAGGGCCTTGACGAGTTTTTCACCAGGGGTTCACACGCTGACGACAGCGGCAGGTTTAGACTCCGCGGGAACCCGCGATCGCAATGCTCCCCTCAAAAGGATTCCCCATGGCTCCGACCCTTGCCCGCCCCACCTCCAGAGCACTGAACTGGTGGATCTGCCTGGGCATACCCGCCCTTGCCGCCGTCATCCTGCTGCTGCTTGAACTGACTACCCTGGACATGGATCTGGCCAAGTATTTTTACGATCCCGCCGCCGGCGACTTCATCGGCAGCCACAGTTACTTCCTGGAAAACATCCTGCATGACCGTGCCAAGCAGCTGGTCATCGTCTTTTCGGTGCTGGCCATTGTCGGCTTCATCGGCGCCTTCTTCGTCCGGCGTCTCAGGCCGTTCAAGCGCGAGCTGGGCTGCCTGGTGCTGTCGCTGGGCCTGGCCACCGCGTTCGTCACCCCGGTCAAGGCGGTCACCGCCGTGCAATGTCCGTGGAGCCTGAAAGAGTTCGGCGGCAAGGAAACCTACAGCGAACTGCTCAGCCCTCGGCCAGCGACCAACAAGCCCGGTCGCTGCTGGCCAGGCGGCCATGCCGCCACCGGTTTCACCCTGTTCGCGCTGTTTTTTGTCCTGCGTGATCGCCGCCCGCGCCTGGCGCGCAAGGCGCTGGTGTTCGCCTTTGCCCTCGGCACGGTGTTCTCGGTCGGCCGCATGCTGCAGGGCGCGCACTTCTTCTCCCACAACGTCTGGACCGCGATCTTCTGTTGGCTGATCTGCCTGGGGGCCTACTACTTCATTCTCTATCGACCGGCGGGCAAGGCTGAGCCGGTGATGGAGACGGAAGCGGTCAAGGCCTGAGCCTTATGGCGAACAAGCTCGCGCCTAGCGCATAGAGGCGAGCTTGCTTGCGATGGCGCCAGCCCAGGCCGCAAAGATCCCGCCCATAAAAAAGCCCCGCCGGCTTTCGCCAGCGGGGCTTTTTCGTACGGGGGTAAGGCTGGCTTACATCATGCCGCCCATGCCACCCATGCCGCCCATGTCTGGCATACCGCCAGCTGCAGGCTTGTCTTCAGCGATTTCAGCAACAGCCGCTTCGGTGGTCAGGATCAGACCGCCGATGGAGGATGCCGCTTGCAGCGCCGAACGGGTCACCTTGGTTGGGTCCAGGATGCCCATTTCGATCATGTCGCCGTATTCGCTGGTGGCAGCGTTGTAACCGAAGTTACCCGAACCCTGCTTGACCTTGTCGACCACTACGCTTGGCTCGTCGCCAGAGTTGGCAACGATCTGGCGCAGAGGCGCTTCAATAGCGCGACGCAGAACTGCAATACCCACGTCCTGATCGGCGTTGTCGCCTTTCAGGTCGTTGATGCCTTGCAGAGCACGGATCAGGGCCACGCCACCGCCAGGTACCACGCCTTCTTCAACGGCTGCACGGGTAGCGTGCAGGGCGTCTTCAACGCGGGCTTTCTTCTCTTTCATTTCAACTTCGGAACCGGCGCCAACCTTGATCACCGCAACGCCGCCGGACAGCTTGGCCAGACGCTCTTGCAGTTTTTCACGGTCGTAGTCGGACGAAGTGTCGGCCACTTGTTGACGGATCTGGGTCACACGAGCCTGAATGTCCGCTTCAACGCCAGCACCGTCGATGATGGTGGTGTTTTCTTTGGACAGGATCACGCGCTTGGCGTTACCCAGGTGCTCCAGGGTGGTGCTTTCCAGGCTCAGGCCGATCTCTTCGGAGATAACGGTACCGCCGGTCAGGACGGCGATGTCCTGCAGCATGGCCTTGCGACGGTCGCCGAAGCCTGGTGCCTTGACGGCAGCGACTTTGACGATGCCACGCATGTTGTTCACAACCAGAGTCGCCAGGGCTTCGCCTTCAACGTCTTCAGCCACGATCAGCAGTGGGCGGCCGGCTTTGGCAACGGCTTCCAGCACTGGCAGCATTTCGCGGATGTTGGAGATCTTCTTGTCCACCAGCAGGATCAGCGGGCCGTCGAGCTCGGCGACCATGGTGTCCGGCTTGTTGATGAAGTAAGGGGACAGGTAGCCACGGTCGAACTGCATGCCTTCAACGACAGACAGTTCGTTTTCCAGGCCCGAGCCTTCTTCAACGGTGATCACGCCTTCTTTACCGACTTTTTCCATGGCTTCGGCAATGATGTCGCCGATGGAGTTGTCGGAGTTGGCGGAGATGGTGCCAACCTGAGCGATGGCCTTGGAATCGGCGCATGGCTTGGACAGACCTTTGAGCTCTTTGACGATGGCGATGGTCGCCTTGTCGATGCCGCGCTTCAGGTCCATCGGGTTCATGCCGGCAGCAACGGCTTTCAGGCCTTCGTTGACGATCGACTGAGCCAGTACGGTGGCGGTGGTGGTACCGTCGCCGGCGTCATCGTTGGCACGGGAAGCAACGTCTTTTACCAGCTGCGCGCCCATGTTTTCGAAGCGATCTTTCAGCTCGATTTCTTTGGCGACGGAAACGCCGTCCTTGGTGATGGTCGGAGCGCCGAAGCTCTTCTCGATGATCACGTTACGGCCTTTCGGGCCCAGGGTCGCTTTTACCGCGTCAGCCAGGACGTTAACGCCGGTGAGCATTTTCTTGCGGGCGGAGTCGCCGAATTTAACTTCTTTAGCAGCCATGATCGATATTCCTTAAATACTTTGTAGTAACGGGAAAATGAGCGAGTAATCAGCCTTCGACAACGGCGAGAATTTCGTTCTCAGCCATTACCAGCAGGTCTTCGCCGTCTACTTTCACAGTGTTGCTGCCGGAGTAAGGGCCGAACACAACCTTGTCACCCACTTTCACGGCCAGCGCACGTACTTCACCGTTGTCGAGGATACGACCGGTACCTACAGCGACGATTTCGCCACGGTTAGGTTTTTCAGCGGCCGAACCTGGCAGAACGATACCGCCAGCGGTTTTCGATTCTTCTTCGCTGCGACGGATGACGACGCGGTCATGCAGAGGACGAAGCTTCATTGTCGATCTCTCCTAATTATGGTTTTCAGCGGCCGGTGTCGTTACCGGCGGGTTAACAAATCCGGCGTGGCCGGTTGCGGCTCGACGAGCGAGACGCGGAAGTCTGTCTGGTGTCGCCACCAGAAACCTTGCGGTGACCGATACATGTGGGCGCATATGCTTATTACAAGGGCTGCCCAGTGAAATTTTTTAGATTTTCAGCCGGGCAAAACGAACACGGCACCCGAAGGTGCCGTGTCGATCATTGAGAGACTCAGGAATCGCGGTGCTCGAACTCGCCTTCGATCACATTCGGCTCACGCCCCAGAGGGCGCTGCGGCGCGGGTCCGCCACGGGCGGCCTGCATGTCGTCGGCAAAGGCGCGCTGACGAATGGCCTGTTCTTCGGCACGCTGGCGCATCTTGTTGGCCAGCAGGCGACGGGTGATCGGCAACAGCATGAACAGGCCGAATACGTCACTGATGAAGCCAGGCAGGATCAACAGGCCGCCCGCCAGGGCCAGCATCAGGCCTTCGAGCATGGTCTGGGCCGGCAGTTCGCCGCGGTTCAGGCTTTCACGGGCACGCAATGCCGTGGCCAGCCCCGCGACGCGCAGGACCAGCACACCCAGCATCGAACCCAGGATGATCAGCAGCAAGGCCGGGAAAAACCCGATCGCACCGCTGACTTTGACGAATACGAACAGCTCTAGCACCGGGAACAGCAGAAAGAGCAACAGAAAAGGGCGCATCAAATGGTTTCCTCTACGGAAGAATGCCTTCCAGTAGACCCTAGATGACGTCGGCAATTCGTGAATTCAAGCCTCGGCCCCGGCATTTTTCGGCCATTGCTCGGCGTGAGCCAGAAAAACCAAGGCCTCGCGCACTTGTGTCGGCGTATTACAAGGGCTTGGGAACGGCAGCCAGTACAACCCCTGGTCGATCCGCAGGTGCATGCCTTCGGTATCGATGCCGGCCAGCTGCGCCGCAGCCGTTTTCGGCAGGCCGGCCAGATCCACGTAATGGGCAATCGCCTTGGCGTGATCGCTGTTCATGTGTTCGACCATGCTCAGCTCGGCCTTGCCGGCGAACGGATTGGCCAGCGTCACCTGGTCGATCCAGTGGATCGCGCCAAAGCCGCCGATGTAGCGATGACGTACCGGCTTGAGCAGCCAGAAATCGAAATCGTGGGCCTTGTGATAATTCTGCGACTCCGGGAAATACCGGTAGTAGCGTTCGGCGGCCGCCTCGATCGCCGCGGCGTCCTCGAGCTTTTCGGCTTCGGCCAGATAGGTCAGGCGTCCCACCGCCTGGACGTCCTCGGCTTCGCGCTCGCCCACCAGCAGCGAACACTTGGGATCCTTCTGCAGGTTGTGGGTGTGCTGGGCAATGCGGCTGATCAGGATCAGTGGCCGCCCCTGCTCGTCCAGGCAATAAGGAACCACCGAGCCGAAGGGAAAACCCGGCATGGCCTTGGAGTGCGTCGACAGCACGCCACGGTATTCCTTGAGCAGTAATTCTCGTGCATGCTTCGCAGCTTCAACGCTCAATTTATGACTCCTTATATAGAATCCGTCGAAAACGGACGGGCGTCTGGAGCAAAGTTCCAGCGACGCCATCGGGGCAATTCTCAAATCTGCAGCCAGGCCATGCCCGATGCACAAGAGAGGCGCCTTAAAGGACACCACTCCAGTTCTGCTATCGGAGCATGCGAATGCAACTCAATGACAAAGTAATCATTATCACCGGCGGTTGCCAGGGTTTGGGCCGCTCCATGGCGGAGTATTTCGCCAGTAAAGGCACCAGGCTGGCACTGGTCGACCTGAACCAGGAAAAGCTCGACCAGGCCGTTGCCGCCTGCCAGGCCGCGGGAGTCGAAGCCCGCGCCTACCTGTGCAACATCGCCAATGAAGAGCAGGTGGAACACATGGTCGCCCAGGTTGCCGAAGACTTCGGCGCCATTCACGGCCTGATCAACAACGCCGGTATCCTGCGCGATGGCCTGCTGCTCAAGGTCAAGGACGGCGAGATGACCAAGATGAGCCTGGCCCAATGGCAGTCGGTGATCGACGTCAACCTGACCGGCGTATTCCTCTGCACCCGCGAAGTCGCGGCGAAGATGGTCGAGCTGAAAACCAGCGGCGCGATCATCAACATTTCCTCGATCTCCCGTGCCGGCAATATCGGCCAGACCAACTACTCCGCCGCCAAGGCCGGGGTCGCCGCGGCGACCGTGACCTGGGCCAAGGAACTGGCGCGCTACGGCATCCGCGTGGCCGGCATCGCACCGGGCTTCATCGAGACCGAAATGACCCTGGGCATGAAACCCGAAGCCCTGGAGAAAATGACCTCCGGCATCCCGCTCAAGCGCATGGGCAAGCCGGAAGAAATCGCTCACTCGGCGGCCTATATCTTCGAGAACGACTACTACACCGGTCGGATCCTCGAGCTGGACGGCGGCCTGCGGATCTGAACCCCGCCCATAAAACACCCATAAAAAAGCCCGGTGCAGTGCACCGGGCTTTTTTGTTTGCCCAACCGGCTCAGTCGTCGCTGACGGTAATGTTCGGCATCGCCGGCGCCGCGGCTTCCTGCAATACGATGCGCGCACCGACATGGCGGGCCAGTTCCTGATAGACCATGGCGATCTGGCTTTCCGGCTCGGCGATCACCGTCGGCTTGCCGCCATCGGCCTGCTCGCGAATCAGCATCGACAGCGGCAGCGAGGCCAGCAGCTCGACGCCGTACTGGGTCGCCAGCTTCTCGCCACCGCCTTCGCCGAACAGGTGCTCGGCGTGGCCGCAGTTGGAGCAGATGTGCACGGCCATGTTTTCCACCACGCCCAGCACCGGGATGTTGACCTTGCGGAACATCTCCACGCCCTTGCGCGCGTCCAGCAGCGCCAGGTCCTGCGGGGTGGTGACGATGACCGCGCCGGCCACCGGGACCTTCTGCGCCAGGGTCAGCTGGATATCGCCGGTACCTGGCGGCATGTCGATCACCAGGTAATCCAGGTCGCCCCAGGCAGTCTGGGTCACCAGTTGCAGCAGGGCGCCGGAGACCATCGGCCCGCGCCAGACCATCGGCGTGTTGTCATCGGTCAGGAAGGCCATGGACATGACCTCGACCCCGTGGGACTTGATCGGCACGAACCATTTCTGGTCCTTGACCTGCGGCCGGGTGCCCTCGGCGATGCCGAACATGATGCCCTGGCTCGGGCCATAGATGTCCGCATCGAGAATCCCCACCTTGGCGCCTTCGCGGGCCAAAGCCAGGGCCAGGTTGGCCGCGGTGGTGGACTTGCCCACACCGCCCTTGCCGGAGGCCACCGCCACCACGTTCTTGACGTTGGCCAGGCCCGGGATCTGCGCCTGGGCCTTGTGCGCGGCAATCACGCTGGTGACCTCGACCTTGGCCGCTGTCACGCCGTCCAGGCCTTCAATGGCCAGTTGCAGCATCTGCGCCCAGCCGCTCTTGAACAGGCCGGCGGCATAACCCAGCTCGAGCTGGACCGTTACCCGGTCCCCCTGAACATCGATGGAACGGACACAACCGGCGCTGACCGGGTCCTGGTTAAGGTAGGGGTCGGTGTATTGGCGAAGAACGGCTTCCACCGCTGCGCGATTGACGGCGCTCATGGGCAACTCCGATAACAAGACGGGAAAATCAGGCGGCTATCCTACGCCGGACGCTCATTTGTGGCGAGGGAGCTCGTCCTTCGCCACGAACCCTGGCGCGCGCGACACCCGGAAACCGGCCTGAAGGGTGAAAAATATGCGCCGGCGCTTTATAGTGGCCGACCTCCGTTTCATCAAGTAGCCGAGCCCCATGTCCGAGCCACGCAAGATCCTCGTCACCAGCGCCCTGCCCTATGCCAATGGTTCCATCCATCTTGGCCATATGCTTGAGTACATCCAGACCGATATGTGGGTGCGCTTCCAGAAGCATCGCGGCAATCAATGCATCTATGTCTGCGCGGACGACGCTCACGGCTCGGCCATCATGCTGCGCGCGGAAAAGGAAGGCATCACCCCGGAACAACTGATCGCCAACGTCCAGGCCGAACACAGCGCCGACTTTGCCGACTTCCTGGTGGACTTCGACAATTTCCACTCGACCCACGCCGAAGAAAACCGTGAGCTGTCGAGCCAGATCTACCTGAAGCTGCGCGACGCCGGGCACATCGCCACGCGTTCGATCACTCAGTATTTCGACCCGGAAAAACAAATGTTCCTGGCCGACCGCTTCATCAAGGGCACCTGCCCGAAATGCGGCACCGAGGACCAGTACGGCGACAACTGCGAAAAATGCGGCGCCACCTACGCGCCGACCGACCTGAAGGATCCGAAGTCGGCGATTTCCGGCGCCACCCCGGTGCTCAAGGATTCCCAGCACTTCTTCTTCAAGCTGCCGGACTTCCAGCAGATGCTGCAGGAGTGGACCCGCAGCGGCACCCTGCAGGATGCCGTGGCGAACAAGATCGCCGAATGGCTGGATGTCGGCCTGCAGCAGTGGGACATCTCCCGCGACGCGCCGTATTTCGGCTTCGAGATCCCCGACGAACCGGGCAAGTACTTCTACGTCTGGCTGGACGCGCCGATCGGCTACATGGCCAGCTTCAAGAACCTGTGCAACCGCACGCCGGAGCTGGACTTCGACGCGTTCTGGGGCAAGGACTCGACCGCCGAGCTGTACCACTTCATCGGCAAGGACATCGTCAACTTCCACGCGCTGTTCTGGCCAGCCATGCTCGAAGGCGCCGGCTACCGCAAGCCGACCGGCATCAACGTGCACGGCTACCTGACCGTCAACGGCCAGAAGATGTCCAAGTCCCGCGGCACCTTCATCAAGGCCCGGACCTACCTCGACCACCTGTCGCCGGAATACCTGCGCTACTACTACGCGGCCAAGCTGGGCCGTGGCGTCGACGACCTGGACCTGAACCTCGAAGACTTCGTGCAGAAGGTCAACTCCGACCTGGTGGGCAAGGTGGTGAACATCGCCAGCCGTTGCGCCGGCTTCATCCACAAAGGCAACGCCGGCGTGCTGGTGGACCAGAATGCCGCGCCGGAGCTGACCGATGCCTTCCTCGCGGCCGCGCCAAGCATCGCCGACGCCTATGAGGCCCGCGACTTCGCCCGCGCCATGCGTGAAATCATGGCCCTGGCCGACCGCGCCAACGCCTGGATCGCCGACAAGGCGCCGTGGTCGTTGAACAAGCAGGAAGGCAAGCAGGATGAGGTCCAGGCCATCTGCGCCACCGGCGTCAACCTGTTCCGCCAATTGGTGATCTTCCTCAAGCCGGTGCTGCCGCTGCTGGCCGCCGATGCCGAGGCGTTCCTCAACGTCGCCCCGCTGACCTGGAACGACCACCAGCACCTGCTGAGCAACCATCAGCTGAACGAATTCAAGCCGCTGATGACGCGGATCGACCCAGTGAAAGTACAAGCCATGACCGACGCCTCGAAAGAAGACCTGACCGCCAGCCAGACCGACACCGGCGCTCAGCAAGGCAATGGCGAGCTGGCCAAGGATCCGCTGTCGCCGGAAATCGACTTCGACACCTTCGCCGCCGTCGACCTGCGCGTGGCCCTGATCGTCAAGGCCGAACATGTGGAAGGCGCCGACAAGCTGCTGCGCCTGACCCTGGATATCGGTGACGAACAACGCAACGTATTCTCCGGGATCAAGAGCGCCTACCCGGATCCGTCCAAGCTCGACGGTCGCCTGACCATGATGATCGCCAACCTCAAGCCCCGGAAAATGAAGTTCGGCATTTCCGAAGGCATGGTGATGGCGGCCGGCCCTGGCGGCGATGAGATCTACCTGCTGAGCCCGGACAGCGGCGCCAAGCCGGGTCAGCGGATCAAGTAAATCCGCCCGCGGGATCGATCCCCCCGTCGCGCCGCCGCGTGGCGGGGGGATTTTCATATCTGGATGGGCCTGCGCCCTTGCCGGATAATTGCCTAGTCTTCAGGTATACGCCCGCCCTCACCGGCCACGAACATGACCGAGATTGTCCTCACGCTCATCAGCGCTGCCCTGATCAACAACTTCGTGTTGCAGTGGCCGCTGGGCGTCGATCCGCTGTTGCAGACCAGTACCGAGCCGCGGGTTGCGCGGCGGCGGATCCATGCCCTGGGGATCGCCACCAGTTGCCTGATGCTGCTCTGCAGCCTGTTGGGCTACGGGCTTTACCAGGCTCTGCTGGTGCCACTGGGCCTGACCTCGCTGCAACTGTTCGTGTTCCTGCCGCTGGGCGTGCTGCTGATCGCACCGCTGCTCAAGCTGCTGACCCGGATGTTGCCCGGGCTGCCATTCGACGGCCTCTGCCCGCTGCTGCTGGGCAATGCCGGCGTGCTCGGCGCGTTGCTGCTGGCGGTCCAGGCCAATCGGGGAATCGCTTATAGCCTCGCCCTGGGCCTGGGCGCGGGTCTCGGTTTCTGGCTGGTGCTGAGCCTGTTCAGCGACCTGCGCCAGCGCATTCTCAACAACGATGTGCCCCTGCCCTTTCGCGGCCTGCCGATCGACCTGATCAGCGCCGGCCTGATGGCCGTGGCATTTCTCGGTTTCAACGGACTGCTCAACCCATGAGTCTGATTCAACGCATCGACGCCCTGCTACCGCAGACCCAATGCGGCAAGTGCGGCCATCCCGGATGCAAGCCCTACGCCGAAGGCATCGCCAACGGCGAGGCGATCAACAAGTGCCCGCCCGGCGGCGACGAAACCATCGCCGGCCTGGCCAGGCTGCTGAACGTCCCTATCGTGGAACTGGACATCAGCCGTGGCCCGGCACCGGCCCAAGTGGCCTTTATCCGCGAAGCCGAATGCATCGGCTGCACCAAGTGCATCCAGGCCTGCCCGGTGGATGCCATAGTCGGCGCGGCCAAGCAGATGCACACGGTGCTGATCGACGAATGCACCGGCTGCGATCTCTGCGTGGCACCGTGCCCGGTGGACTGCATCGAGATGCACCCACTGTCGCTGAACAATGTGTTGCCGATCGTCGGTGGACTGGCCACCAGCCTCGAAGAACAGCACGCCCGGACCGCCAAACGCGATCACGCGCGCCTGCGCTTCGAGCGCCGCAACGCCCGGCTGCAACGCGAAGAACAGCACAAGCAGGCCGAACGTGCCGCGCGCGCGCAAAAAGCGGCGCAGTCCAGCGAAACCACCCTGAACCCGGTGCAGGCGGCCATCGAGCGGGTACGCGCGCAAAAAGCGGCCGCCGCCGATGCCGCGGTGAAAAAAGCCAAGATCGATCTGGCGATGAGCCGGGCCCAGTTGAACAAATCGCTGAAAGCCTTCGGCCACCCGCCGACCTTCGAGCAACAGTCGCAACTGACCGTCCTGCAGCGCCAGTTCGAGGCCGCCGAACAAGCCCTCGCCCAACTGGAAAGCGCTGCCGAAAGTACTGTCGCTCCCGCAGCCTCAGCGCCTCCCGCCAAAGACGCCGAGCTCAAGCGCGCGAAAATCCAGCTGGCGACGCGCCGCGCGGAACTGAAAAAGGCCCAGGACAGCCAGGCGCCTGCCGAACAGCTGGCCAGCCTGGAGCAGGCACTGAAGGACGCAGAACAGGCTTTGCACGCGGCCGAGGACACCAGCGGCAAGCCGGCACCCGATCTCGTGCGGGTCGAGAAACGCCCGATCGACGCCCGCCTGCGGCAACTGAAAACCGAACTGGCCTACGCTCGGGCGCAAGTCAGCAAGCTGGAACGCCACAGCGATACCCCGCCGCCACTGCTGGCCGAGGCCCGCGAACGACTGGCCGAAGCCGAGCGCCAGGTACAAGCCCATGACGCCCCTTGAGCAGCCGGACGAGCGCCTGCAACAGGCCATGAAGCGTGTGCTTCTGGCGACCCTGCCGGGGCTGCTGGCGCTCTTCTGGCTGTTTGGCTGGGGAGTTCTCATCAACCTGCTGCTGGCCTGTACCACCGCCCTTGCCGTCGAAGCCGCGGTGCTCCGATTGCGCCAGTGGCCACTGCGCCCCTTCCTGGGCGATGGCAGCGCCCTGGTCAGCGCCACCTTGCTGGCCCTGGCCTTGCCACCGTACTGCCCGTGGTGGCTGACGGTCAGTGCGGCGGCCTGTGCCCTGCTGTTCGGCAAGCACCTGTATGGCGGCGTCGGCAAGAATCCGTTCAACCCGGCGATGCTCGGTTATGCCCTGGTGCTGGTGTCGTTCCCCCAGCAGATGACTCATTGGCCAGCCTCCCATGGCCTGGACCTGCTGAGCGGCCTGCAGCAGATCGTCGGCATAACCCTCGATAGCACAGCGCCCGATGCCTGGGCCCAGGCCACGGCGCTCGACAGCCTACGTATCAACAAGAGCCTGACCATCGACGAACTGTTCGCCGGCAATGCCGCCTTCGGCCATTTCGGCGGCAAGGGCGTGGAATGGGTCAACCTGGCCTTTCTCGCCGGTGGCGCCTTTCTGCTGCAGCAACGGGTATTCAGCTGGCACGCACCGGCCGGCATGCTCGGCAGTCTGTTCATCATCAGCCTGCTGTGCTGGAACGGTTCCGGGTCGGACTCCCACGGTTCGCCGTTTTTCCACCTACTGACCAGCGCCACCATGCTTGGCGCCTTTTTTATCGTCACCGAGCCGGTCTCCAGCCCCAGGAGCACGAAGGCGCGCCTGCTGTTCGGGGTCGGGGTCGGCCTGCTGACCTACCTGATCCGAACCTGGGGCGGTTACCCCGACGGCGTCGCCTTCGCGGTACTGCTGATGAATCTCGCCGTCCCGGCCCTGGAGCGCCTGGCTGCTCCGCCTCCTGAGCCTTCCCTGCCATGAATCGCGCAATGAGTCTGGGAGTGTTGGTATTGCTGGCGGCGGTCGGCGCCACCGGTACTTTCTTCGTCCATCAGGCCACGGCCCCAGGCATCGAGCGCGAACAACGCGCCATCCAGGCACGCAACCTGCTGGATATCCTGCCCGTCGACAGCTACGACAATCAGCCGCTGGATCAGCCCCTGGCCGTCGATAACATCCAACTCAGCCACAGCACCCTGCTCACAGGTTATCGCGCTACCCGCAACGGCCAGCCCAGTGCCGTGCTGCTGCGCAGCCAGGTCAGCGGTTACGGCGGTCCGATCGAGCTGCTGATCGGTATCTCCGCCAACGGCAAACTATTGGGCAGCAAGGCCCTCAGGCATTCGGAAACTCCCGGGCTGGGCGCGCGCATCGCCGAGCGACCCAATGCCTGGCTGCAGGGTTTTATCGGCAAGTCGCTGGGCAACCCGGGCGACGCCGGCTGGGCGCTGAAAAAGGACAATGGCCAATTCGACCAGATGGCCGGGGCCACCATCACCTCACGGGCGGTGGTCGAGGGGATTCACGACAGCCTGCGTTACTTCGACGAGCATCGCGAACAACTGCTGGGAAGTCCCGCCCATGAATAAATCCTCGGCCCTGCAGAACGCCCTGATGCTGACGCCGCTGATCGGCGCCAGCGACTCACTGGTCAAGGCCCTGGGCCTGGCCCTGGTATTTCTCTGCGTGAGCGCAGTGTTCGGCCTATGCATGAATGCCCTGCGCCCACGCCTGGCTGGTCAGAGCCGCCTGGGCGCCAGTATCCTGCTCAGCGCCACGCTCACCAGTTGTGCCATGCTGGCAGCGCAAGCCTGGGCCTTCGAACTGCAACAACAGTTGGCCCTCTACCTGGGCCTGATTGCCGTGCAATGCGTAGTGCTGGAGTACCAGGATTTTTTCCAGCGCCCCGTGCGCTTGCGTTTCGCCGGCCTTTTCTGCCTGCTGCTGATTACCCTGGGCGCACTGCGCGAAGCCTTCGGCAGTGGCACCATTGGCAATCATCTGCAATGGTTGCTGGGGATGAACGACGTCGACTGGCCAGGTTGGGTTCTGACCGCCCAGGGCGGATTGCACCTGCTGACGCTCGCCCCTGGCGGTTTTATCCTGTTGGGGCTGCTGCTGGCCGCCAGGCAGGCCTGGGCTGCTGCTTCGACCTCACACCGACCGCCTTCAAGGAAATGACTCACCCATGAATGCCGCAAAACGCCTGGAAATTTTCCGCAGGCTGCACGAAGACAATCCGGAACCGAAAACCGAACTGGCCTATTCGTCGCCCTTCGAGCTGCTGATCGCCGTGATTCTCTCGGCCCAGTCCACCGATGTCGGGGTCAACAAGGCGACGGCCAAGCTCTTCCCCGTGGCCAATACACCGGCCGCCATCTATGCCCTGGGCGTCGAAGGCCTGTCCGAGTACATCAAGACCATCGGCCTGTACAACAGCAAGGCGAAAAACGTGATCGAGACCTGCCGCCTGCTGGTGGAGCGGCACAACAGCGAAGTCCCGCAGACCCGGGAAGAACTCGAGGCCCTGCCAGGCGTCGGCAGGAAGACCGCCAACGTGGTGCTCAATACCGCCTTCCGCCAACTGACCATGGCCGTCGATACCCACATCTTTCGGGTGAGCAACCGCACAGGGCTGGCCCCTGGGAAGAATGTCGTGGAAGTCGAGAAAAAGCTGATGAAGTTCGTGCCCAAGGAGTATCTCCTCGACTCCCATCACTGGCTGATCCTCCATGGCCGCTACGTGTGTCTGGCCCGTAAGCCACGTTGCGGAAGCTGCCGAATCGAGGACCTGTGCGAATACAAGCACAAGACCTCCGACGATTGAGCGATTATTGATTTTGATGATAGGTCGATTGAAAAAATCTTTTTTACCAGTCCCGAGAATATCGATATAAGGAGCGCCAATGGCAGTCTTAGCCTGGAGTTAACCTTATGAGTACTGGTAAAGAACAACTGGACGTAGAAGACGACTTCACCCCTGTTGAAACAGAAGATGCGGAGCCCGTGGTAGAGGTGGCCAAGACCAACTTGAGCAAACGTCGTACCATCGACAACCTTCTGGAAGAGCGGCGCTTGCAAAAGCAATTGGCCGATTACGACTTTGATCTTTAGTAACAAAAAGCCTCCTTTTACGGAGGCTTTTTTGTTACACCAGCTAACACTCCAAGTCGGTTTTTCAAACCAGGCCATGCGCGGCTGATGGATCCAACACCGCCGACAGACCGGCAAGCCCACAACGTAATGAAGGCTCGCAAAAACCGCTGTTTTTCCCTCGCGAGCCTTGTTGTAACCCCTCAACCGTCATACCAGCTGATGGCGCTTGGCAAACTCGATCAGGTCCACCAGCGAGCGGGCGTTGAGTTTTCCCAACAGCCGCCTCTTGTAGGTGCTCACCGTTTTACTGCTCAAGCACAGGCCCTCGGCAATCTCCTTGTTGGTCTGCCCACCGGCGAGTTGCTTCAGGACCATCAGCTCCCGACCGGACAGGCTGGACAACATCCCCTCCTCGCTGGCGATGCCCAGGCTCGAGCGCAGGGTATGCAAGGCTTCGTTGGGAAAATAACTGTAGCCAGCCAGGACTGCCCTGACGGCGCTGATCAATTCAGTGATGTCCTGCTGCTTGCACACATAACCCGCCGCACCGGCCTGCATGCAGCGCATGGAGAAAGGGCCAGGTACTTGCAGGCTCAATACCAGCACTTTGGTCGACATGGCTTTTGACGACAGTCTGGCGATAACTTCCAGGCCATCGAGTTTGGGAATACCAATATCAAGAATAAGGATGTCTGGAACATGTTCATAAGACAGTTTCAGGGCATCCATGCCATTGTCCGCCTCGGCAACTACTTCAAAACCGTGCCGCTCCATCAGCATGCGCACAGCCAGACGCGTGACGGGATGATCATCTACGATCAAAACTTTCTTCATGGGTAAGTCCAGAGTCCGCTATTGGTTTTTCAAGCAAACACCATAACCCAGTCATTTGGCCCGTGGCATGGCCGCGCCCCGAGCCAGCATCGCCCCGAGAAGTTCCTTACAAACAATACGGATTTGCCCTACAAGGAAAACTTGAACGTCGCTCGCTATATATTAATCAGCTCCAAGCTTCCTACAGTTTGTATTGAAAAGAGCATAGTGAACGATAGTCGAGAACCCATTGAAACAATGAGCAGTGGCAACTTTAGTTATGGCCTTCAGATACCCGCCTGATCGATTAAATCATCAGGCATAAAAAAGCCCCGCTCATGGCGGGGCTCTTTTAAAACGACTCAACGCATCAGAACAGAGTCCGACCCTTGTTGGCCGCAATGCGCATGCGCAGGGCATTGAGCTTGATGAAGCCAGCCGCATCCGCCTGGTTGTAGGCGCCGCCGTCTTCTTCGAAGGTCGCGATGTTGGCATCGAACAGCGACTCATCGGACTTGCGACCGGTGACGATCACATTGCCCTTGTACAGCTTCAGGCGAACCACGCCGTTCACGTGGGCCTGGGAGGCGTCGATCATCTGTTGCAGCATCAGACGCTCAGGGCTCCACCAGTAGCCGGTGTAGATCAGGCTGGCGTACTTGGGCATCAGCTCGTCTTTCAGGTGCGCCACTTCACGATCCAGGGTGATCGATTCGATCGCCCGGTGAGCGCGCAGCATGATGGTGCCGCCAGGGGTTTCGTAGCAGCCGCGGGACTTCATGCCGACATAGCGGTTTTCCACGATGTCCAGACGACCGATGCCGTTTTCGCCGCCGATGCGGTTCAGGGTCGCCAGCACGGTGGCCGGGGTCATCTCGACGCCGTCGATCGCCACGATGTCGCCGTTGCGGTAGGTCAGCTCGATGTAGGTCGGGGTGTTGGGAGCCTTCTCCGGGGAGACGGTCCAGCGCCACATGTCTTCTTCGTGCTCGGTCCAGGTGTCTTCCAGCACGCCGCCTTCATAGGAGATGTGCAGCAGGTTGGCATCCATCGAGTACGGGGATTTCTTCTTGCCGTGACGCTCGATCGGGATCGCGTGCTTCTCGGCGTAGTCCATCAGCTTCTCGCGGGACAGCAGGTCCCACTCGCGCCAAGGAGCGATCACTTTCACCCCTGGTTTCAAGGCGTAGGCGCCCAGCTCGAAACGAACCTGGTCGTTGCCCTTGCCGGTAGCGCCGTGGGAAATGGCGTCGGCGCCGGTTTCGTTGGCGATCTCGATTAGGCGCTTGGCGATCAACGGACGAGCGATGGAAGTACCCAGCAGGTACTCACCTTCGTAAACGGTGTTGGCGCGGAACATCGGGAAAACGAAATCGCGGACGAACTCTTCGCGCAGATCGTCGATATAGATCTCTTTCACGCCCATGGCTTGCGCCTTGGCACGTGCAGGTTCGACCTCTTCGCCCTGACCCAGGTCAGCGGTGAACGTCACCACTTCACAGTTATAAGTATCCTGCAGCCACTTGAGGATCACCGAAGTGTCCAGGCCGCCGGAATACGCCAGAACAACCTTGTTTACGTCCGCCATGCCATCACTCCACGGGGTTCTACGGAAAGCCATCAAGTCTACCGATCAACGCGGATAATTTACAGAGGCGCGACAGCTTATGACGACGAAGCGACAGATTATGTCGAGCGAGCGACGACGACAGCCGCTTCAGGAAGTCGCCGCGGCGTTGGCGGCAGCCGCAGCCTGGGGCGCCGGTTTTTCCGCGACCGGGACACGTTGCAACTGCACATTGACCCGACGATTCTTCGCCCGGTTCGCCGCGTTGGTGTTGGGCGCCAATGGATAGCGTTCACCGTGGAAACGCATCTCGATCTGCGATTCGGAAATGCCGTTGGCCTTGAAGAACTCCATCACCGCCAACGCCCGGCGCCGCGACAGATCACGGTTGGTCAAGCGGTTGCCGCTGTTGTCCGAGTGGCCATCGAGCTGGATGTGATTGACAGTCGGATCGGCCTTGAGGAACTCCAGCATCACCTGCAGCCTGGCCTTGGCCTTGGCATCCAGGTCGATACCACCCCCGGGGAAGCCGACCTCGGATTGCCTGACCTGGTCGAAGTTCTTCGGCAGCAGCTTGGCGACACAGCGTTGATAGTCGCCATACGCCTTGCTGAACCTGACCGGCAACAAGCGCACCTCGGACACCCCGCCTTCACGGGAATAGTGGCGAACCACCGGGCTGCGCCCCTCCATCAGCCCACCGATCAGCCGCCCGGCCTGCAGTTGCGAGCTGTTGAACAGCACATCGCCACTGCCAAGCCGCACCGAACCCAGGTTGATGTCGCCCCGCCCTGGCTGCCAAGGCGCGGCCGCCGCGAGCAGCGTGGCCGAACCGCCACCGAGCATCGGGTTGTAGGCCTTGAGGCGGAAGGTCGCCTGCTCGCCGGCACGGCGCACGAACTCCCCGGAACCGAAATCGGTGATCGGCTGGCTCAGACGGCACTCGAATTTATCGCCTTCGACCGTCCACTCAATGCTCTCCAGACGGGTCTGGAAAGTCAGCGCCATCGCGGGAAGACTGGCGAACACACTGAGCAAGGCTAGATAACGCTGGCGCACGGGAGGCTCCACTGACTTGTACATCACGAAAATCGAAATGCCTGTTTACGGCATACCTTCGGGATATCGGAAGCTTCACGCAAAACTTGATAGCGAGTGCCTGGAAGAGTCTTTTCCGGTAGCATTCACTGGAGTTTGACCCGCCTGGAATCCCCAATGTCCGACCGCCTGACCCTGCTGCGTCCCGACGACTGGCATATTCATCTTCGCGATGGTGCCGTGTTGACCAATACTGTCGCGGATGTCGCGCGCACCTTTGGCCGCGCCATCATCATGCCTAACCTGGTACCTCCGGTGCGCAACGCCGCTGAAGCCGACGCCTATCGCCAGCGCATTCTCGCTGCGCGGCCGGCCGGCAGCCGCTTCGAGCCGCTGATGGTGCTCTACCTTACCGATCGCACCCAGCCCGAAGAAATTCGCGCGGCCAAGGCCAGTGGTTTCGTCCATGCCGCCAAGCTCTACCCGGCCGGTGCGACCACCAACTCGGACTCGGGCGTCACCAGCATCGACAAGATCTTCCCGGCGCTGGAGGCCATGGCCGAAGTCGGCCTGCCGCTGCTGATCCACGGTGAAGTCACCCGCGGTGAGGTCGACGTGTTCGACCGCGAGAAGCTGTTCATCGACGAGCACATGCGCCGCGTCGTCGAGCGCTTCCCGACGCTCAAGGTGGTGTTCGAACACATCACCACCCGTGACGCCGTGCAGTTCGTCAACGAGGCCTCGGCCAACGTCGGCGCGACCATCACCGCCCACCACCTGCTGTACAACCGCAACCACATGCTGGTCGGCGGGATTCGCCCGCACTTCTATTGCCTGCCGATTCTCAAGCGCAACGTGCACCAGGAAGCACTGCTCGACGCCGCCACCAGCGGCAGCCAGAAGTTCTTCCTCGGTACCGACTCCGCTCCCCACGCCCAGCACGCCAAAGAAGCGGCCTGCGGCTGTGCCGGCTGCTATACCGCCTATGCCGCGATCGAGTTGTACGCCGAGGCCTTCGAACAGCGCAACGCGCTGGACAAGCTGGAAGCCTTCGCCAGCCTCAACGGCCCACGCTTCTACGGCCTGCCGGCCAACACCGATCGCATCACCCTGGTTCGTGAAGAATGGACCGCCCCTGCCAGCCTGCCTTTCGGCGAGCTGACCGTCATCCCGCTGCGCGCCGGTGAAAAACTGCGCTGGCGCCTGCTGGAGGAACACGCGTGAGTGAAGACCATTTCGACGACGAGCAGGACGGTCACAACGGTGGTGGCTCGCGTCATCCAATGGCGGCACGCTTTCGTGGTTACCTGCCGGTAGTCGTCGACGTTGAAACCGGTGGCTTCAACTCGGCCACCGACGCATTGCTGGAAATTGCCGCGACCATCATCGGCATGGACGAAAAGGGCTTCGTGTTCCCCGAGCACACCCTGTTTTTCCGCGTAGAGCCTTTCGAAGGCGCCAACATCGAAGCTGCGGCGCTGGAGTTCACCGGGATCAAGCTCGACCATCCGCTGCGCATGGCCGTCAGTGAAGAAACCGCGTTGAACGATATCTTCCGCAGCGTGCGCAAGGCGCTGAAGGCCAACGGCTGCAAGCGCGCGATCCTGGTCGGGCACAACAGCAGCTTCGACCTGGGCTTCCTCAACGCGGCCGTTGCGCGCCTGGACATGAAGCGCAACCCGTTTCATCCGTTCTCCAGCTTCGACACCGCGACGCTTGCCGGCCTGGCTTATGGCCAAACCGTGCTGGCCAAGGCGTGCCAGGCTGCCGACATCGACTTCGATGGCCGTGAGGCGCACTCCGCCCGCTACGACACCGAGAAGACCGCCGACCTGTTCTGCGGCATCGTCAATCGCTGGAAGGAAATGGGCGGCTGGGAAGACTTCAACGACTGATACCGTCGCTGATCGACCGCGCATAAAAAAACCGGCCCTGAGGCCGGTTTTTTTATGCGTGAAGCGCGGCTTACAGCTTGCCGGCGTTCTCGCTCAGGTAAGCAGCAACGCCTTCTGGCGAAGCGGTCATACCTTTGTCGCCTTTCTTCCAGTTGGCCGGGCAGACTTCGCCGTGCTCTTCGTGGAACTGCAGAGCGTCGACCAGACGGATCAGCTCTTCCATGTTACGGCCCAGCGGCAGGTCGTTGACGATCTGCGAACGAACGACACCTTTGTCGTCGATCAGGAACGCGCCACGGAAAGCCACGCCGCCTTCGGACTCAACGTCGTAGGCCTTGGCGATGTCGTGCTTCATGTCGGCAGCCATGATGTACTGAACCTGACCGATGCCGCCGGCATTGATCGGGGTGTTGCGCCAGGCGTTGTGGGTGAAGTGCGAGTCGATCGAAACAGCGATCACTTCAACGTTGCGTGCCTTGAAGTCAGCCATGCGGTGGTCCAGGGCGATCAGCTCGGACGGGCAGACGAAGGTGAAGTCCAGCGGGTAGAAGAACACCAGGCCGTATTTGCCTTTGATGGCCGAGGACAGGGTGAAGCTGTCGACGATTTCGCCATTGCCGAGAACGGCGGGAACGGTGAAGTCAGGGGCTTGTTTGCCTACGAGTACGCTCATTGGATATCTCCTGGTGTGATCGAATGAAGAATGAGATCCAGCCCAGTTTGCCGCCGCCAAGCGACAGCCCTGTGACTCGATCCCGCTTCGTAAGGACCGCACATCATACACCGCGTTTTTGAGCTGTCCTTAGTGGTTTTTCCATCCTCCGGGCTCAGGCCGCAAAAAAGCCGCCCTGCTGGACAACTCGTCACCCGTGGTAGAAAAAACCGTTCGTCTGCCAGACACGAATCTGGCAAAAAGCCCCAGGAAACCACTTTGACAATCATTCTCGTTAACATTAAGATCCGTCGCATTGAGCCATAACCAGCGACGGTTCTCACCTTATGTATGTCTGCCTCTGCACTGGCGTCACCGACGGACAAATCCGCGATGCAATCTACGACGGTTGCTGCAGCTATCGTGAAGTACGCCAAGCGACCGGCGTTGCCAGTCAATGTGGCAAATGTGCCTGCCTCGCCAAGCAGGTGGTACGTGAAACCCTGACCGAGTTGCAAAGCAGCCAGCCAGCGATTCCTTACCCAGTAGAATTTAATGCTGCGTAATTAACGCCATTTAAAAGAGCCGGACTTCATGTCCGGCTTTTTTATGTCTGTAATTCAATCGCTTAGCGTCAAAACGCGGAACACAAACATTCTTATTCCGATTAATTTTCATATATTATTCAATAACTTAGGTTTGACACTAATCATCGTGCGGCTCAGACTCTGCCTTATATACCGCTAATTACAGGGCAGGACCCCATCATGAAAGGCGACATCACAGTCATCCAGCATCTCAACAAGATCCTTGCCAATGAACTGGTCGCGATCAATCAGTACTTCCTGCACGCACGCATGTACGAAGACTGGGGCCTGAACAAGCTGGGCAAGCACGAATACCACGAGTCCATCGACGAGATGAAGCATGCGGACAAGCTGATCAAGCGCATCCTCTTCCTCGAAGGCCTGCCAAACGTCCAGGACCTGGGCAAACTGCACATCGGTGAACACACCAAGGAAATGCTCGAGTGCGACCTGCGCATCGAGCGTACCGGCCATGCTGACCTGAAAGCCGCCATCGCCCATTGCGAATCGGTTGGCGACTTCGGTAGCCGCGAGCTGCTGGAAGACATCCTGGAATCGGAAGAAGAACATATCGACTGGCTGGAAACCCAACTGGGCCTGATCGATAAAGTCGGCCTGGAAAACTACCTGCAATCGCAGATGGGCGACGAGTAACTCTTCTCAACGTTCAGCCCATAAAAAAGCCCCGCCTCTCTCACGAGGGCGGGGCTTTTTATTGCGTGGACACATCCACACGACCGGCAGGAGCGAAGGTGTCGCTCCTGCCGAGGGGCAAATCAGGCTTCGGTCTTGGCAGCAGCTTTTTCAGCGGCGGCCTTGATCAGGGTCTGCAACTCACCATTGGCAAACATCTCAGCCATGATGTCGCTGCCGCCGACCAGTTCACCGGCTACCCACAGTTGCGGGAAAGTCGGCCAGTTGGCGTATTTAGGCAGGTTGGCGCGAATTTCCGGGTTCTGCAGGATGTCCACGTAAGCGAACTTCTCACCACAACCCATCACGGCCTGAGCGGCTTTCGCGGAGAAGCCACACTGCGGGGCATTCGGCGAGCCTTTCATGTAAAGCAGAATGGTGTTGTTGGCAATCTGCTCTTTAATAGTTTCGATGATATCCATGGAGCACCTCGGCTGAACTTTCCGACTCTGTTGTCGACACGGTGGCGCATTGTAACGGAAAGCCGAGCGCCATGCTCGGCCTCTCCGACAAACTCCTCAGGCCGCCTCGACCTTCACCGGCACGCCATTGAGCGCCGCATTGCCCGATAACTCGTCCAGCTGACGCTCGTCGGTCAAGTCATTGGCACTCGACCCCGGTTGCGCCATCGCGATACTCATCTGCACGCCCGGCCGACCATGTCCCCAGCCATGGGGCAGGCTGACCACCCCGGGCATCATCTCGCTGCTGGCCAGGACTTCCACCTCGATCGCCCCGACCCGTGAACTGACCCGCACGCGCTGCCCGTCAGCCAGCCCCCGCTGGGCCAGATCATCGGGATTCATCAGCAACTGGTGCCGGGGCTTGCCCTTCACCAACCGATGGTAGTTGTGCATCCACGAATTATTGCTGCGCACATGGCGCCGGCCGATCATCACCAGTTCATCGGCCGCCGGAGCCTGCAACGCGGCAAAGCGCTGGAGGTCCGCCATGATCGGTGCGGGAGCGGCCTGTACCCGGCGGCTCTCGGTTTTCAGGCGTGCCGCCAGATTGGGCTTGAGCGGCCCCAGATCGATCCCATGGGGATGATCGGCCAGCGTCGCCACCGACAGATTGAACCCGGACGCCTCGCTATACCGCCCCGCCCGCAGCCCCCTGTCGATCATCTGCGCCGGCGGCACGGTCGGCTTGAGCTCCTTGCCGGTCCGCGCGGCAAAGGCCCTGGCCAGGCCGACGAAGATTTCCCAGTCATGCAGCGCGCCTTCCGGTTTGGGCAGGATCGCCCGGTTGAAGCGGCTGATATTACGCACCGCGAACATATTGAACGTGGTGTCGTAGTGATCGTTCTCCAGGGCCGAGGTCGATGGCAGGATCAGGTCCGCATAATGGGTGGTTTCGTTAATGTACAGATCGATGCTGACCATGAACTCCAGGCCATCCAGCGCCTGCTCCAGTTGCCGTCCGTTGGGGGTCGACAGCACCGGATTGCCAGCCACGGTGATCAGAGCTCGCACCTGCCCGTCCCCTTCGGTGAGCATCTCTTCGGCCAAGGCCGAGACCGGCAGTTCGCCGCCATATTCGGGGCGTCCGGAAACCCGGCTTTGCCAGGCATTGAAGTGCCCACCCGAAGTCGCCGCCACCAGATCCACCGCCGGCTCGGTGCACAGGGCGCCGCCGACCCGATCCAAGTTGCCGGTCACCAGGTTGAGCAACTGCACCAGCCAATGACAGAGGGTGCCGAACGACTGGGTGGACACGCCCATCCGGCCATAACACACCGCCCTGTCCGCCGCGGCAAAGTCCCGCGCCAACTGGCGGATCTGCTGCGCTGGCACCGAACACAAAGGGCTCATGGCTTCGGCGCTGAAGCGGGAAATGGCCTCACGCACCTCGGCCAGGCCATCCACCAGCAGATGGCTGTCGCGCGTCAGCCCCTCCGCGAAGATCGTCTGCAGCATGCCGAACAGCAGCGCCACATCCCCGCCGGGACGGACAAACACATGCTGGTCGGCCATGGCCGCCGTCTCGCTGCGCCGCGGGTCGACCACCACCACTTTGCCGCCGCGCCCCTGGATCGCCTTCAGGCGCTTCTCCACATCCGGCACGGTCATGATGCTGCCGTTGGACGCCAGCGGATTACCGCCCAGGATCAGCATGAAATCGGTGTTATCGATATCCGGGATCGGCAGCAACAGCCCGTGGCCGTACATCAGGTAGCTGCTCAGGTGCTGCGGCAACTGGTCCACCGAGGTGGCGGAAAAGCGGCTCTGGGTTTTCAGCAGGCCGAGGAAATAGTTGCTGTGGGTCATCAACCCATAGTTGTGCACGCTGGGATTACCCTGATAGACCGCCACCGCATTATTGCCGTGCCGCTCCTGGATCGCCGCCAGGCGCTCGGCCACCAGGTTGAAGGCCTCGTCCCACCCAATCGCCTGCCAATCGCTGCCGACCCTGCGCATGGGCTGCCGCAGCCGATCCGGGTCGTTCTGGATGTCCTGCAGCGCCACCGCCTTGGGGCAGATGTGGCCGCGGCTGAAGCTGTCCTGGGCGTCGCCCTTGATCGAGGTAATCTGCGGGCCGGCGCCGTCGACTTCGGTGGTTTCGATGGTCAAGCCGCAGATGGCTTCACACAGGTGGCAGGCACGGTGATGGAGAGTCTTGGTCATGGCCAGTCTCTATTTTATTCGGGGCGGCCAGCGTCAGGCCGCGGGAACAAAACTATGGTGCCAGACCGGCATCAGCGCCAGGGACCTTCATCTTGTGAATCGGCAAGCATCAAGCCAGCCGATGGCTCAGTTGGAGGGCAGCCTCGGAGGGTCGTCCTGTCGGGCGATCGGCGTCATGCCGTCCATCGGTGCCTCGCTGCCCTGCATCCCGCTGAATTCGGCGAGCAGCCGCCAGTGCTCATCGAGATTGCTGCTGATGGTCATCATGCGATCGATCATCTGCCGCGCGGCGTTGCGCGTGGTGCTGTCCTCGCTGCGCAGCAACTCGAAGGACATCGAGGTGATCGATGCCGTCAGGTCGGTCAGGGTTCGCGTCGTCAACCCCAACAATGTTTTCAGTTGCTGTTCTTTCGAGTCCATTCCAAGCACTTCCCTGTTGCCGGTGCGCATTTATAACCCCAGCACTTTGTCTTAGGAAATGTTTCTGGCCGATATCCCTGCCGCGATCCTTCCCATTTCCTGCCACGCTCAAAGTACCCAAGAGCCGAGCAGAGAAAAACCCAGCCCGCGCCAGCCATATGCCTGATAGCGGCATGCGCCACGAGGCGCGTTGCAAAGCGGCCGAGGCGCAGTGTACAAATGCCGCTCCGGACCTACGCAAAGTGGATTGACGCCACATCGGACCGGACCGATCTGAACAGGCTGTAAACGTCACGAATGGCCCACTTTTTTTGGCCCAGACCACTCGCCGCAAGTGGTGAAAGCCTTAGAAACCAAGCCTGCTATTGGTAAGACGCGACATTTAATTATAAGATCGCGCCTTCCCCTATTTCGTCGCCCCGTGCGGCTTTCGCCGCAGGTCTCGCCCGTTTCTCGATAAAACAAGGCTTTGAGTATCTGCGGTCTGTTGCAAAAAGGTAGTTAATGATGAGCGCAAGGCACTTTCTCTCCCTGATGGATTGCACGCCCGAAGAGCTGGTCAGCGTGATTCGTCGAGGCATCGAGCTGAAGGACCTGCGTAACCGCGGCGTACTCTTCGAGCCCCTGAAAAACCGCGTTCTCGGGATGATTTTCGAGAAGTCGTCTACCCGCACCCGCCTTTCCTTCGAAGCCGGCATGATCCAGCTCGGCGGCCAGGCAATCTTCCTGTCCCCGCGCGACACCCAACTGGGTCGCGGCGAGCCGATCAGCGACTGCGCCATCGTCATGTCGCGCATGCTCGACGCGGTGATGATCCGTACCTTTGCCCACAGCACCCTGACCGAGTTTGCGGCCAACTCCCGCGTACCGGTGATCAACGGCCTGTCCGACGACCTGCACCCGTGCCAGTTGCTGGCCGACATGCAAACCTTCCTCGAACACCGCGGCTCGATCCAGGGCAAGACCGTGGCCTGGATCGGCGACGGCAACAACATGTGCAACAGCTATATAGAAGCGGCGATCCAGTTCGACTTCCAACTGCGCATCGCCTGCCCCGAAGGCTACGACCCCAACCCTGAATTCGTCGCCCGGGCCGGCGACCGGGTGAGCATCGTGCGCGATCCGAAAGACGCGGTGATCGGCGCCCACCTGGTGAGCACCGATGTCTGGACCTCCATGGGCCAGGAAGAAGAAACCGCCCTGCGCCTCAAGCTGTTCGCGCCGTTCCAGGTCAATCGCGCACTGCTCGACCTGGCCGCCGAAGACGTACTGTTCATGCACTGCCTGCCCGCTCACCGTGGCGAAGAAATCAGCCTCGACCTGCTGGACGATCCGCGCTCCGTGGCGTGGGATCAGGCAGAAAACCGTCTCCACGCACAAAAGGCCCTGCTCGAGTTTCTGGTCGAGCCGGCGTACCACCACGCATGAGCCAGCCATTACTGCTTAACCTGCGCAATCTCGCTTGCGGCTACCAGGACCAACGGGTCGTGCAGAACCTCAACCTGCACCTCAACGCCGGCGATATCGGTTGCCTGCTCGGTTCCTCCGGCTGCGGCAAGACCACCACCCTGCGCGCGATTGCCGGTTTCGAACCGGTGCACGAAGGTGAAATCCAGCTGGCCGGCGAAACCATCTCCAGCGCCGGCTTCACCCTGGCGCCGGAGCGCCGCCGGATCGGCATGGTGTTCCAGGACTACGCCCTGTTCCCGCACCTGAGCGTGGCGGACAACATTGCCTTCGGCATCCGCAAGCACCCGCAAAAGAACCGGGTGGTCGAGGAGCTGCTGGAACTGGTCAACCTGAAGAACCTCGGCAAGCGCTTCCCCCACGAGCTGTCCGGTGGCCAGCAGCAGCGCGTCGCACTGGCCCGGGCACTGGCGCCGGAACCGCAGTTGCTGCTGCTCGACGAACCCTTCTCCAACCTCGATGGCGAACTGCGGCGCAAGCTCAGCCACGAAGTGCGCGACATCCTCAAGGCGCGGGGCACCAGCGCGATCCTGGTGACCCACGACCAGGAAGAAGCCTTCGCCGTCAGCGATCACGTCGGGGTGTTCAAGGAAGGCCGCCTGGAGCAATGGGACACGCCGTACAACCTCTATCACGAACCGCTGACGCCGTTCGTGGCAAGCTTTATCGGCCAGGGCTATTTCATCCGTGGCCAGCTGGACAGCCCGGAATCGGTGCAGACCGAGCTCGGTGTACTGCGCGGCAACCGTGCCTACACCTGGCCGCCCGGCGGCGCGGTGGATGTGCTGCTACGCCCGGACGACATCGTTTATGCACCGGACAGCGCCCTCAAGGCACGGATCGTCGGCAAGAGCTTCCAGGGTGCCTCGACCCTGTACCGCCTGCAACTGCCGACCGGCAGCCAGCTGGAATCGATCTTCCCGAGCCACGCCGATCACCTGGTTGGCGCTGACGTGGGAATCCGCGTCGCCGCCGAACACCTGGTGCTGTTCCAGGCCTCCGGCAGCACCGCGGCGCAGCTGCCACAGGCCGAATCGGGCGTTCGCCGCTACAGCAGCGCCCAGTGACCTCCCACAGGAGCCGGTTCGCCGGCTCCTGTGCCGTTATACCCCCTCATCTCTCCCCTTCCAGACAAATACTGAAACCTCAGGCTGCGCGCCGAATCAGTCGCGACCGATATCAGCGAAGGTCGCCTGGGTGTGTTCAGCCAGCACGGCAGCCGCAAGTTCGACCTCAAGCCCGCGCCGACCGGCGCTGACGAAGATGCTGGCAAAGGGTTGCGCACTGTTGTCGATAAAGGTGCGCAAGCGCTTTTTCTGCCCCAGCGGGCTGATCCCGCCCAGCAGGTAACCGGTCGCTCGTTGCGCGGCAGCCGGGTCGGCCATCTCGGCTTTTTTCACCCCAGCGGCGTGTGCCAGGGCCTTGAGGTCGAGACTTCCGACGACCGGCACCACAGCCACCAGCAATTCGCCCTTTTCACTGCTGGCCAACAGCGTCTTGAACACCTGCGCCGGGTCGAGGCCGAGCTTTTCCGCTGCCTCCAGACCATAGGAGGCAGCCTTCGGGTCGTGTTCATAACTGTGCACCCGATGTTCGGCGCGAACTTTTTTCAGCAGATCCAGTGCAGGGGTCATGGCAACTCCATAGGCAGGGAAAACAACAGAAACAGTACCGGCGATTCTAGGATATCCGCCCGCAAAAGGCTCTATTCCAAGGCCCATCCCCCAGCCCAGGCAGCCGCCGGCACCAGGCTGGCCGCGCCTTTTGCGCAAAACCCACGCGCTTCCCGCAAGATCATTCACACAACTGATAGTTATAAAATGACCAGTGGTTCACTTTCGACCTTTGACAGTAATGTTTCTTGTCTATATTTTTTCGTTTGCGAATATCATGTGCTAGATCCAACAGCCGTACCCAGCAGTAAGCCGCGCCCAGGATGGGGATCCTGCCGACGGTGAAAATCGCGCTCGGCGCCCTTTACGCCAGCGCCAGACAACAACAAAAACCGAGGTTTTCCATGACAACTGCGTTACAACAACCGTCGCTCTCCGGCCAGTGCATGGCCGAATTCCTGGGTACAGCCTTGTTGATCTTCTTCGGCACCGGTTGCGTCGCCGCGCTCAAGGTCGCGGGTGCCAGCTTTGGCCTATGGGAAATCAGCATCATCTGGGGGATCGGCGTGAGCATGGCGATCTACCTCACCGCCGGTGTTTCCGGCGCGCACCTCAACCCCGCGGTCAGCATCGCGCTATGCATCTTTGCCGACTTCGAGAAGCGCAAACTGCCGTTCTACATCTTCTCCCAGATCGCCGGCGCCTTCTGCGCGGCGCTGCTGGTCTACACGCTGTACAGCAACCTGTTCTTCGATTACGAACAAGCCCACCAGATGGTCCGCGGCTCCCAGGCCAGCCTCGAGCTGGCGTCGGTGTTCTCCACCTTTCCCAACCCGGCGCTGTCCACCGCCCAGGCGTTCCTGGTCGAAGTGGTGATTACCGCGATCCTGATGGGCGTGATCATGTCCCTGACCGACGACAACAACGGCTTGCCACGCGGCCCGATGGCGCCGCTGCTGATTGGCCTGCTGATTGCCGTGATCGGCAGCGCCATGGGGCCGCTGACCGGTTTCGCGATGAACCCGGCGCGGGATTTTGGCCCTAAACTGATGACATTCTTCATGGGTTGGGGCGAGGTTTCCTTCACCGGCGGCCGCGATATTCCGTACTTCCTGGTTCCGATCTTTGCGCCGATTGTCGGTGCCTGCCTCGGTGCCGTGGCTTACCGCGGGCTGATTGCCCGTCACCTGCCAACCGTCGCCCCTGCTCCAACGGATGCCGAAAAAGCCATTGACGGCAAAGTAAGAACTTCTTGAAACCGGTGGCGCAAGGTCCTGCCCAACCCCGACCTGCGCCTCTTGCCCACTTCCTTATTTTTGTCCAAGGCAATCGACATGACCGACATTCAGAATAAGAACTACATCATTGCCCTCGATCAGGGTACGACCAGCTCCCGCGCGATCATTTTCGATCGCGACGCCAACGTCGTGTGCACCGCCCAGCGCGAATTCGTCCAGCATTACCCGCAAGCCGGCTGGGTCGAACACGACCCGATGGAAATCTTCGCCACCCAGAGCGCGGTGATGGTCGAGGCCCTGGCGCAAGCCGGCCTGCATCACGACCAGGTAGCCGCCATCGGCATCACCAACCAGCGCGAAACCACCGTGGTCTGGGACAAGACCACCGGCCGGCCGATCTACAACGCCATCGTCTGGCAATGCCGCCGCAGCACCGAGATCTGCCAGCAGCTCAAGCGTGACGGCCTGGAAGAGTACATCCGCGACACCACCGGCCTGGTCACCGACCCGTACTTCTCCGGCACCAAACTGAAGTGGATCCTCGACAACGTCGAAGGCAGCCGCGAACGCGCGCGCAACGGCGAACTGCTGTTCGGCACCATCGACAGCTGGCTGATCTGGAAATTCACCGGCGGCAAGACCCACGTCACCGACTACACCAACGCCTCGCGCACCATGCTCTTCAACATCCACACCCTGGAGTGGGATGCGAAGATGCTGGAAGTACTGGATATCCCGCGGGAAATGCTGCCGGAAGTGAAGTCCTCCTCGGAAATCTACGGCCGTACCAAAAGCGGCATCGCCATCGGCGGCATCGCCGGCGACCAGCAGGCTGCGCTGTTCGGCCAGATGTGCGTCGAGCCGGGCCAGGCGAAGAACACCTATGGCACCGGCTGCTTCCTGCTGATGAACACCGGCGACAAGGCGGTCAAGTCCAAGCACGGCATGCTCACCACCATCGCCTGCGGCCCTCGCGGCGAAGTGGCTTACGCCCTGGAAGGCGCGGTGTTCAACGGTGGCTCCACCGTGCAATGGCTGCGTGACGAGCTGAAGATCATCAACGACGCCCACGACACCGAATACTTCGCCAACAAGGTCAAGGACAGCAACGGCGTGTACCTGGTCCCGGCCTTCACCGGCCTGGGCGCTCCGTACTGGGACCCCTACGCCCGTGGCGCGCTGTTCGGCCTGACCCGCGGCGTGCGTGTGGACCACATCATCCGCGCCGCGCTGGAATCGATCGCCTACCAGACCCGCGACGTCCTCGACGCCATGCAACAGGACTCCGGCGAACGCCTCAAGGCCCTGCGCGTGGATGGCGGCGCGGTAGCCAACAACTTCCTCATGCAGTTCCAGGCCGACATCCTCGGCACCCAGGTCGAGCGCCCGCAAATGCGCGAAACCACGGCCCTGGGCGCGGCCTACCTGGCTGGCCTGGCCTGCGGTTTCTGGGGCAGCCTGGAAGAGCTGCGCGGCAAGGCCGTGATCGAGCGTGAGTTCGAACCACAACTGGCCGAAACCGAGAAAGAAAAGCTCTACGCCGGCTGGAAAAAA
This sequence comes from Pseudomonas chlororaphis subsp. piscium, assembly GCF_003850345.1. Lineage (NCBI taxonomy): Bacteria > Pseudomonadati > Pseudomonadota > Gammaproteobacteria > Pseudomonadales > Pseudomonadaceae > Pseudomonas > Pseudomonas chlororaphis. Next base: position 5,649,492 of record NZ_CP027707.1, read on the forward strand.
GCCGTCAGCCGCACCCGCGACTGGGAACCGCACGAAGGCGCTGAATAAGCCAAGTCGCGGATTCGTATCGGGTTGTAACTGGTCGGGAGCGGATTCCTGCGGCATCATGGGCAAATTTTGCATGGCAGCCCAAAGGAAGCCCCATGAATCTGCCTCCCCGTCAGCAGCAAATCCTCGAGCTGGTCCGCGAACGCGGCTATGTCAGCATCGAGGAGATGGCCCAGCTGTTCGTCGTTACACCGCAAACCATCCGCCGCGATATCAACCAGTTGGCGGAAGTGAACCTGTTGCGTCGCTACCATGGCGGCGCAGCCTACGACTCCAGTGTCGAAAACACCGCCTACGCGATGCGCGCCGATCAGATGCGCGATGAGAAACAACGCATCGGCGAAGCCATCGCCGCGCAGATCCCCGATCACGCCTCGCTGTTCATCAACATCGGTACCACCACCGAATCCATTGCCCGGGCGCTGCTCAATCACAGCCACCTGAAGATCATCACCAACAACCTGCACGTGGCCTCCATGCTCAGCGCCAAGGACGACTTCGACGTGCTGCTGACCGGCGGCAATGTGCGTCGCGATGGCGGCGTGGTCGGCCAGGCCAGCGTCGATTTCATCAACCAGTTCAAGGTCGACTTCGCCCTGGTCGGCATCAGCGGCATCGACGAAGACGGCAGCCTGCTGGACTTCGACTACCAGGAAGTGCGGGTTTCCCAGGCGATCATCGCCAATGCCCGCCAGGTGATCCTGGCCGCCGACTCCAGCAAGTTCGGGCGCAATGCCATGATCCGCCTCGGCCCCATCAGCCTGATCGATTGCCTGGTCACCGACCAGCAGCCGGTTCCGGCGCTGACCCAGTTGCTGCAGCAGCACAAGATTCGCCTGGAAGTCGTCTGACCCCCTCCCCGTGTAGCCGCTGCCGCAGGCGATAAGGCCGAAGACCTTCAGCGAACTGGAGATCCTGCGCCCCCTTCGGGCGCGATAGCAGCCTTCGGCAGCGGCTACAGATCCCCCCCCGCCCGCAAACCGCGGACGCCTTGCGTCCGACAATGTTCGTAAATTTTCCTTTGCCCGCCTTTCGATGAGTTTTTTCAATCGAAGTCCACTGGCTGTCGGCGTGTTTCTGCGCTACCATTTTCGCAAATGAACATTCATGTTCGATTTCAAATATCAAAAGAACACGAGGCCAGCCGATGCCCACTTCCACCTTGCCCGCGCCCCCTCTCGCCGAGATTTATGACATTGCCGTGATCGGCGGTGGGATCAATGGTGTCGGCATCGCCGCCGATGCCGCCGGGCGTGGCCTGTCCGTGTTCCTTTGCGAAAAAGACGACCTGGCCAGCCATACCTCCTCGGCCAGCAGCAAGCTGATCCACGGTGGCCTGCGCTACCTCGAACATTACGAATTCCGTCTGGTGCGCGAAGCCCTGGCCGAACGCGAAGTGCTGCTGGCCAAGGCCCCGCATATCGTCAAGCCCATGCGTTTCGTCCTGCCGCACCGCCCGCACCTGCGCCCGGCGTGGATGATCCGTGCCGGCCTGTTCCTTTATGACCACCTGGGCAAGCGGGAAAAACTCGCCGGCTCCAAGAGCCTCAAGTTCGGGCCCGACAGCCCGTTGAAAGCCGAGATCACCAAAGGCTTCGAATACTCCGACTGCTGGGTCGACGATGCTCGCCTGGTGGTGTTGAACGCCATGGCCGCCCGGGAAAAAGGCGCCCATGTGCGCACCCAGACCCGTTGCATCAGCGCCCGCCGCAGCAAGGGCATGTGGCACCTGCACCTGGAGCGCGCCGACGGCAGCCTGTTCTCGATTCAAGCCAAGGCCCTGGTGAACGCCGCCGGCCCATGGGTCGCCAAGTTCATCAAGGACGACCTGAAGCTGGATTCGCCTTACGGCATCCGCCTGATCCAGGGCAGCCACCTGATCGTGCCGAAGCTGTACGAAGGCGAACATGCGCACATCCTGCAGAACGAAGACCAGCGCATCGTCTTCACCATTCCGTACCTGAACCACTTCACCCTGATCGGCACCACCGACCGCGAGTACACCGGCGATCCGGCGAAGGTGGCGATTACCGAAGGCGAAACCGACTACATCCTGAAAGTGGTCAACGCCCACTTCAAGAAACAGCTGAGCCGCCAGGACATCGTGCACACCTACTCCGGCGTGCGCCCGCTGTGCAACGACGAGTCCGACAACCCGTCGGCCGTGACCCGCGACTACACCCTGGCGCTGTCCGGCAATGCCGACGAAGCGCCACTGCTGTCGGTGTTCGGCGGCAAGCTGACCACCTACCGCAAGCTGGCCGAATCGGCCATGGCCCAGCTGACGCCATTCTTCAAGGGCATCAAGCCGAGCTGGACCGCGCACTCGACCCTGCCCGGCGGCGAAGACATGACCACGCCACAGGCACTGGCCGAAGCGATTCGCCAGAAGTTCGACTGGGTGCCCAGCGAAATCGCCCGCCGCTGGGCCACCAGCTACGGCAGCCGTACCTGGCGCCTGCTGGAAGGCGTGCACAGCCTGAGCGACCTGGGCGAACACCTGGGTGGCGGCCTGTACACCCGTGAAGTCGATTACCTGTGCAGCGAAGAATGGGCGATCAATGCCCAGGACATCCTGTGGCGCCGCAGCAAGCTGGGTCTGTTCACGACTCCGGCCGAGCAGGAAAAACTGCAGCACTACCTGCAGAAGGTCGAACAGAACCGGGCGAAGATCGAAGCCGCCTGATCGCCCCTCCTATAAAGAAGCCCCCACGCCACATGGCCCGGGGGCTTTTTCATGCCTACCGCTTTTGTAGGAGCGAGGCTTGCCCGCGATGAACCATAACGCGATCCAACAGCTACACCGCAGCGCCTGGTTCGCGGGCAAGCCTCGCTCCTACAGGGGAATGAGCCCGCCCTGCTGGGCATTCGGTTTTCCGAACGCGACTTTCGGGTCGATTCGGATAACCGGATAAAGACCGCCGACAATATCCGCCATAAATATTTAATAGCCTTCTAAATCAAGGTCTTGATACGGATCAGCTGGCCTGGCACGACTCATGCTCTACACTCTCCGACGAATGCCTGATGGGCCAACACACATCAGGAGCCGTCAAGGCATTCGCTGTATAAAAGAGCCGTCGAACTGGCTTCATAAAAAAAACAAATGTCGAGGAAATATTGATGCGCATCGTTCCCCATCTGTTGGGCGCAGCCATTGCTGCTGCTCTGATTAGCACTCCAGTGGTCGCCGCCGAACTCACCGGCACGCTGAAGAAAATCAAAGACTCCGGCACCATCACCCTCGGACATCGCGACGCTTCCATTCCGTTCTCCTACATCGCGGATGCATCCGGCGTTCCAGTCGGCTACTCCCACGACATCCAGCTGAAAATCGTCGAAGCCCTGAAGAAAGACCTCGACATGCCGGATCTCAAGGTCAAATACAACCTGGTTACCTCGCAGACCCGTATCCCGCTGGTGCAGAACGGCACCGTGGACGTCGAGTGCGGTTCCACCACTAACAACGTCGAGCGTCAGCAGCAGGTCGACTTCTCCGTCGGCATCTTCGAGATCGGCACCCGTCTGCTGTCCAAGAAGGATTCGCCTTACAAGGACTTCGCCGACCTGAAGGGCAAGAACGTCGTGACCACCGCCGGCACCACGTCCGAGCGCATCCTCAAGGCGATGAACGCCGACAAGCAGATGGGCATGAACGTGATCTCCGCCAAGGACCACGGCGAGTCCTTCAACATGCTCGAAGGCGGCCGCGCCGTGGCCTTCATGATGGACGACGCGCTACTGGCCGGTGAAATGGCCAAGGCCCGCAAACCGACCGACTGGGCCGTGACCGGTACCGCGCAATCCTACGAAATCTACGGCTGCATGGTCCGCAAGGGCGACGCACCGTTCAAGAAGGCCGTGGACGACGCCATCATCGCGACCTACAAGTCGGGCGAGATCAACAAGATCTACGACAAATGGTTCCAGTCGCCGATTCCACCAAAAGGCCTGAACCTGATGTTCCCGATGAGCGACGAGCTCAAGGCCCTGATCGCCAACCCGACCGACAAAGCGGCTGACGATAAAAAGTCCTGATTCCTGACTAACCTTGTCTCCTGAAAGGGCCCGGCCCTTTCAGGAGCCTGTCACTACCTGCTGGCTTTTTTTGGAAACACTCGAACCGGTGGTTGTCGAGCCGATCGCGTGTGCCTGGCCGTCATCCAGGCGGGAACGGATTTCCCCAAGCGGGTGCTTGTACATCGATCGATCAGAGGGGAGACCCTAATGAATTACAACTGGGACTGGGGCGTGTTCTTCAAGTCCACCGGCGTGGGCAGCGAGACCTATCTCGACTGGTTCATCGCGGGCCTGGGCTGGACCATCGCCATCGCCGTGGTGGCCTGGATCGTCGCACTGCTGCTGGGCTCGGTACTGGGCGTCATGCGTACCGTGCCGAACCGCCTGGTGTCGGGCATCGCCACCGTCTACGTGGAGATCTTCCGTAACGTACCGCTGCTGGTTCAGCTGTTCATCTGGTACTTCCTGGTACCCGACCTGCTGCCGCAAGACCTGCAGGACTGGTACAAGCAGGACCTCAACCCGACCACCTCGGCCTACCTGAGCGTCGTCGTGTGCCTGGGCCTGTTCACCGCCGCCCGCGTCTGCGAACAAGTGCGCACCGGCATCCAGGCGCTGCCACGCGGCCAGGAATCCGCGGCCCGCGCCATGGGCTTTTCGCTGCCGCAGATCTACTGGAACGTGCTGCTGCCCCAGGCCTACCGGATCATCATTCCGCCGCTTACCTCGGAATTCCTCAACGTCTTCAAGAACTCCTCCGTGGCCTCGCTGATCGGCCTGATGGAGTTGCTGGCGCAGACCAAGCAGACCGCCGAGTTCTCGGCCAACCTGTTTGAAGCCTTCACCCTGGCCACGCTGATCTACTTCACCCTGAACATGAGCCTGATGCTGCTGATGCGCATGGTCGAGAAGAAAGTCGCAGTGCCCGGCCTGATCTCCGTGGGGGGCAAATAATGGAATTCGATTTCACTGGCGTCGTCCCGGCCATTCCCGGCCTGTGGAACGGCATGCTGATGACCCTCAAGCTGATGGCCCTGGGCGTCGTCGGCGGGATCATCCTCGGCACCATCCTGGCGTTGATGCGCTTGTCCCACAGCAAGTTGCTGTCGAACATCGCCGGCGTCTACGTCAACTACTTCCGCTCCATCCCGCTGCTGCTGGTGATCACCTGGTTCTACCTGGCGGTGCCCTTCGTGCTGCGCTGGATCACCGGCGAAGACACCCCGATCGGTGCGTTCGGCTCGTGCATCGTGGCCTTCATGATGTTCGAAGCGGCGTACTTCTGTGAAATCGTCCGCGCCGGCGTGCAGTCGATTCCCAAGGGCCAGATGGGCGCTGCCCAGGCACTGGGCATGAGCTATGGCCAGATGATGCGCCTGATCATCCTGCCCCAGGCGTTCCGCAAGATGACCCCGCTGCTGCTGCAGCAGAGCATCATCCTGTTCCAGGACACCTCGCTGGTGTACACCGTGGGCCTGGTGGACTTCCTCAATGCTTCGCGCTCCAGCGGCGACATCATCGGCCGCTCCAATGAGTTCCTGATCGTTGCCGGTCTGGTGTACTTCACAATCAGCTTTGCCGCCTCGGTGCTGGTCAAGCGTCTGCAAAAAAGGTTTGCCGTATGATCTCTATCAAGAACATCAACAAGTGGTATGGGGACTTCCAGGTGCTGACCGATTGCAGCACCGAGGTCAAGAAAGGCGAAGTGATCGTGGTGTGCGGACCATCCGGCTCCGGCAAATCCACCCTGATCAAGTGCGTCAACGCCCTGGAACCCTTCCAGAAAGGTGACATCGTGGTCGACGGCACCTCCATCGCCGACCCGAAGACCAACCTGCCGAAACTGCGCTCCCGTGTAGGCATGGTGTTCCAGCACTTCGAGCTGTTCCCGCACCTGACCATCACCGAGAACCTGACCATCGCGCAGATCAAGGTGCTGGGCCGCAGCAAGGAAGAGGCCACCAAGAAAGGCCTGCAACTGCTTGACCGGGTCGGCCTGGCCGCCCACGCCCACAAGCACCCGGGCCAGTTGTCCGGCGGCCAGCAGCAGCGTGTGGCGATCGCCCGCGCGCTGGCGATGGACCCAATCGTCATGCTGTTCGACGAACCGACTTCGGCGCTCGACCCGGAAATGGTCAACGAAGTGCTGGACGTGATGGTGCAGCTGGCTCACGAAGGCATGACCATGATGTGCGTGACCCACGAAATGGGCTTCGCCCGCAAGGTCGCGGACCGGGTGATCTTCATGGACGCAGGCAAAATCATCGAAGACTGCCCGAAAGAGGAATTCTTCGGCGATATCAACGCCCGCTCCGAGCGTGCGCAGCATTTCCTCGAGAAAATCCTGCAGCACTAAAAACCATGCAATCCCTGTAGCCGCTGCCGCAGGCTGCGATAAAGCCGAAGGTCTTCAGCGATCTCAAGATCGGGCGCCCACCTTGTGGGCGATCGCAGCCTTCGGCAGCGGCTACAGCTCGCAATACCACGGGGACGTCACCATGGACGGACAACTGGTACACCCGGGACCACTGTGATGAAATGCGACCCCACTCTCTATCGCGCCGCGCCGCCATCACTCGCCGTGAAACCCCGTCTGATCCGCCACCTGTTCCTGCCGCCCCTGGTCATCCTGCTGATGATCGGCCTGGGCTACGTCGGCTTCTGGGTCAGCGAGCACTACGGCATCCGCAGCCTCAGCGAGAACGGCGAACGCCAGCTGGAACTGCACGCCCGCGCGGTCGAAAGCGAGATCAGCAAATACACCTACCTGCCCAGCCTGCTGGAACTCGAATCCAGCGTTTCGCTGCTGCTCAATGACCCGACGCCGGAGCACCGGCAGACTGTCAACAATTACCTCGAAGGCCTGAACCGGCGCAGCCGCAGTCGGGCCATTTACGTGATGGACACCACCGGCCGCGTGCTGGCCACCAGCAACTGGCGCGACGTCGACAGCTACCTGGGCGAAGACCTGTCGTTCCGGGCCTATTTCCAGAACGCCGTGCGCGGCCAGCCCGGACGCTTCTACGGCATCGGCAGCACCAACGGCGAACCCGGCTACTACCTGGCCCACGGCCTGGAAGAACAGGGCAAGATCATCGGCGTGGCGGTGGTCAAGGTGCGCCTGGAAGCCCTCGAAGAGCGCTGGCAACGCGCCCGCCTGGAAGGCTTCGTCAGCGACGAGAACGGCATCATCATCCTCTCCAGCGACCCCGCCCGGCGGCTCAGGTCGGTACGCCCGCTGAGCGACGACACCAAGGAGCGCCTGGCGCGCAGCCTGCAATATTACTGGTTCACCCTCAACGAACTGGAGCCCTTGGCCCGCGAACGCCTGGCCGAAGGCGTGGAGAAACTGACCTTCCCGGCCAACACCGAGCTGGTGTCCGACGACAAGGAAATCAGCTACCTGTCCCAGACCCGGCCCCTGAGCGATACGCCCTGGAACTTCACCCTGCTGACCCCGCTCAAGGACCTGCGCCGCGAAGCCATCAACCAGGGCATCCTGGTGGCCGTGGCCTTCGCCCTGGTGGCTTTCCTGCTGATTGCCTGGAACGAGCGGCGCAAGGTCATCGCCACCCGCCTCGCCGCCCGCGAAGCCCTGCAGGAAGCCAACAACCAGCTGGAACGGCGGATCGCCGAACGCACCAGCGACCTGCGTGCCAGCAACGAACGGCTCAAGGGCCAGATCCGCGAGCGCCGCCAGGCCGAGGAAACCCTGCGCCGCGCCCAGGACGAACTGGTCCAGGCCGGCAAGCTCGCCGCCATCGGCCAGATGTCCACCAGCATCGCCCATGAACTGAATCAGCCGCTGGCCGCCCTGCGCACCCTATCCGGCAACACCGTGCGTTTCCTCGAGCGCGGCGCCCTGGACACCGCAAGCACCAACCTCAAGACCATCAACGAACTGATCGACCGCATGGGCCGCATCACCGCCAGCCTGCGTTCCTTCGCCCGTCGTGGCGAGGACCAGGGCGAAGCCAGCCTCGGCAAGGCCGTGGACGCCGCCCTGCTGCTGCTCAATGCGCGCCTGGAAAACCTGCCGCTGCAATTGCACCGCAACTTCAGCGAGGTCCAGGTAAAGATCGACCAGACCCGCCTGGAGCAGATCCTGGTCAACCTGATCGGCAACGCCCTGGACGCCATGCAGGCCCAGTCGCGGCCGGAGCTGTGGCTGGAAGGCGAAAGCGTCGAGGGCAAATACCGCCTGCGGGTGCGTGACAACGGCCACGGCATCGACGCCGAAGCGCGCAAGCATCTGTTCGAACCCTTTTTCACCACCAAACCCGGCGAACAGGGCCTGGGCCTCGGCCTGACCCTGTCCGCCAGCCTGGCCGCCGCCACGGGTGGCAACCTGGGCGTCGAGCACCCGGCCGACGGCGGTACCGCCTTCGTCCTCAGCCTGCCCCTGGTCAGCCCTACACAAGCCGAGCCGCTATGAACAACGACCTTACCGTCCTGATCGTCGAAGACGATCCCCATGTCCTGCTCGGCTGCCAGCAGGCCCTGGCCCTGGAAGACATTCCCTGTGTCGGCGTCGGCAGCGCCGAAGAAGCCCTGGAGCGGGTCAGCGACAACTTCGCCGGAATCGTCATCAGCGATATCCGCCTGCCGGGCATCGACGGCCTGGAGCTGCTGACCCGCCTCAAGGCCCGCGACCGCAGCCTGCCGGTGGTGCTGATCACCGGTCACGGCGATATCTCCATGGCCGTCGGCGCCATGCAGAAAGGCGCCTATGACTTCATGGAAAAGCCCTTCTCCCCCGAGCGCCTGGTGGAGGTTGCCCGCCGTGCCCTGGAGCAGCGCGGGCTGGCCCGGGAAGTGTCGTCGCTGCGCCGCCAGCTGGCCGAGCGCGACTCCCTCGAAGGACGGATCATCGGCCGCTCGCCAGCCATGCAGCACCTGCGGGAACTGATCGCCAACGTCGCCGACACCTCGGCCAACGTATTGATCGAAGGCGAGACCGGCACCGGCAAGGAACTGGTCGCCCGTTGCCTGCATGATTTCAGCCGCCGCCACACCCACCAGTTCGTCGCCCTCAACTGCGGCGGCCTGCCGGAAAACCTGTTCGAAAGCGAGATCTTCGGCCACGAGGCCAACGCCTTCACCGGCGCCGGCAAGCGCCGCATCGGCAAGATCGAGCACGCCCACGAAGGCACGCTGTTCCTCGACGAAGTGGAAAGCATGCCGATGAACCTGCAAATCAAACTGCTGCGGGTGTTGCAGGAGCGCACCCTGGAACGCCTCGGTTCGAACCAGAGCGTGGCGGTGGATTGCCGGGTGATCGCGGCGACCAAGTCCGACCTCGATGAGCTGGGGCGCGCCAACCAGTTCCGCAGCGACCTGTATTACCGCCTGAACGTGGTGACCCTGGAGCTGCCACCGTTGCGCGAACGTCGCGAGGACATCCTGCAGCTGTTCGAGCACTTCCTGCAGCAATCGTCCCTGCGTTTCGACCGCGCCGCGCCGGAGCTGGACAACCAGACCCTGTCGAACCTGATGAGCCACGACTGGCCTGGCAACGTGCGCGAGCTGCGCAACGTCGCCGAACGTTTTGCCCTGGGCCTGCCGGCGTTCAAGAAGTCCAGCGGCAACGCCGCGCAAGGCCTGGGCTTTGCCGAGGCGGTCGAGGCCTTCGAGCGCAACCTGCTCAACGACGCCCTGCAACGCAGCGGCGGCAACCTGACCCAGGCCAGCCAGGAACTGGGCATGGCCAAGACCACGCTGTTCGACAAGGTCAAGAAATACGGCCTGAGCCACTAACCAACATCTGCGAGAAGTACCGTGGATTTATTGCTGAAAGCCTGCCTGGGCGCCGCCGTGGTGGTGATCCTCGCCGCCCTGGCCAAGACCAGGAACTATTACATCGCCGGCCTGGTGCCGCTGTTTCCGACCTTCGCCCTGATCGCCCACTACATCGTTGGCAAGGGCCGCTCCATCGACGACCTGAAGACCACCATCGTCTTCGGCATGTGGTCGATCATTCCCTACTTCGTGTACCTGGCGACCCTCTACGTGATGGTCGACCGCCTGCGCCTGGAAGCCTCCCTCGCGGTGGCCGCGGTGGCCTGGCTGATGGCCGCCACCGTGCTGGTCAGCGTCTGGGTCCGCGTCCACGCCTGACTCCCCCGCCCCTGTAGCCGCTGCCGAAGGCTTGGGCCGCGTTCGGACGATAAGGCCGAAGGCCTTCAGCGTTCCCAAGATCTCTGCGCCCCCTGCGGGGTCGATCGCAGCCTCGCGGGCTCGGCAGCGGCTACAGGTTGCGTTCAGCGCCCTGGCCCGTCCCTTGCATTTACCCTGTAAAGCCCACTCTGCCTGCGTCCGCGACCTGTGACGCAAGCTTTTTCGAGGGGCGCTGCCATGGGTAAATCCTGCTTTGAACATTCTCGATCTCGACCACAGCCTGACCGCCCAGGAGCCTGTCCAGCGCCGGCTGCGCAGCGGCCAGGCGCGACGCCTGGACCTGCTGGACCTGGGCCCGAAACTGCGGCTCTGGTCCACCGAACGCACCTACCGCCACTTCACCGAGCGCCTGCGGCAAAGGCCCGCCCACAGCGGCCCGCAGCCGGAAATCTTCTTTGTCGGCTCCGGTGACTACCACCACCTGACCCCGGCCTTCCTCGCCGACCTGCAACAGCCGGTCAGCTTGATCCACTTCGACAACCACCCCGACTGGGTACGCTTCGCGCCGCGCCGGCACTGCGGTTCCTGGGTCAACCGGGCCCTGCAGCTGCCGCAGATCCAGCGCATCGTCACCCTCGGGCCGTGCAGCGACGACCTGCACAACCCACAGCTGCGCGGCGGCAACCTCAAGGCATTGCGCCACGGCAGGTTGCAGCTGTTTCCCTGGCAGCACGTGCCCTCCAAGGTCTGGGGCCGGGTCGGCGACGGCGCCGGGCACCAGCAACAGGAAAACCACCTGCACTGGCGCAACCTGGCCGGGCTCGATTGGCCCGCCTTCCTCGAGCAGATGATCGACAGCCTGCCGACCCAGGCGATCTGGATCACCATAGACAAGGACGTGCTGGCCAGCGCCGACGCCGCCACCAACTGGGACCAGGGCGGCATGCGCCTGAGCCACCTGCTGCTGGCCCTGCGCAGCCTCGCGGCGCGCAAGCGCATCCTCGGTATCGACGTCTGTGGCGAGTTCGCCGCGCCGGCCTTCAGCAACGCCTTCAAGCGCTGGGAAGCACACTCCGACCAGCCACCGGCCGAACGCTGGAGCGAAGCCGACCTGCAGCGCAATGCGACCACCAACGAAGCCCTGATGGCGCTGTTCGAGGAGCTGTTCCCGTGACCCTGACCGTTATCTTGCTGGTGGCCTTTTCCATCGTCCTGGACGTGATCGGCCAGCTCTGTTTCAAGCTCGGCCTGGACCGCCTGCCGGAGCTGGAAGGCGGTTTTCGCCTGAATGCCTTCTGGGGCCAGGTGTTCAACGCACCGCTCTTGTGGTGCGGCATCGGCGCCTATGTGATCGAGTTTTTCGTCTGGCTCGAAGCCCTGTCCCGCGCGCCGCTGAGCCTACTGTTCCCGGCGGCGGCCCTGGCCTATTGCGGCGTGGTCCTGGCCGGCAAGCTGGTTCTCGGCGAGAACGTCAGCCGCCGACGCTGGCTGGGCACCCTGGTGATCACCCTCGGTGTAATGCTGGTGTACGTCGCCAGCACCTGAGCCCCCTCAACGATTCACAAGGAAAGATGCTATGACTGCACAGACTCACGGCTGGCTCCACGGCCGCCTCGGCACCCTGGTGCTCTGGGCCCTGCTGATCGGCTTCGAAAGCGCCGGCCAGATCGCCACCAAGGTCGGCGGCGATCAACTGGGCCAGATGGATTTCAACCTGCAATGGCTGGCCGCGGTGGCGGTCAACCCGGGGGTGCTGCTGGCGATCGCCTGCTACATCGGCGCGTTCTTCGTGTGGATGCTGATCCTGCGACGCAGCAGCCTGTCCCTGGCCTTCCCCCTGAGTTCGCTGGTGTTCGTGGTGGTGTTGCTCGGCTCCTGGCTGGGCCTGGGCGAGCAGATCAGCCTGCTGCACTGGGTCGGGGTCTTCGTGATCATCGGCGGGATCGCCCTGCTGGCCGAAGGCGAAGAAGCCTGAAGGACTTTTGTAGCCGCTGCCGAAGGCTGCGAACGACCCCAAAGGAGGTGCTGCTCTTGAGGGCCTCTGAAGGCCCTCCGGGCCTTATCGCAGCCTGCGGCAGCGGCTACAGCTACGCGGGTGTCAGCGCTTCGGGTGTTTCAGCAGAAAGCCCAGGCCATGGGCCAGCGGGATCACCTTCACCCCCGCCGCCTGCTGCTGTTCGCGGATCTCGCGGTGGAAGGCCTTGACCCGGGTCCAGTGCATCTTCGGCCGGTAGTGGTGTTCGGCGTGGTAGCCGTTGTTCATCCAGATCAGGTTGTAGAGCCGGCTGTAGGAACTCACGCCCCAGGCGATCGGCAGGTCCGGGTTGCCGCCCAGGTGCTCGTAGTAGCCGTTGAGCGAGGACAGTGACTGTCCCAGGTACCAGAACGGCAACAGCACCAGCAGCGCATGCCAGTCGTATAGCGCCAGCGCCACATAGGCCAGCACCGTCATGCCTACTTCCACCTTGACCCAACGCGCGTCCGCCGGGCGCTTGCGCTGCATTTCCTGGTAGATGGCCTTGGGATCGTCGCGGAAAAAACTCAGGAAGGTGTAGGCCCAGACATTGTCCGGCTGGCCATTGCGGCCATGCAGGTAGATCGACAGCGGGTCGACCGTGGTGCCGTCCGCCCCGGGCCGATCCGAGTTGCCACGGTGATGGCGATTATGGATATCGCGGTACAGGGTCTGGGAAAAACCGATGGTCACCGACAGCAGCAGGTCGAAGGCGCGGTTCAGCCACGGCAGGCTGAAATAGGCGTTGTGGATCTGGTTGTGGGAAATGCTGTTGATGCTCCACGACAGGCTGACCGCATACAACAGCGCCGCTGGCAGGATCACCCACCAAGACAGGCTGTGAAAGGCCAGCACCAGCCAAAGCACGAAGGAAAAATGCACCAGGGCCATCAGGATCGGGACGATGTCCCACAGCGAATGGGCGAGCAGGCGATAAGCGGGACGAGCCATGAAGAACTTCCTGAAAAGTGGGTTCATGGCTGCCAGTGCAAAGGGTGGACCAATTCCTCCACTGCAGGAGCGAAGCTTGCTCGAGATGAACGATAACGCGGTCCTACAGGCACTCCGCGGCGCCTTGATCGCGGGCAAGCCTCGCTCCTATAGAAACAGCGCACGTCGGCAAAGGTATTCAGCCCCGCTTTTTTGTAGGAGCGAGGCTTGCCCGCGATGACGGCCTGGAGAACGCCATCGCCCCGCAAGCCCGGCGATAAGGCCTTGGCGGGTCTCAGAACTGGTAGCTGAGGGCGGTCTGGACCTGGCCCTGATTCACTTCGCCGCGCTCGCGCACCAGGGTGCTGTCGGCCGCCGAACCCGTCAGGTGAATCCAGCTGGCGCTGGTCATCCACGACCAGTTACCGCCCAGGGGCACCTGCAGGTTCTGGGTCAGGGTCAGGTTCTGCAAACCGCCGCCGGCGCTGTAGCGGCCGATGCCCGTCGCCTGGGCCTCGGCGTCGCTGACGCCAAAGAAGGTCTGGGTCTGCCGGGCGTCGGCGAAATGCGCGGTGAGGTTGTTGCTGCCGATGATCCCCAGGCCCAGGGGATAACCGATTTCGCCACCGATCTTGCCCAGCAGCCCACCCTGCCCCTCGCCCGCGGCCACCGCGCTGCCGAGGGAGGCGAACAGGCGCCAGAAGTCGTCCGGCGCGTACTGGATGTAGCCGCCGACATCGGCCATGTTCGGCACGTCCCGCAGGCCGCGCAGCGAGCCGTTGGCGTTGCGTCCCGGCAAATAGTTGATATAGGGCCCGGCGCTAAAACCATTGCCCTTGAAGGCATCCCAGGTCAGGCCGTCGTCAGTGTCGAGGCTGACATCGCCCCACTCCAGATCGACATAGGGCAAGGGCACAGTGTCATGCCGGCTGCCGCTGGGGTCATGGGGCTGGTAACCGATGCCCAGGCCCAGCGAGCCGCTCAATCCATCCTGGCCCCCGTCCTCGGCGAAAGCCCCGCTGGTGGCCCCCAGGATGAGCAGGACGGCAAACAGGGCGGAGCGTGTGAAGCTGAACATGGCGCGGGTTTCCTGGAGTGAAGATGCGCGCATCAATCACCACCCCGCCCCCTCCCTGCAAGCACTGATGTTGTTTGTAGCGAGCTACAAAATTTGTAGCTCCAACCACCCCTTCCAATGCCTTTTTCCCGCGCAGAGCCCGGCCCGCCTGGGCCCAAGCCACTTGGCACAGTCCCTGCTCCAGTACCTGGCATGCGCAAAGTGCGCTCCTCTCCAACAGGTAACTGCAGATGATGCACTGGCATATCGTGTGTGACTTCGACGGGACCATCACCCGCACCGACGTGATCGACAACGTCCTCCAACGCTTCGCCGACCCGAGCTGGGAAGACATCGAGCAACAATGGCTGGATGGCCATATCGGCTCCCGGGAATGCCTCAGCCGCCAACTGGCGCTGGTCAAGGCCTCGCCCGCCGAGCTGCTCGCCTACTTCGACAGCGTCGAGATCGATCCCGACTTCCCCGACTTCGTCGATCACGTGATCGGCCTGGGCGCTTCCCTGGAAGTGGTCAGCGACGGCATCGAGCAAGGCATCGCGCGGATCCTCGCGCGCCACTACGTGAGCCTGCTGCCGATCCTCGCCAACCGCCTGCGCCAGGTCGACCAGCACAGCTGGCGCATCGACTTCCCGCACTCCAGCGACGCCTGCCGCGCCGCGTCCGGCAACTGCAAATGCAAATCCACGCCCAAGGGCAAGCGGGTGCTGGTGATCGGCGACGGCCAGTCCGACATGTGCGTGGCCTCCAGCGCCGACTTCGTGTTCGCCAAGGGTCGCCTGGCCGAGTACTGCCAACGCAACGCTATCCCCCACGCGACGTTCGATTCCTTCGCCGAACTGCCGGCACTGCTGGCCCTGTTGCCCAACGAAGCGGCCAACGCCAATGCCTTCGCCCTCGACAACACCACCGAACATTCCGTACACACTCAGGAACTCTTCCATCATGTCTGACATTCGTATCGCTACCGCAGAAGACCAGGTACTTCTGGAAAAAGAAGCCAAGTACTGCTCCTACGGCGACACCGTCCACTACATCGAACCACCACGGATCTTCAGCCGCTGCGAAGGCTCCTACGTCTGGGACACCAGCGACCAGGCCTACCTCGACCTGCAGATGTGGTACTCGGCGGTGAACTTCGGTTATGCCAACCCGCGCCTGAACAATGCCCTCAAGCAACAGATCGACACCCTGCCGCAGATCGCCAGCCAGTACCTGCACAAGGGCAAGATCGAGCTCTCGGAAATGATCGCGGTGGATGCCAAGAAGAAGTTCGGCCTCGACGGCCGCGTGCACTTCAACGTCGGCGGCTCGCAGTCCATCGAGGACTCGCTGAAAGTCGTGCGCAACGCCACCAATGGCAAAAGCCTGATGTTCGCCTTCGAAGGCGGCTACCACGGCCGCACCCTCGGCGCTTCGTCGATCACCTCCAGCTACCGCTACCGTCGCCGCTACGGCCACTTCGGCGAGCGCGCCAACTTCATTCCCTTCCCTTACCACTTCCGCGGCCCCAAGGGCATGACCAAGGAAGAGTACGGCAGCCACTGCGTGCAGCAGTTCGCCCGGCTGTTCGAGACTGAATACAACGGCGTGTGGGACCCGAAAGTCGGCCAGAGCGAATACGCCGCCTTCTACGTCGAGCCGATCCAGGGCACCGGCGGCTACGTGATCCCGCCGATGAACTTCTACAGCGAGCTCAAGCATGTGCTCGACCAGCACGGCATCCTGATGGTGGTCGACGAGATCCAGATGGGCTTCTACCGCACCGGCAAGCTGTGGTCGATCGAGCACTTCGACGTCAAGCCGGACGTGATCGTCTTCGGCAAGGCCCTGACCAACGGCCTCAACCCCCTGGGCGGCATCTGGGCCCGCGAAGAGCTGATCAACCCCAAGGTGTTCCCGCCGGGTTCGACCCACTCCACCTTCGCCTCCAACCCGTTGGGCACTGCCGTGGGCCTGGAAATGTTCAAGATGACCAGCGAGACCGACTACGGCGCGATGGTCATGGAGAAGGGCAAATACTTCCTGGCCGGCCTGCAGGACCTGCAGAAACGCTACCCGATCATCGGCGATGTCGACGGCCTGGGCCTGGCGCTGCGCTGCGAGATCTGCACCACCGACGGTTTCACCCCGGACAAGGCGACCCTGGACTACATGGTCGAGGAAGGCATGAAGGGCGACATCGAAATCAATGGCCAGCGCCTGGGGCTGATTCTCGATGTGGGCGGCTACTACAAGAACGTCATCACCCTGGCCCCCTCGCTGGAAATCAGCTACGCGGAGATCGACCTCGGCATCGCCCTGCTCGACCGTCTGCTGGACCGGGCCATGAAGCGATGACAGCACAGATCGATCTGGGCGAAGGCATCGACCTGGGCGAAGGCGATGCCGGGTTCGTCCTCGGCAATGGCGAGGTCGCGGTGTTGTTGATCCACGGCCTCACCGGCACCCCGACGGAACTGCGTCGGGTGGCCGCCGGCCTGGCCAAGGCCGGGTGCACGGTGTACGTGCCGACCCTGGCCGGGCATTGCGGCAACAACGCCGACCTGCAAGCCACCGGCTGGCAGGACTGGTACGAGGGCGTGCGCCGGACCTTCGTCGGCATCCGCCAGCGCCACCGGCAGGTGTTCGTCGGCGGCCTGTCGATGGGCGCCGTCATGTCCATGTACCTGGCCTCGGAACACCCGGGGCAGGTCAGCGGCCTGCTGATGTATTCGACCACCCTCAAGTACGACGGCTGGAGCATCAACAAGCTGGCGTTCCTCACCCCGCTGCTGATGAAGATTCCGTTCGGCGTGCACATCTGCAGCTTCGAGGAGAAGCCGCCGTACGGCATCAAGAACGAGCGCCTGCGGGCGGTGGTCGAGCGGCAGATGAAGGCTGGCGAAAGCAGCAGTGCCGGCCTGCTGACCATGGAAGGGGTGACTGTGCGCGAGCTGCACCGGATGAACGCGGTGGTGAAAAAACGCATGCCGTCGATCACCACCCCGGCCCTGGTGCTGCACTCCATCGAGGACGACATCACCAGCCGCTGGAACGCCGACTATGTCGAACGCAAGCTCGGCGGCCCGGTGGTCAAGGTGCTGCTCGACAACTGCTACCACATGATCACCGTCGACCTGCAGTACCGCCGGGTGGTGGAGTTGAGCGCGGACTTCATCGAACGTCAGGCGGGCCCACGGCCCGCGGTGTACGCAGACCTGCGCCAGTTCGCCTGATTCAAGGACCGCACGTGATCACCAGCCAAGTCTTTTCGAGCATCCAGGCCATCGACCCCAGCGCCTGGAACGACTGTTTTCCCGGTGCACTGGAGGATTGGGACTATTACCTGGCGGTACAGAACGCCGGCATCGAGGACTTCACCTGGCGCTACCTGGCGGTATTCGAAGACGGGGCGCTGGTAGCCGCCGCCCCGGCCTTCATCACCCGCTACCGCCTGGACACCACCGTCTCGGGCCCGGCCAAGCGCCTGAGCGAACGCCTGCAACGCTGGTGGCCGGGGCTGCTGCAACTGCCGCTGTATGCCATCGGTTCGCCGGTGGCCGAACAGTGCCATGCCGGCACCGCCAGCCATATCCCCGCGGTGCGCCGCCAGGCCCTGCTGGAGCAACTGCTGCACCTGGCCCGGCGCGACGCCGACGCCCAGGGCATCGGCCTGCTGGCGGTCAAGGACGCCGCCAGCCAGGACCGGCAATGGGCCGCCAGCTGCCAGGCATTCGGCCTGCAAGCCATGCCCAGCCTGCCCAGCGCCCTGCTACCGGTGCCCTTCGGCTCGCTGGATGCCTACCTCGGCACCCTGGGCAAATCCACGCGCAAGGACCTGCGCCGCAAGTTGCGCGCGCCCGGGCCGCGGATCGAATGGCGGCGCAACATCGACGACGTCCTGCCCGAGATCATGCGCCTGTATGAAGCCACCCTGCAGCGCAGCGACCTGCAATTCGAACGCTTACCCGCGCCCTACTTCACCGGTATCCTCCAGCAGTTGGGGGAACGGGCCGCCTGCGTGCTGTATTGGGTCGACCAACAACTGGTGGCCTTCAACCTGGTGCTGCTTGACGAACACCGGCTGATCGACAAATTCTTCGCCCACGACCTGGAGATCAGTCGTGAGCACAACCTGTATTTCCGCAGCTGGATGGCCAATGTCGACTACTGTATCCAGCACCGGATCGCGCTGTACGAATGTGGCCAAGCCGGTTATGCCAGCAAGCTGCGCCTGGGCTGTAGCTTCACCGGCAACAACCTGTTCTTCCAGCATCGCAACCCGCTGCTCGACACCCTGCTCAAAGGGCTGAAATATGTTCTCCGGCCGGATCGCTCCGACCCCGCCATGGCCGCTGCACTAAGCGAAAGTTCATGACCAGAAAAGACCGCCGCCCCCCTCGCCCTTTCGCCATCTCCCGCTGGAGCCTGCAGCGCAAGCTGGTGCTGGCGTTCTGGATGGTCAGCGTGATCCCCACGATGATCGCCGCCGAGCTGGCGGCCACCACCCTGTCGCAGATCTTCGACAGCAACGTGCGCATCTGGCTGCAGGAATCGACCAAGATCGTCGAGGACGAAATCACCGAGACCCTGCGCGACAACGCGCGCATCGCCCAACTGTTCCTGCGTTATGCCAAGCCGCCCACCGACCGCAACGCGGCCAAGCACGACAAGCTCACCGCCGACATCGCCGACTCCATGGGCATCGATGTGGTGGCGCTGATCCGCAAGCGCGACCATCAGGTGGTGTTCAGCACCGCCGCCGACGATATCGTCGGGCAGATCAGCCTGGCCCCCAACGCGGTGCTGCAGACCCTGCAGATCGGCGGCGTGGCCACCGGCGCGGTGGTCTCGACCTTCCAGACCACTCTCGACGGCAACGATTACCAACTGCTGATCGCCACCTACCTGGACGCCAGTTTCCTCACCAGCGTGGCCGATGTGCATTCCCTCGACCTGCGCCTGTACCTGGCCAAGGCCAACGATTTCGCCGAGATCTTCGCCACCCAGCGTTTCGAGGACCACCCCAGCCGGGTGCCGGAGAGCATCGAGAGCATTCTGCGCGAAACCCGCCAGCCCACGGAGCAGTTCACCAGCCGCTACAGCGGCCTGTACCGACCGATCTTCAACAGCAACGGCGACCTGGTGGGGGTGATTTTCAGCGGCCTGCTGCGCCACAGCAGCCTGGTGGGGCTGGTCAACCAGAGCAACCTGTTCATCTTGATCTTCCTGCTCAGTTCGGCGGCGTCGCTGGCGGTCGGCTGGCTGGTCTCGCAACGCCTGACCATGCCCCTGCGCGGCCTGTCCAAGGGGGTCCGGGCGGTGATCGCCGGTGACTACCGACAACGAGTGCCGGTGATTGGCGGCGACGAGCTGGCGGAGCTGAGCAGCACCTTCAACCACATGAGCGAACGCCTGGGCGAACTGCAGCACCTGGAAGCCCAGTTGCGCCGCCGCGACCGCCTCCACGCCCTGGGCGAAGTGGCCATGGGCCTGGCCCATGAAATCCGCAATCCCCTGGGCATCATCAAGACCGCCACCCAACTGCTGCACCGCCGGGCGAACCTGCCCGAAGGCGACAAGCGCCACCTGGAATACGTGATCAGCGAAGTCAGCCGGATCAACGATCTGATCACCGACTTCCTCGATTTCGCCAAACCCAGCGCGCCGATCCGCTCGACCCTGCTGGCGCGGCCGCTGGTGGAGGAACTGATCGGCTTCTGCGAGCCGGAACTGGCCAGCCACAAGATCGATGCGCAGATCGACGACCAGGCGCCGGGCGCGACCCTGTACGCCGACGCGCGCCAGCTCAAGCAGGCCTGCCTGAACCTGATCCTCAACGCCATCGACGCCATGCCCGCGGGCGGCCGCCTGACCCTGGGCATCGCCCAGGACGCCGAGCACACCATCCTGCGGGTCACCGACACCGGCCAGGGCATCGAGCCGGACATGCTCGAACGCATCTTCACCCCCTTCGTCACCACCAAGGCCTCGGGCACCGGGCTGGGCCTGGCCAAGGTGTTCTCGATCATGGAAAACCATGACGGGCACATCGAATGCAGCAGCGAAATAGATGCCGGCGCCACCTTCAGCCTGTACATTCCGGCCAAAGGTGATGACGAGGAAGATGATGAAGATGAGCAAAAGGCCCAGCCATGACGCATAACCTGCTGGTGGTCGACGACGAGCCCAAACTCTGCGACCTGCTGTCCTCGGCGCTGAGCCAGGACGGTATCCAGGTGTTCACCGCCGGCAACGGCCTGCATGCGCTCAAGGTGCTGGAGCAGGAAGAGATCGACCTGGTGATCAGCGACTGGCGCATGCCCGGCATGGACGGCCCGCAGCTGCTGGCCGAGATCAAGCAGCGCTACCCGCAGATCCCGGTGATTGTCATGACCGCCTACAGCACGGTGAAAAACGCCGTGCAGTCGATGCGCAACGGCGCCTACGACTACATCGCCAAGCCCTTCGACATCGACGAGCTGGACATCACCGTCAGCAAAGCCCTGCAGTTTCGCGACATCCTCAAAGACAACCAGCGCATGCGCGCCGAGCTCGACGAGCACCGGCAGTTCGACAGCCTGGTGGGCGACAGCCCGACTTTCCGCCAGGTCCTGCAAGCGGTGGACTCGGTGCGCGAAAGCAACGCCACCATCCTGCTGACCGGCGAAAGCGGCACCGGCAAGGAGATGGTCGCCCGGGCCATCCACCAGCACGGCAACCGCGCCAACAAACCCTTTGTCGCGGTCAACTGCGCGGCGATCCCCGAAGGCCTGCTGGAAAGCGAAATGTTCGGCCATCGCAAGGGCGCCTTCACCGGCGCCGTGGCGGACCGGGTCGGGCGTTTTCAGCAGGCGGACAAGGGCACGCTGTTTCTCGATGAGGTCGGCGACATGCCGCTGGCCCTGCAAGCGAAGATCCTGCGCGCCTTGCAGGAGCGGGTGATCGAACCGGTGGGCGACCCGCGCGAGCGCAAGGTCGATGTGCGGGTGATCGCCGCCACCAACAAGAACCTGCTGGAGGCGGTGGCCAACAAGGAGTTTCGCGAAGACCTGTATTACCGCCTCAATGTCTTCCCGATCCCCCTGCCCGCCCTGCGCGAGCGGGTCGAGGATATCGCGCCCCTGGCCCGGCATTTCGCTCACACCCTGGGCGCCACTGCCGGCAAGCGCATCACCGGCTTCAGCCCGCAGGCCCTGCAGGCCATGGCCAACTATGCCTGGCCGGGCAATATCCGCGAACTGCAGAACTGCGTCGAACGCGCGACCATCGTCGCTTCAGGCGCGGTGATCGAGGAAAGCGACCTGCCGGGTTATCTGTTTACTTCACCACCGCTGAACGCCGGGGCCAGCCCCCTGCCCGGCGACAGCCTCAGCGTGCCCAGCGACCTGGACGCCGCCCTGGCCGAAGTGGAGAAGGCCTACATCCTCGCCGCCCTGCAACAGAGCAACGGCGTGCAGGCCGCCGCCGCGCAGCTGATCGGCATTTCCGAACGCAGCTTCTGGTACCGCCTGAAGAAACTCGGGATCCAGGTCGACAAGATCGTCCGCTGATGCACGCACGTCCCCTTTAGGAGCAACCGGTCGAGGCTCGATCGCCCGCGAAAGCGCTACATCAGACACACCGCATTGCCTGCATCGCCGGCAAGCCTGGCTCCTACAGAAGCCAGGCCGCCACGGACTTGTAGGAGCGAAGCTTGCTCGCGATAGCGGCACTCCAGACACACCGCGTTGCCTGCATCGCCGGCAAGCCTGGCTCCTACAGAAGCCAGGTCAGAGGAGGTTCGGCGCGGGCAGCGGATCGATCTGCGCCCAGTGCGAGGTATCTTCGCGATGGCGTTGCAGGTAGGGCAGCACCGCCGCCAGCAACGGCGCCTTGAAGGCTTCCTGGAAACGATGGGCCAGGCCCGGGATCAGCTTCAGCTGGCTGCCCTGGATATGCGCGGCCAGGTGTACGCCGTGCATCACCGGCAGCAGCGGATCGGCGGTGCCATGCACCACCAGGGTCGGCACCCGCAGCTGGTTGAGCAGGGCCACCCGGCTCGGTTCGGCAAGGATCGCCATGATCTGGCGCTTCACCCCTTCCGGATTGAAGGCACGGTCATAGGACAGCGCCGCCTGGTGCAGCAGCGCCTGGCGATCGTCAGTGACCTGCGGGCTGCCGAGGGCGGCCAGCAGGTCGGCCTGTTGCTCCAGCGCCACCTCACGGTTCGGCGCACTGCGCCGCGACAACAGTTGCACCAGCGCCGAATTGGGCGCCGGCAGGCCTTCGGCGCCGGAGCTGGTCATGATCAGGGTCAGGCTCTCGACCCGTTGCGGCGCCATGGCCGCCAGGTGCTGGGCGATCATCCCGCCCATGCTCGCGCCCAGGACATGGAACTGCTCGACCTGCAGGGCATTCATCAGGCCCAGGGCGTCATCGGCCATATCGGTCAGGCTGTAGGGCGCGGCCACCGGCAGGCCGAGCTTGTAGCGCAGCACCTCGAACGTCAGGTTGGCGCTGGCCGGCGCCTGGCGCCAGGTGGACAGGCCGACATCGCGGTTGTCGTAACGGATCACCCGGAACCCCTGCTGGCACAGGGCAACGACCACTTCGTCCGGCCAGTGGATCAACTGCCCGCCCAGGCCCATCACCAGCAACAGGGCCGGATCGGAGGCACGGCCGATGCTCTGGTAGGCCAGGCTCACCTGCTCCAGTTCGACCCTTTGGGTCGGTACGTTGACATCGCATCGAGACGCCGCCTGAGACGGCAGGCCGAACAGCAGCGCGGCCAGGAAAATAGTCGTTGAAAAAAATCTTGCCCACATGAAGAAACACCGAAACGCAGAAGCCCAGTAGAGCGCGAGTCTGATGAACTTTGATCGAGCGCGCTGCCACAGTTACGTGACAGTTTGATGAAGATTGCCCAGCGGTCATAAAACCTGTAGCCGCTGCCGCAGGCTGCGATCGGCCCGAAGGGGCGTAGCGATCTTAAGTTCGCTGAAGGCCCTTCGGTCCTTATCGCAGCCTCGTGCCGCGGCCCACTGTAGGAGCGAAGCTTGCTCGCGATGGTCGTGAACAATGACGCGGTGTTCCTGAAGCAGCGCGGCGCCTGTGGACTCATCGCGCGCAAGCTGCGCTCCTACAGAGGCAGGCGTCAGTGGGATCAGGCCTGCTGGTTACGCAACTGGCGGGCGGCGGCGACCATGTTGACCAGGGCGGCTTCGGTTTCCGGCCAGGCGCGGGTCTTCAGGCCACAGTCCGGGTTGACCCACAGGCGCTCGGCGGGGATGCGCCGGACCGCCTTGCTCATCAGCTTGACCATCTCGGCGGTGTCCGGCACCCGCGGCGAATGGATGTCATACACCCCCGGGCCGATGTCGTTCGGGTAGTCGAAGGCTTCGAAAGCCTCCAGCAACTCCATGTCCGAACGCGACGTCTCGATGGTGATCACGTCGGCATCCATGGCCGCGATGGCCTGGATCACGTCGTTGAACTCGCTGTAGCACATGTGGGTGTGGATCTGGGTTTCGTCGCGCACCCCCGAGGCGGTCAGGCGGAAGGCTTCCACCGCCCAGTCCAGGTACGCCTGCCAGTCCGCCCGGCGCAGCGGCAGGCCTTCGCGGAACGCCGCTTCGTCGATCTGCACGATCTTGATCCCGGCCTTTTCCAGGTCCACCACCTCATCGCGCAGGGCCAGCGCCAGTTGCCGGGCCTGCACTTCACGGGACACATCCTCGCGGGGGAAAGACCACATCAGCATGGTCACAGGCCCGGTGAGCATGCCCTTCATCACCTTGTCGGTCAGGCTCTGGGCGTAGCTGATCCAGTCCACCGTCATGGCCTGCGGGCGGCTCAGGTCACCGTAGATCACCGCCGGTTTCACACAGCGCGAACCGTAGCTCTGGACCCAGCCGAAACGGGTGAACAGGTAGCCGTCCAGTTGCTCGGCGAAGTACTCGACCATGTCATTGCGCTCGGCTTCGCCGTGGACCAGCACGTCCAGCCCCAGACGCTCCTGGACCTGCACCGCATGGCGGATTTCGCAGCGCATGGCGTCGGTGTAGTCGTTGTTCGACAGCTTGCCCTGCTTGAACGTCTGACGGGCCAGGCGGATCGATGCGGTCTGCGGGAACGAACCGATGGTGGTGGTCGGGAACACCGGCAGCTTCAGGCGGGCGTGCTGCTGGGCGATGCGTTGGGCAAAGGGCGAATGACGCTGGCTGTCGGCGGCGCTGACCGCCTTGAGCCGCGCCTGGACCTCGGCCTTGTGGATCCGCGGCGACCGCGCTCGGCTGGCCTGCACCTGGCGGCTTTCGGCCAGGGCCGCTTGCACCGCCGGGGCCTGGGGATGGTTCAGGGCATCACGCAGCACCGAGATCTCGCCGCATTTCTGCACGGCGAAGGCCAGCCAGCTTTTCAGCTCGGCATCCAGCTGATCTTCCCGGGACAGGTCCACCGGGCTGTGCAGCAGGGAGCAGGAACTGCTGACCCACAGGTTGTCGCCAAAACGCTCCTGCGCCGCTTGCAGCTGCTGCAGTGCCTGCTCCAGCTCGCAACGCCAGACGTTGCGACCGTTGACCAGGCCCACGGAAAGAATCTTGTAGGTCGGCAGGCGGTCGAGCACCTGGGTCAGTTGTTCCGGCGCCCGCACGGCGTCGATGTGCAGGCCGTCCACCGGCAGGCCGACGGCCAGCCCGAGGTTGTCCTGCAGGCCGCTGAAGTAAGTGGCCACCAGTTTTTTCAGCGGCGAGTACTGGAGGATGTGGTAAGCCCGCTCGAAGGCGCCCTTCCATTCCTGCGGCAGGTCGAGGGTCAGGATAGGTTCGTCGATCTGCACCCACTCCACGCCCTGGGCCTTGAGGCGGTTGAGGATTTCGCCGTAGACCGGCAGCAGGCGCTCCAGCAGCTCGAGCTTGTTGAAGTCGTTGCCCTTGGCCTTGCCCAGCCACAGGTAGGTCAACGGACCGATGATCACCGGCTTGACCCGGTGGCCCAGGGCGTGGGCTTCGTCGACCTCGTCGAACAGTTGCTCCCAGCTCAGCTTGAACGACTGATCGGCGCTGAATTCCGGGACCAGATAGTGGTAGTTGGTGTCGAACCACTTGGTCAGTTCCTGGGCGTACTGGGTCTTGGCGTGCTCGCCGCCACAGCAGCCAGCCGAGGCACCGCGGGCCATGGCGAACAGGGTGTCGAGGGTCGGCCGGCCCTGGGCGTCCTTGCTGCTGTCGAAGCGCTCGGGAACCACGCCAAAGGCCAGCGATTGAGTCAGCACCTGGTCGTACCAGGCGAAGTCGCCCACCGGCAGCAGGTCGATGCCGGCGTCCTTTTGCAGCTGCCAGTGCCTGGCCCGCAGCTGGCGTCCGACGTCTTGCAGCGCCTGCCGGTCGAGGTCGCCCTTCCAGTAGGATTCGAGGGCTTTTTTCAATTCGCGGTCGGCGCCGATGCGCGGAAAACCAAGGGTGTGGGCCAAGGCCATGGGTGGGTTCCTCCCTGTAAAAGATGGCGCTATTGTCGACAGCCAAGCCAACATGAGACAAACTCAACCTTTTCGTGTTGATCACAAAATTTATTCATGGAGACCCTGGTGCTCGAAATCCGTCACCTGAAGACCCTGCACGCCCTGCGCGAAGCCGACAGCCTGGTCGAAGCCGCCGAACGCCTGCACCTGACCCAGTCCGCCCTGTCCCACCAGTTCAAGGAACTGGAAGAGCGCATGGGCATGCCGCTGTTCGTGCGCAAGACCAAGCCGGTGCGTTTCACCAGCGCCGGCCTGCGCCTGCTGCAACTGGCGGACGCCACCCTGCCGTTGCTGCGCGCCGCCGAGCGGGACATTTCCCGCCTCGCCGGCGGCACCGCCGGGCGCCTGCACATGGCCATCGAATGCCACAGCTGCTTCCAGTGGCTGATGCCGACCATCGACCAGTTCCGCGACGCCTGGCCGGAAGTCGAGCTGGATTTGGCCTCGGGTTTCTCCTTCGCCCCGCTGCCGGCCCTGGCCCGCGGCGACCTGGACCTGGTGGTGACCTCCGACCCGGTGGAACTGGCGGGCATCACCTACGTGCCGCTGTTCACCTACGAAGCCATGCTCGCGGTGGCCAACCAGCACCGCCTGGCCAGCAAGCCCTACATAGTTCCGGAAGACCTGCTCAGCGAAACCCTGATCACCTACCCGGTGGAGCGCGACCGCCTGGATATCTTCACCCGCTTCCTGGAACCGGCCGACATCGAGCCGGCCCAGGTCCGCACCTCGGAACTGACGGTGATGATGATGCAACTGGTGGCCAGCGGCCGGGGCGTATGCGGCATGCCCCACTGGGCGCTGCATGAATACAGCTCACGGGGTTATGTGAAGGCCAAGCGCCTGGGGGAAAAAGGCCTGTTCGCCACGCTGTACGCGGCGATCCGCGCCGACATGCTGGATGCGCCCTATATGCGCGACTTCCTGCTGACCGCCAAGGACACCTCGTTCTCGACCCTGGACGGGGTCAGCGCGGTGCGTTGAAAAGCGGCGTCGGCCTGTAGGAGCGGGGATCTTCAGAGGGGGGAGATGACCTCACGCCACAGGTGAAGCTTGTCGAAATATTCGACGCCCACCCGCACCGCCAGCGGCTCCAGGCCGAACTGGACGAAACCGCAGCGCTGGTACAGCACCAGGGCGGCTTCGTTGCCAGCGGTGACCGTCAGTTGCACCAGCCGTACCCCGGGGCGTTGCCGCGCCTCCTGCAGCAGCGCCTGGACCAGCCGGTAGCCCAGGCCGCTGTGGCGATAAGGCTGCGCCACATACAGGCCGAACAGCGTGGCCTTGTGCCGGGCTTTTTCCCGGACCTCGAACGCCAGCCCGACGATGCCCACCAGCTCGCCATCCTCGAAGGCCCCCAGCAACAGGTCCAGCGGGCTGCTCAGCCGCGACTCCCACCAACTCAGGGGCATCGCCGCCCGTTCGGCGACGCTGGAAGTAAAGGCCTGCGGGTGATGCTCGTAGGCCTCGAGCATCAACGCGCGGTAGGCGGTGGCATGACTGGCATCGAGGCGCTGGATGGACATGGTTGGTCGAGGCCCCCGGGCTCGCGGGTGAATGAAAGGATCAAGCTGTCTGGCGTTGTTCCAGCAGCAGACGCACCGCCAGCCCGGCCAGCACGAAGCCCATGAAATAACGTTGGGTCGCCAGCCACAGCGGGTTGTGCACGAACCAGGCGGCGATTCCCGAAGCAAACAACGCGATCAGCAGGTTGACACTGAAGCTCACGCTGATCTGGGTCAGGCCGAGGATGATGCTCTGGGTGAACACCGAACCGTGTTCCGGGCTGATGAACTGGGGAAAGACCGAGAGGTAGAACACCGCGATCTTCGGGTTCAGGGCGCTGGTGAGAAAGCCCATCAGGATCAGCTTGCGCGACGAGTCCGGCGGCAGCTGCTGCGCCTCGAACGGCGAACGCGCGCCCGGCTTCAGGGCCTGCCAGGCCAGCCACATCAGGTACAGGGCGCCGACCCACTTGAGCACTTCATAGGCCACCGGCACCGCCATGAAGACCGCGGTCAGGCCGATCGCCGCGGCGAACAGGTGGACGAAGAAACCGGCCACCACGCCGACCAGCGAGGTCACGCCCGCCCGGCGGCCCTGGCAGATCGAGCGGGAGATCAGATAGATCATGTTGGGGCCAGGAGTCAGCACCATCAGCAGCGCTGCGGCGATGAAGATCAACATGTCGTGAAGGGGAATCATGATGGGCAATCCTTTGTCCTTGAAAAATCAGGCCGAGGCCAGTTGCGAGGCGCGATAAAACGGCAAGATCAGGTCGCGTGTCAATGGGGCCAAGGTGAGCTCGTCGGCAACCTGCGGATCGACCCAGCAGACCTCCTCGATTTCCGCCGCGGGCTGTACCTCGTTGGTGTCCAGATCGAGGCGGAACAATTCGGCCTCGACCACAAAACCCGGCTCGTTGGCCGCCGGGGCGGAAAACCGTCCCAGGTAACGTGCGTCGGCCGGGTCGATACGCAGCCCGAGTTCTTCTTCCAGCTCACGGGCCAGGGCCTGGGCCGGCAACTCGCTCGGCTCGATCTTGCCGCCCGGCTGCATGAAGGCCTGGGTGCCGCGCTTGCGCACCAGCAGGGTACGGCCGTCGGGGCCGATCAACAGGGCCGCGGCGATACGGATAATGGGGGATGTAGCGCTTGAAAGAGTCATGAAAAACCTGGATCGGGTACGCGAAGGCGGCAAGGATCCCATGACTGGCGAGGCGTCGTCACGACACAGTCGGCGCCTGTTTTTTCAATACACCTGGCTCCTCGGGCAACTTGACGAAGATGCTGTAGCGCGCGCCCTCCATGGCTTCGTAGGCAATCAGCTTGTCCAGCAACGGCCCGTTCAGCACCTTGCCGGCGTTGAGCAGCAGCATGCCGTTGTCGGCATTGAGGTTGCGCGCCAGCACCATGCCCTCCTGCAACTCGCGCGAACCCAGGACCTTGACCGACGGATCGCCCAGGGTCACGTCGCGCAGGTACACCGCGCAGACCTGGATGAAGTCTTCCACCAGCTGCGGGTCGTACAGGCGCCCGGCGTATTTGCGGATGTACACCAGCGCCTCGTCGCTGTTCATGTGGCGCTCCAGGATCAGGCCGCGCTGCAACTCGATGAAGTCCACCGCCAGTTTCAGCAGGCGCGAACCGAAGGGAATCGCCTCGCCCTTGAGGTGGTCGGGAAAACCGCTGCCGTCCCAGTGTTCCTGGTGGTGCAGAATCAGCCGCGCCGCATCCTGCATCGGTTCCAGGGTCATCAGCAGCGACTCGCTCTGCTTCGGATAATCGCGATAACGCTCGCGCTCCGGATGATGCAGCAGGTCCGCCGGGGCGATCATCATGCTGTCGCTCCAGCCCAGCTTGCCAATGTTGTACAGCGCCGCCGCCATGCCCAGGTCGCGGCTGCCACCTTCGTCGACCCCATGCACTTTGCAGTAGGCCCGCACCAGTTCGATGATCTGCCGGTTGGTCTGCCGGGAAGGCGGCAGGCGCTGATTGACCAGCAGGGAAAACAGCTCGGTGCTGGTGGCATAACTGTGCTTGAGCTCTTCATAGGCCAGGTCGAGCATGTCGGCGGTCTGCTGCAGCTCGGCGGTACGCGCCTCAACGCGTTTTTCCAGGGCCGCGTTGAGGGTCTTGAGTTCGCTGTTCTGCTCGTGGATCAGTTCCTCCAGACGCAGCCGCTCACGCTCGGAATGTTGATGGGCCAAGGATTGGCGCAGCGTCAGGAGCATCTCCTCGTCGCTCCACGGCTTGCTCAGGTAGCGATAGACCTGGCCCTCGTTGATCGCCTTGACGATCAGCGCCAGGTCGGACTCGCCGGTGAGCAGGATGCGCGTGGTATGGGGGTAATCCTGGTGAACCCGGGCCAGCAGCGTCACCCCGTCCATTTGCGGTAGACGGGCGCTGCTCAGCAGCAGGTCGATCGGCTCGCGGGCCATGATCTGCAACGCTTCGGCGCCGCTGGTGGCCAGGTGCAGGGCATAGGGTTCATGGCGCAGCAGATGACGCAGGCGCTCAAGCACGCCAGGTTGTTCATCGACCAGCAATACGCCGGACAGGCGCGGGGAATTGGCAACGCTTGGCTCACCCATGGCAACACCTCGGGCCAACGTCGGTGCACATACTCCTTGTCGGTGGCAGCAGCTGTCCTTGTCCTTTGACTCAAGCGTAGAAGTTCTTGGCAGAACCGTAGTGGCATTTTAATGCCATTCATCCGAGAGCCTGCTCGGCAGGGATTAAGCGGGGTTGAACAAGACCCTGGTGCGGCCAT
Organism: Pseudomonas chlororaphis subsp. piscium; assembly: GCF_003850345.1. Lineage (NCBI taxonomy): Bacteria > Pseudomonadati > Pseudomonadota > Gammaproteobacteria > Pseudomonadales > Pseudomonadaceae > Pseudomonas > Pseudomonas chlororaphis. Next base: position 5,679,450 of record NZ_CP027707.1, read on the forward strand.
CGCGAGCAAGCTCGCTCCTACAGAAGATTACACGTGCCCTGTAGGAGCAAGCTTGCTCGCGATAAAAACCACAAGATCCCTCAAGCGTTGCCGGTCTTGCCGGACGAGCCGAAAGAAGCGAAACGCTTGTTGAAGCCGGCGATCCGCCCTTCGGACTGGGTCTTGCGCTGCTGGCCGGTGTAGACCGGGTGCGAGGCGCTGGAGACGTCGAGGGCGACATAGGGGTACGTGTTGCCATCGCTGTGGCGCTGGGTGCGGTCGGTGTCCACGGTGGAACCGATCAGGAAGTACACGTCCGCGGCGGTATCGTGGAACAGCACGGTGCGGTAGGCGGGATGGATATTGGCTTTCATGGGAGTCTCCAGGGGATAGCTAAGGTTGCAATGCGTTATACAGTAACATTATTCAGCCATGGAAACGAGAACCAGTTGCAATAAGGAAAGCCGTCAATCGTCTATCGCCCCTCGGCAACGCCTGGCATCAGGCGTTCACGCTTGCCCACGGCGAGCCCCGGCGCCAGTATGCGCAACAGCAACCGGCCGCTGATCGGGCGTCGGGGCACTCCGAAAAAGGCAGAATCCATGACCCTCTCGCTGGAAGACATCGCCTGGCACCGCAGCGTCGGCCAACTGATCGACGCCCTCGACCGGCCGAACTTCTGGACTCTGCTGGTGCGCCAGCTGGAGCAGTACCTGGGCTTCGACAGCTGGGTCGCGCTGCTTTTCAGCAATGAACAGGCGCCGCGGGTGTTCGCCGAATGCCCGGGGGCGGACGGCAGCCCCGACCAGTTGTTCCAGGACTACCTCAACGGCCTGTACCTGCTCGACCCCTTCTACCTCGCCAGCCGCGAACAGCCGGGGACCGGCCTCTATCACCTGGCCGAAGTGGCGCCTGAGGACTTCGAGCGCACCGAGTACTACCAGCGCTACTTTCGCCTGAACCTGGTGGCCGACGAGGTCCACTTCAATTGCCAGCTCGACGGCGAACGCACCCTGTGCCTGTCCTTGGGTGCCCGGCAGCGCTTCACTCCGCAGCAACTCGCCCTGCTGTCGTTGATCCAGCCCTGGGTGGTCAGCCTGCTACGCCAGCGCCTGGCCCATGAGCCGCTGGAACAACCGGACGCCGGCACGCCGAACCCAGGCGGCAACTGGCGCAATCGTCTGGAAGATTCGCTGCAACGGCTCAAGGGCACGCAATTGACCGCCCGTGAGCTGGAGGTCGGGCACCTGATGCTCAGCGGTTGCTCCAGCAAGGAGATCGCTCGTAAGCTGCAAATCTCTGCCGAAACCGTGAAAGTCCATAAGAAACACATCTACGGCAAGCTGGGCATCAAGTCCCAGTCCGAGCTGTTTTCGATTTTTCTCCAGGCGCAGAATGCCTGATGCCTGAAGCTGTGGTGTACGCACACCTGCTGCGCCACGGCCGCTCTCTACAACAACAAGATCGTTGGCCACACAAGAAGAATGAGTACCCAAAAACGAAATCTATAGAGTCCGAACCAAGGAAACCGTATGAGCCTGTCCCTCCTGAGCCGCTACGCCTTCTTTGCTGCCTGCGTGATTTTCACCCTCGCCAGCTTGCCCTTTCTCGAACATGACTGGCTCTGGCCAATCACCCTGGTAACCGCCCTGCTCAGCCTGCTGGGCATTTTCGACCTGCTGCAAAGCCCCCACGCGGTGCGCCGCAACTACCCGATCCTGGGCAATATCCGCTACCTGGTGGAAGGCATCCGCCCGGAAATCCGCCAGTACCTGCTGGAGTCCGACAGCGAGGCCCTGCCCTTCTCCCGGGCCCAGCGCTCGCTGGTCTATTCCCGGGCCAAGAACGAAAGCGCCGACAAGCCGTTCGGCACCCTGATCGACGTCTACCAGTCGGGTTTCGAATTCATCGGCCACTCCATGCGCCCGGCGCCCCTGAGCGACCCGAGCACCTTCCGCGTCACGGTCGGCGGCCCGCAGTGCAAGCAACCCTACTCGGCCTCGGTGTTCAACATCTCGGCCATGAGCTTCGGCTCCCTCAGCGCCAACGCCATCCGCGCCCTCAACCAGGGCGCCAAGCTCGGCAACTTCGCCCATGACACCGGCGAAGGCAGCATCAGCCCTTATCACCGGGAAAACGGTGGCGACCTGACCTGGGAACTGGGTAGCGGCTACTTCGGTTGCCGTACCAGCGACGGCCATTTCGACCCGGAGCGTTTTGCCCAGCAGGCGCAGAACCCGCAGGTGCGGATGATCGAAATCAAGGTGAGCCAGGGCGCCAAGCCCGGCCACGGCGGCATCCTGCCCAAGCACAAGGTGACCCAGGAAATCGCCGACACCCGTGGCGTGCGCATGGGCGAGGACTGCATCTCGCCATCGAGCCACAGCGCCTTTTCCACGCCGATCGAAATGATGCATTTCATCCAGCAGCTGCGTGAGCTGTCCGGCGGCAAGCCCGTGGGCTTCAAGTTCTGCCTCGGCCACCCGTGGGAGTTCATGGGCATCGCCAAGGCCATGCTGGAAACCGGCATCCTCCCCGACTTCATCGTGGTCGACGGCAAGGAAGGCGGCACCGGCGCGGCACCGGTGGAATTCACCGACCACATCGGCGCGCCGATGCGCGAAGGCCTGCTGTTCGTGCACAACACCCTGGTGGGCCTGAACCTGCGCGACAAGATCAAGCTCGGCGCCAGCGGCAAGATCGTCAGCGCCTTCGACATCGCCAGCGTGCTGGCCATCGGCGCCGACTGGGCCAACTCGGCGCGTGGCTTCATGTTCGCCATCGGTTGCATCCAGTCGCAAAGCTGCCACACCAACAAATGCCCGACTGGCGTCGCCACCCAGGACAACCTGCGCCAGCGGGCGCTGGTGGTGCCGGACAAGGCGCAACGGGTGTTCAGCTTCCACCGCAACACCCTCAAGGCCCTGGCGGAAATGCTCGCCGCCGCAGGCCTGCAACACCCGTCGCAACTGGAAGCCAGGCACCTGGTGCGACGCATGTCGGCCACCGAGATCAAGCTGTTCTCGCAGTTGCATGTGTTCCTCAAGCCCGGCGAACTGCTCACCGGCGCGGTCACCGGCGAGTTCTATTCGCGCATGTGGCAACTGGCGCGCGCCGACAGCTTCGAGCCGAACAACGAAGCCGCGGCCTGACCAGCCACTCCCGACGCCCCGCCCTTGCGGTGGGGGCGTTATTCATCGATAGGCAAAGGACGCAAATCCGTGCTCAAAGTCATCGCCGAAGACTTCATCAAACCCGAACACCTCGACACCGTGCGCCCCTGGTACGCCGAACTGGTGGAGAAGACCCGCCAGGAGCCGGACTGCATCGCCTACGACCTGTTCGTCGACCAGCAAGACCCGGGGCACTTCATCTTTATCGAGCAATGGCCAGACCGCGCAGCGCTCAAGGCCCATTGCCAGACCGAGCACTTCACCCGCCTGGTGCCGCAGATCAACGCCTTCCAGGCCAAGGAATGCCGTGTGCTGCTGATGGACGAATTCTGAAAAAACGCCCCCACGATGCTTGACCGGACCACCGAAAGCAGACCGCTGCACCACTGACTTTTGGGAGTTCCACATGCCATTGCTGTCATTCGATTCGCTGTCCAGCCAGTTGCCCGCTAGCTGGAAGTCCTCCGTGGTGGGCCAGGTCGGGCCGGCGCGCATCAAGGTGCTGCGCATGGACCAACAGGCCCACGCCGAAGAAAGCCACGACTACAACGAAGCCCTGCTGGTGACCCATGGCTGCCTGCGCCTGGGCATTGCCGGCAGTGAGGTGAGGGTGAACGCGGGCCAGATGTACCTGGTCGAAGCCGGGCTGGTTCATGCGGTGCTGCCCGGTAGCCACGGCACCCTGGTGATCATCGATGTCTAGCCGGACCGCCGGCCCTCACCAGTGCAGCGTCTTGATCGGCGCCGGCTCCTTCATGACGATAAAACCGTAGTCCCCCAGCAGGTAGATCCGGTAGTAGCGGCTGTCCACCAGCGGTGGATAGCCCTGGTAACCGACCAGGGTCGCATTGCGCCGCCCCCTTTCCGCGACCACGTTGGTAATGCCCACCTTGGGCAGGTTCTCCGCCAGCATGAAGAAGTCGATGTTCAGCAGGTAGTGCAGCACCGGCATCTGCTTGAACGAGCCTGCGGCCGCCAGCAGCCAGTGATCGGAATAGGTCACCGACATATAGATGCGCTTGGCCTCGCGCAACTGCTGGTGGCTGGTGATGTCGCGTTCAAGGCTCCACAGTGCGCTGGCCACCAGGGTTTTCTGCACCGTCAGCACCCGGCCATAGGCGAACGACAGCGACAGCATCGCCAGCAGCGGCACTATCAGCAGCAGCGACAAGCGCTCATGGAGTGTCGCCAACGCCAGGTGGCTCAGATAGAACAGCAACACCAACAGCAGCGCGAAGCCCATCAAGGTTCGGGCGCCTTCATTGAAGTCGCGGAAAAACAGCGCGATCCCCGACACCAGCACGACCACCAGCAGCAATGTCAGCAGGCAGACCAGGGCCATCACGAGCTTTTTCAGGCCGCTGTCCGGCCGCTTGAACAGGTTCAGTCCCAACCGCACGCAACCGGCGAGGGCGCACAGCGCCAGCACGGCGAACACCCAGGCGAACCCGCCGTGAAACAGCAGCACGACTTTTTCCAGCACCCGACCGATGTTGACCTGCAGTTGCAGCAAGGGCTGCGCCGACCAGTTCAGCAGCAAGGTGCGGGTCTGCTCCATGAAGGGATAGGCGGTGATGCAATAGATCATCCAGCCCAGGGCTGCCTGGGCGATCTTCCAGCCGATCATTTCCCACCAGCGCGGCCAGGCAGTCTTGTCATTGGCGCCGCGGATCACCTCCAGGCAGCACAGGCCCAGGAACACATTGATGCTGATCTGATACAGCCCGATGGCCAGCGCGACCAGCAAGGCCGGCACCAGCCACTGCAGCACGCGGTACGGGTTGCGATAGGTGATGGCGTAGATCACCGCCACCAGGCTCAAGGCCATGGCCGGGCCGTCGTATTGATACGACAGATTCTGCAGAAAGAAGGGGTTGTACCAGAGCGGTAACAGCACCAGGCAGCAGGCTGCCGTCGGCTGCGGGTAGTAATGGAAGGTCAAGCTGCTCAGTGCCGCGGCCATGGCGACCGTGGCGATCAACAGCGGCAAGGGAAAGATGTTCGGCGCAGCGCCGCTGAAGGTCAGGGCGTTGTAGAACAGCTCGGCAAACAGCCGCCCCTGCTCCGTCCAGGCGGTACCGGCCGACAACGAACGCCAGTTGTCATCGATATAGGGAAAGTCCGCGAGGATCAGCGGCAGCACATACAACAAGGTGGCGAACAGAAAAAACAGCCAGACCTGGCGGCGCCCGAGTTCCCCACTGAACAAGCTGCCCATTCTGCCCATGCTAGAGCCCCAGGCGGTCTTTGCCGCCGATGACGTCCTTGATCACATAACGCGGCCGATGCTTGGCTTCGATATAGATACGGCCGACGTACTCGCCAAGGATGCCGATGCCGATCAACTGCACACCGCCGAGAAACAGAATGGCGGTCATCAACGAAGGGTAGCCGGGCACGCTGTTGCCGAAGAAAATCTTGTCCAGGACCATGTACACCGCGTAGAGCACGGCGAAAATCGAGATGCCGCCACCGACGTAGGTCCACAACCGCAACGGTACGGTGCTGAACGACGTGATGCCTTCCAGCGCCAGGTTCCACAGCTTCCAGCCATTGAACTTGCTGTTGCCCGCCACCCGCCCGGCGCGCTCGTACTCCACCACCACCGTGGTGAAGCCGGCCCACGACAGCACGCCCTTCATGAACAGCTGATGCTCGGGCAGGGTGCGAATCACATCGACCACCTTGCGATCCATGAGCCGGAAGTCACCGACGTTTTCCTCGATCCGGGTGTAGGCGATACGGTTCAGCAGGTGGTAGAACAGCGCCGCGCTGCAGCGCCTCAGGTAACTGTCGGCGGCGCGCCCGCGGCGTTTGGCGAGGACCACATCGGCGCCCTTCTGCCATTCCTCGATCAGCCGCGGGATGACGCTGATCGGGTCCTGCAGGTCGACGTCCATGGGAATCACTGCGTCGCCGCTGGCGTGTTCCAGCCCGGCGAACAACGCCGGCTCCTTGCCGAAATTGCGCGAGAAGTTGATCAGCAGCACCTGTTCGTCCACCTGCGCCAGGGCCTTGACCTCCTCGGCCGTGCGGTCGGAACTGCCGTCGTTGATAAACACGATCTCGACTTCGCCCTGCTCGAAGCGCAACTCGCGACGCACCGCCTGGTAAAACAGGCCGATGGCTTGCTCTTCATTGAAGACCGGAACGATCAGCGAGATCTTCATGGCTCACACTCGCGAAACACCAGGTACTTGGCGAACAGAAACCCCGCCACCAGGCTCAGGGCGGAAAACACCAGCACCGTCAGCAAGCCGGGCAGCCGCCACAGATCCCCGGCATGCCCGACGCCCAGGCTCAGCGCGCCCATGCCGCCCAGAAACAGCAGATAGCCGCCGACCGACCTCCTGGCGGCGAAGGTGAAACGCGCATTCATATAGAAAGAAAACGACGCCGCGACGCAAAAGGCCGCCAGGTTGCTGAGCGCCTGGCTGAGGCCCACCACCAGGCTCAGCAAGAAGAACACCAGCCAGTGGATAAAGGTGTTGGCGATGCCGATCACCGTGTATCTGGAGATTCCCTTCCATAAGAGTCTCATGGGTGACACTCCCGCGTTGGAACGTTGCTCAACTTGTATGGCAGGTTTTTATGCCCATCGATCGGCGAAATTGCTGATCCCGTGGTCTTTCAGACGTGCGGCATCCAAGCCGGCCCGCATGGGCCGTTGTCGTGCAAGCCCTCCTCCCAGGCCATCCATAGCAGACGGCTTGCCGCCAACGATTTGCATTAATGCATAATTTTATTTGCACAAATGCATACTGCAACTAAGGTTATCCCTGAGCCCGACCAGAGCAGGCCATCGAGGATGGTGAACCCTACAAGCCGGTCACGGGCTTTCGAAAAACGCTTTATCGCAGCACGCAACAACGACACAAGCTGGACGCTTGTTTTCACTCATGGAGGATGAAAATGTTAACCCTTGAAGACACACCATTCACCCGTACAGGTCCTGCCGAGGCACTGCCACAGTGCCTGGTCGGCACCCTGCTCAATGCCGGACTGAGCGAAGTCGACGACCGCGCGGAACACGCCGCCCTGGCCGCCAGCCTCAACTTCAGCATTCAGCAGCAAACCCAGACCAACTGGTGCTGGGCCGCGCTGTCGGCCTCGGTCGGCAACTATTACCGCACCGGTTCCTGGACTCAATGCGGGGTCGCCAACACGGAACTGGGCCGCAATTCCTGCTGCAACCAGCCGGGGCCGTGCAACGTGTACGGCTACCTGGACTCGGCCCTGCAAACCACCCGCAGCTTTGGTGGCATGAGCCAGGGTTCGATCCAACTGTCGGCCATCGACAACCAGATCAACATGGGGCGCCCCGTTGGCCTGCGCTGTGCCTGGTTTGGCGGCGGCGCGCACTTTCTGGCGATCTATGGCACCAACGGCAGCTACCTGCTGATTGCGGACTCCATCTACGGTTATTCGACCCGTGCCCTGAACAGCTTCCCCCGCTCGTACAACGGCGGCGGCAACTGGACCCACACTTACTTCACCCGGAAAAACTAAGGAGGGCAGCATGCAACTGACTTATCCCAAGGCACCCGCCAACGGCGCTCAGGTACTGCGCCCGGCTCTCCAGGCCGCCCTGCAGAGCAAAGGCTTCGGCGTCAACCGCCAGATCGCCCAGGCCACGGCCAGCAAAGTGAGCCTGTCCGAGCCCTACCGTGGCTACTCGCTGAGCCTGGAAGACCTGGCCCAAGGCAAAGGCCTGCAACAGGCCGCGCTGGGGGACTGGCATTACCTGGTGTTCAGCGACGGGGGGTCGATTGCCGACGCTCAACTGGCAGAAGTCGCTGGCCAGGTCGAGTTCTCGTCCCTGAACCACGGCGCCATGGCGTCGGCCACGGTCAATGCGCTGAACCTGGCGGAAAAGGCGCCGCACCTCAAAGGCCGAACCTTTGAACTGCGAGTGTTGTTCGTCTCGGCGCTGCAGGTGGTGGCGATCTGGCTGCACGCCAGCGATGAAGACGTGCTGATCCCGATCGAACCGACGCCCAAGCGCCTGGCGAGCACCAAGCTGTACAGCGAGGCCGCGTTGCTGGCCCTGCTGGCGCCCGCCGCCCAGCAAGCGAAAGCGGCGTTCGACGCGGACACCACGGGGCTGTTGGGGGGCTGACCGCGCACCGGCGATCGGGCTGCGGTGAACGGGGGGTTGCAACACTAAAACCTGGAACCGCAGAAAGATCGCCCGCATAAAAAAGCCCCGGTCACTGACCGGGGCTTTTTGTTTTATCGCCTGCAGTGGTTACGACACCGAACGCACCGCGCCCTGTTGGGCATTGTTCGGTTGCAGCTTGAACAGGTAGAACAGCACCGTCAGCAGCACCAGGAACGCCGGGCCCACATACAGCGCCACGCGGGTGTCCGGGAAGTAGGCCATCAGCCCCACCACCAGCACCAGGAACGCCAGGGCCAGGTAGGAACTGACCGGGTACAGCCACATGCGGTATTTCAGGCCGGCGCGTTCCGAGGCGCTCAGGCCTTTGCGGAACTTGAGCTGGGCCAGGAGGATCATCACCCAGGTCCAGATCGCGCCGAAGGTGGCGATGGATGTTACCCAGACGAACACCTTCTCCGGCACCAGGTAGTTCAGCAGCACGCCCAGCAGCAAGGCGAAGATCGACAGCAGCAGCGCGCGACGCGGTACGCCGTTGTTCGAGGTCTTGGCGAAACCGGCCGGGGCCTGGCCGTTCTGCGCCAGGCTGTAGAGCATGCGCCCGGTGCTGAAGATGCCACCGTTGCAGGACGACAGCGCGGCGGTGATCACCACGAAGTTGATGATGCCGGCGGCGGTCTTGATGCCCAGGCGCTCGAAGGTCATCACGAACGGGCTGCCCTGGGTGCCGATTTCGTTCCAGGGGTAGATCGACAGGATCACGAACAGCGCGCCCACATAGAACAGCAGGATGCGCCAGAACACCGAGCCGATGGCGTTGGGAATGGTCTTCTGCGGGTTCTTCGCTTCACCGGCGGTGAGGCCGATCATCTCTACGCCCAGGTAGGCGAACATCACCATCTGCAGGGACATCAGCACGCCGGTCATGCCGTTGGGCATGAAACCGCCATGGGTCCACAGATTGGAGATGCCCAGCGCCACGCCGTCATTGCCGAAACCGAAGGCGATGATGCCGACGCCGCCGATGACCATGGCGATGATGGTGACGATCTTGATCAGGGCGAACCAGAACTCGAACTCACCGAAGGCCTTGACCGCGATCAGGTTGATCGAGCCCATGCTCACCAGGGCCGCCAGGGCCCAGATCCAGCGCGGCACGTCGGGGAACCAGATGCCCATGTACACCGCCACCGCGGTGATTTCCGCGACGCAGGTCACCAGCCACAGGAACCAGTAGTTCCAGCCCGTGAGGAAGCCCGCCAGCGGGCCCAGGTAGTCTTGCGCGTAACGGCTGAAGGAACCCGCGACCGGGTTATGCACGGCCATCTCGCCGAGGGCGCGCATGATCACCAGAATCGCCAGGCCGCCGAGGATGTAGGACAGCATGATGGCCGGGCCGGCCATTTCGATGGCCTTGGCCGAACCGAGGAACAGGCCGACACCGATACAGGCGCCAAGCGCCATCAAGCGAATATGCCGTTCGCCGAGTTCGCGTTTCAGCGGGCCGCCTTGAGCGGTCTCGCCTTGGGGCAGGTGGTTGCCAACTGGCATAGGGATACAACCTCATCTTGTTATTGGATATGAGCCACCGAGTCTGTAAGGCACGGACGGATAACCCGTACCCGCCAGATCGGATCGACCTTGTGGGCCGACACGTCTTGTAGGACAAATCCTGCAAGATCAGTGGGGCGTGCAGTATAAAAAGCCGACGGCAGGCTTTTTCACTCTATAAACAGATAAATTCAGAGAGAAATCTCGGTATTTTCCGGTTTTACCGAGTGGCATTACCTGGAATTTTCGCCGTTTGTCATTTTTGAACGGCGCCGAGTATTGCACAGCCATGGTGCAGCGTCATGCCCCTACCTAGGGCGTATTTACCGGTCGCGATGGCTCTATTTCAACCCTCTCCCGCTCCCTGTCGAATGCCCAAGGCGCGAGCCTGACCGCGTGGATGGTCAAGGATGACGCGGTGTTTCCGATATACCCCGGCGCTCTCGGGTCTATAGCGAGTACGCGCGCTCCTGCAAGAGAGGTGAATGCTTTCAGGCCGATCACAAATTTTTCACCATTGCCCGCCACCGTCTAAGCTTCAGACAAGTCCGATCAATCTGCGTGAATGGATCAGTCGACTATGGGTGCTTTAAGGCAGACCGATTCGAGTAAAAAAGTAGTGCCAACTGATCGAGTGGAAGAAGCGCCTATCCCCGAAAAACCCCATTCAAGCCGGCTTTGGTGGCGGCTGTTCTGGCTATTGCTGCTGATGGCGCTGGTTGCCCTGGGCTTTGCCGCATCCAAGGAAATGCGCACCTCGAAATTGCAGGCGCGCGAGCTCAGCAAGTTCGCCGCGGACCTGAACTATTCCATGGCGCCCGGGCCCAGCGATGCCATCGTCTACCCCGGCGCCGGCCCCTTCGACAAACGCCTGGGCTACAGCGCCCTGGATGATTTCCTGGCGCGCCTGCTCAAGCGCGGTTACGTGGTGGAGGCCCAGACCCGCTTCTCCCCCTCCTTGATGAACTACAGCGAGAACGGCTTCTTCGTACCCTATACCGAGAAGATTCAGGCCGGGCTGTCGATCACCGATTGCCGCGCGGCGCCGCTCTATCAATTCAAGTACCCGCAACAGCTCTATTCGAACTTTGCCTCCATCCCGCCGGTGATGGTGCGCAGCCTGCTGTTCATCGAGAACCGCGAATTGCTCGACCCCGAGCAGCCCCTGGCCAACCCGGCGGTGGACTGGCCGCGCTTCGCCAAGGCCGCCTGGTCGCAAGTGGCCAAGCTCCTGCACCTGCCCGGGCAGACGGCGGGCGGCAGTACCCTGGCGACCCAGCTGGAAAAGTACCGGCACTCGCCGGACGGCCTGACCGTATCCGGCGCGGAGAAGATCCGGCAGATGATTTCCGCCAGCGTGCGCGCCTACCAGGGCGGCCAGCAGACTCTCGAGGCCCGGCGGCGCATCATCCGCGACTACCTCAACAGCGTGCCGCTGTCAGCGGTGCCCGGCCACGGTGAAGTGCACGGCATGGCCGAAGGGCTGCGGGTCTGGTATGGCGCCGACTTCGCCCAGGTCAACGAGCAGTTGGCGAGCACCGCCAGCGATCCGCAGAGCCTGGCGCAACGCGGCCTGGCCCTGCGCCAGGTGCTGTCGTTGATGATCGCCCAGCGCCGGCCTTCGCATTACCTGTCCAAAGGTCGCCAGGAACTGGTCGAACTCACCGACAGCCATATCCGCGTACTGACCCAGAGCGGGGTGATCGACCCGCCGCTGTCGACCGCCGCCCTGGCCAGCAAGGCCACCTTCCGCGACTGGGTGCAGCAACCGACGATCCAGCCGATCGAAACCAACAAGGGCATCAGCGTCGCCCGCAGCCGCCTGGCCGGCCTGCTCAACCGGCCGCTATACGACCTCGACCGCCTCGACCTGTCCGCCACCAGTACCCTGCAAAGCGACCTGCAGCGCCAGGCCACCGAGTACCTCAAGCACCTGGCCGACCCGGCGTTCGCCGCCGAAATCGGCCTGCTCGGCGAACGCCTGCTGACGCCCACCAGCACCACCCAGGTGCGCTACAGCTTCACCCTGCTCGAACTGACGCCCGACGGTTCGCGGGTGCGGGTCCAGACCGACAGCACCGACCAGCCCTTCGACATCAACGAAGGCAGCAAGCTGGAGTTGGGCTCCACCGCCAAGCTGCGGGTCCTGACCACCTACCTGCAGATCATTGCCGAACTGTACGAGCAGTACGGCGCCGAAACCCCGGCGGTGCTGAAGAAAGTCGAGATCGCCGAACAGGACCGCCTGAGCCGCTGGGCCGTGGACTACCTGATCCAGAACAGCGACCGCAGCCTGCCGAAAATGCTCGAGGCGGCCCTGGATCGCAAATACTCGGCCAGCCCCGGCGAGAGTTTTTTCACCGGCGGCGGGCTGCACACCTTTCATAACTTCCGCAAGGAAGACAACGGCCGCATGCCGAGCCTGCGCGACGCCCTGCGCGAGTCCATCAACCTGCCCTTCATCCGCCTGATGCGCGACCTGGTGCGCTACAGCACCTACGCCGGCCCGAGCAACAGCGCCGCCCTGCTCAAGGATGACGGCGACCCGCGGCGCCAGGAATACCTGGCCAAGTTCGCCGACCGCGAGGGCACTTCCTTCCTCCTGCGGTTCTGGAAGAAGTACCGCAACAAGGACACCCAGGCGCGCCTGGACACCTTCCTCGACAGCATGCACCCGACGCCGATCCGCCTGGCGGCCGTGCACCGCTACCTGCTGCCGGAAGCCAGCCAGGAGAGTTTCAACAGTTTCGTGCGCTCGCACCTCAAGGGCGCCAAGCTCACGGAGAAACTCACCGACGAACGCCTGGACAAGCTCTATTACAGCTACGGCCCCGGTTCCTACGACCTGCCCGACCAGGGCTACATCGCCAAGGTGCACCCGCTGGACCTGTGGCTGCTCGGCTACCTGCTGAACAACCCCGACGCCAAGTTCAGCGAGATCGTCAAAGCCAGCGAATTCGAGCGCCAGGAGGTCTACAGCTGGCTGTTCAAGAGCCGGCACAAGAGCGCCCGGGACAGCCGCATCCGCACCATGCTGGAGATCGAGGCGTTCCTCGACATTCACCAGCGCTGGCAGAAAGTCGGCTACCCCTTCGACCACCTGGTGCCCTCATTGGCGACTGCCATCGGCAGTTCCGGCGATCGCCCCGCGGCGCTGGCCGAACTGGTCGGCACCATCCTCAACGACGGCGTGCGCATGCCGACCCTGCGCATCGACAGCCTGCATTTCGCCGCCGGTACGCCTTATGAAACCAAGCTGATCAACGACCCGGCCGAGGGCAAGCGGGTGATGCCTTCGCAAGTGGCCATCGCGCTACGTGGAGCCCTGTCGCAAGTGGTGGACGCCGGGACCGCCAAGCGGGTTTCCGGCAGCTTCAAACTGGCCGACGGCACGCCGCTGGCCATGGGCGGCAAGACCGGCACCGGCGACAACCGCATCGAGGCCATCGGCTCCGGCGGCCGGATTCTCAGTTCGAAATCCATCAACCGCACCGCCACCTTCGTGTTCTATATCGGCGAACACCACTTCGGCACCCTGACCGCCTATGTGCCGGGCGCCTCGGCCCAAGCCTTCAAGTTCACCTCGGCCTTGCCGGTCCAGGTGCTCAAGGGCATGGCGCCGATTCTCACTCCATACCTGCAACCGGGCAGCAACACCCAATGCCTGGGCAGCCTGGCTCAACGCTGAATCCTCCCCCCGTCCTGTAGCCGCTGCCGCAGGCTGCGATCGACTCCGCAGGAGGCGTGCTCTTGAGGGCCTCAAAAGGTCCTTCGGACCTTATCGCAGCCTTCGGCAGCGGCCACAAGAATGCTTCTCAATTCTATTCTCCGACAAACGGCTGATCTGGCTGGCGCAGAAGTACTTGCGCGACTTTTAAGATATATCTTAAGTTATGTCTTAACCAAACAGGAGAAAGAGAAAATGAGAGAACACCACCACCCCCACCGCGAGTACGGTGACGGCCACGACGGTTTCGAGAAACGCCCCGGGCGTGAACGCGGCGGCCGCGGCCCGCGAGTCTTCGCCCCCGGCGACCTGAAGCTGCTGTTGCTGGCGCTGATCGCCGAACAGCCGTGCCACGGCTATGACCTGATCCGCCAGATCGAAGGCATGTTCGATGGCGCCTACAGCCCCAGCCCGGGCGTGATCTACCCGACCCTGACCTTCCTCGAAGAGAGCGAATTGATCAGCGGCGACGCCGAAGGCGGGAAAAAACGCTACAGCGTGACCGAGGCCGGTCGTCTGTCATTACAGGACCAGGCGATTGCCCTGGACGGCGTGCGCATGCGCATCGACGTCAGCAAGCGCTCGTTGCGCGGCCATGATCGTCCGGCGGAAATCCACGAGGCAGTGCACAACCTGCGCCACGCCTTGCAGATGCACCACGGCCGCTGGAACCCGCAAGAAATCGTGCGGGTCCGCGACCTGCTGAACAACACCGCCCGCGCCATCGTCGACGGCCCGGCCACCCCTTCTGCTCAGGAGTCAGCTGAATGACCGCAGACAACTCGCCATCGATTCATCGGGTCAGCCATGAAATCAAACGCCGCCGCCTGGAAGTGCTGCGGGTGGTGGACCTGACCCCGCGCATGCGCCGCATTACCCTGGGCGGGCCGGAACTCGCCGGCTTCATCAGCCTGGGCAGCGACGACCATATCAAGCTGCTGTTCCCGCAGAACGCCGAACAGCAGGCCGCCCTGGAAACCCTGGTGCTGGGCCCGGGCAAGGACAACGGCGCGATGCCGGCCATGCGCGACTACACGCCACGGCGCTACGACCTGGACATCGGTGAGCTGGATATCGACTTTGTCCTGCACGGCGACGGCCCTGCCTCGACCTGGGCCGAGCAGGCCAAGCCCGGCCAGTTCCTGCATATCGGCGGCCCCCGCGGCTCGATGATCGTGCCGGACATCTTCGACAGCTACCTGCTGATCGGCGATGAAACCGCACTGCCGGCCATTGCCCGGCGCCTGGAAGAGTTGCCGGCCGGACGCCGGGTGCTGGCGGTGATCGAGATCCAGGATGCGGCCGAGCGGCAAGTGCTGGAGAGCGCGGCGCAGATCGAAGTGATCTGGGTCGAGCGCGACGGCGGCCAGCAGGACCTGATCAGCACCGTGCGCGGGCTACAGGTACCGAGCGGCAAGCTGTACGCCTGGGTGGCCACGGAAAGCAAAGTCTCGCGGCAGATTCGCCGGGTGCTGCTGGACGAGCACCGACTCGACGACGAGTTCGTGAAGGCCGCCGGTTACTGGCGCCTGGACAGTAGCGAAGAAGAATAAAAACGGCGGCTTTGCCGCCTATCGCGGGCAAGCCTCGCTCCTACACGATTGCGCTTGTCTGTAGGAGCGAGGCTTGCCCGCGATAACCTTCAACCAGACGACACCGAACCCAAGGTTCGCCCCCGCCACCGATCAACACCCACCAGTACCAACGCCACCAGCACAAACCCCGCCAGAACCCCCAACGCATTCACGAACGCCTGCGCATAGCCCAGCTTGTCCACGTCGACAAAAGGATAGGGATACAGCCCCAGCACATGCCCGCGCAGCAGGACATAGGCGAAGTACAGCAGCGGGTAAAGCATCCACCCGGCGACATGCCGCAACCCCAGGCGTCCCTTGGGCACGCAGCACCACCAGTAGACGAGAAACAGCAACGGCATCACGTCGTGCAGCAACTCGTCCGCCACCCACTGCCAGCCCTGGGGATGCCACAGGTGACGCAGCAACAGGCTGTACGCCAGCCCCACTACCAAAATGCTGACCGCGATGCCGCTGCTGACCCAGGGTTGCAGAAAGAACCGCTGCCCCCGTGAGCTGCGCAGGTTCAGGGCACAGGTCAGCACCACCGCCACCAGGGTGTTGGTGAGCACGGTGAAAAAACTGAAAAAATTGATCAGCCCGCCCAACAGGCTGGCGTCCACCGTCCAGCGCAGATGAAGGATCAGGTACAGCTGGATCGTCAGCCCCGCCCAGCCGAGCAACGCGGCCAGCGCGGTGAACAGCCGTTTGCCGCCTGAAGGAAAAACCGGCTCGACAGCCATCGAATGTCCTTAGAGCGGGCGTTTGGTGCGCTGCAACTTCACGTACAGCTGCTCGACTTTCTCCCGCGCCCAGGGCGTCTTGCGCAGAAAGGTCAGGCTCGACTTGATGCTCGGGTCGCTCTTGAAGCAACGGATATCGATGCGCTCGGCCAACCCCCGCCATTCGTAATGTTCCACCAGCGCCTTGAGGATCTGTTCCAGGGTGACGCCGTGCAGCGGGTCGTTGTTCGTTGCAGTCATGCCGGGCCTTTGAGCAAGAGAAAAAGGAAGTCGCGCACCTTAGCCGAGGGTTCGATCCGGTGGAAGGGTGGATGCGGATCTTGAGTAACTGTAGGTGAGATCCCGCGCGCCGGTGAACCCGTAGGAGCGAGGCTTGCCCGCGATGAACGATGGCGCGTCGCTTCTGATAACCGGCAGCGCCTGCATCGCGGGCAAGCCTCGCTCCTACAGAAAAGGGACGCTGAAAAAGTTCCTTCCTTTTCGCGCCAAAAGAGATGTTATATTGTATCAATAAAAAACAAACCCCTGATCCAGACACCTCGCCGTGTCACGCCTGTTCTCTTTTGACTCAAAGCGCGCTGTCCTGCGCTGCCAAGGAATGACCGATGTCCCTCTCTGCCCACCGCCCTTCTCGCTCTCTACTCTGGCGTCTTAGCCCTTTGTCCGCCGCCTTGCTGTTCGCCTCCCAGGCCCACGCCCTGGAGCTGCAACCGCAGGTCATCACCGCCAACCCCCTGGGCAGCCAGCAAACGGCAGCGCCGAGCACGGTACTGGAAGGCGACGACCTGACCCTGCAACAGCAAGGCAGCCTCGGCGAAACCCTGAATAAGCAGCCGGGCGTGTCCTCGTCCTACTTCGGCCCGGGCGCCAGCCGGCCGATCATTCGCGGCCTGGATGGCGATCGCATTCGCCTGCTGCGCAACGGCGTCGGCGCGCTGGATGCTTCGTCGCTGTCCTACGACCATGCCGTGCCGCTGGACCCGGTCAACGTCGAGCGCATCGAGATCGTCCGCGGCCCGGCCGCCCTGCTGTATGGCGGCAGCGCCATCGGCGGCGTGGTCAACACCTTCGACAACCGCATCCCCACCGAGGCCATCGAGGGCATCCAGGGTGCCGGTGAATTGCGTTACGGCGGTGCCGACACCACCCGCAGCAGCGCCGGCAAGCTGGAAGCCGGCAACGGCACCTTCGCCCTGCACCTGGACGCCAACTCGCGGCAGTTCAACGACCTGAAAATCCCCGGCTACGCCCGCAGCCGCCACGCCCCGGCGAGTGAAGACGGCAACGGCAAGAAGGGTCGCCTGGGCAACAGCGACGGCCGTCAGGACGGCGGCGCCATCGGCGGTTCCTACACCTGGGACGACGGTTACGCCGGGCTGTCCTACAGCAACTACGACTCCAACTACGGCTCGCCCGCCGAAGAGGACGTGCGCATCCGCATGAAGCAGGATCACTACGCCTTCGCCTCGGAACTGCGCAACCTCGACGGCCCCTTCAGCTCGCTGAAGTTCGACGCCGGCTACACCGATTACGAACACCGCGAAATCGAAGGCGGCGAGACCGGCACTATCTTCAAGAACAAGGGTTACGAAGCCCGTGTCGAAGCCCGCCACCAGCCCCTCGGCCCGCTCAATGGGGTGATTGGCACCCAGGTCAGCCGCAGCGAGTTTTCCGCGCTCGGCGAAGAGGCCTTCGTGCCGCAGACCGATACCGACAGCGCCGCGCTGTTCATCCTCGAAGAATTGCAGGCCACCGAGCGCCTGAAACTCAGCCTTGGCGGGCGCCTGGAGCACACCCGCGTCGACCCGGACAGCAAAGGCAACGAACGCTTCAGCCAGGCCGACAGTTCCAGCAGCTTCACCGCCGGCAGCCTGTCGTCCGGCGCGGTCTATACCCTGACGCCGGTCTGGTCCGTGGCCGCCACCCTGGGCTACACCGAACGCGCCCCGACCTTCTACGAGCTGTATGCCAACGGCGCCCACGTGGCCACCGGCACCTATGAAGTCGGCGACGCCAACCTGTCGAAGGAAAAAGCCGTGTCCAGCGACCTGGCCCTGCGTTTCGACAACGGCACCCACAAAGGCAGCGTCGGGGTGTTCTACAGCCACTTCTCCAACTACATCGGGCTGCTCGGCAGCGGCCGCACCCTCAACGATGAAGGCGAGGAAGACGCGGGCGGCATGCCGGAATACACCTACTCCGGGGTCCGCGCGCGGTTTGCCGGTATCGAGGCCCAGGACCACTGGAAGCTCGGCGAAAGCGCCTACGGCAAGTTCGCCCTGGAACTGTCCGGCGACTACACCCGTGCCAAGAACCTGGACAACGGCGAAGCCCTGCCGCGCATCGCGCCGCTGCGCCTGAACAGCGGCCTGCTGTGGGAACTGGATCGCTGGCAGGCGCGCATCGATGTCGAACACGCCGCCAGCCAGCGTCGCGTGCCGGACAACGAAAGCGGCACCGACGGCTACACCACCCTGGGCGCCAGCGCCGGTTACCACTTCGACATCGGCAGCAGCCAGTGGCTGGCCTTCGTCAAGGGCGAGAACCTGACCAACCAGACCGTGCGTTACGCCAGCTCGATCTTGCGCGACATCGCCCCGGCCCAAGGGCGCAGCATCGAGGTCGGCCTGCGCACCACCTTCTGAGTCCCCCCACAATCGCAGCCTTCGGGCTGCGATTTTCCTCTCCGCCCCCTCCCCCTCAGAACCTGACTCCCACGGCATTGCGCAATCCCCAGCCTGTACCGCCAGGCCGTGACCGGGCAAAATGCGCTGCTTTATCTTTCCAAGGTTGCGTACCTGTCATGACGGCCTGAAACAGTGCCATCAACCCGTGACCTCCCGCAGAAACCGGATTTCCATCCAACAAAGGACTGACCCCTTGTTCAACCTCACACGCCCGTTCGCCGTGCTTTTGGCACTCACCCTCTCGCTTGACGCCGTCGCCCTGTCCCTTCAATCGGAAAAACGTGCAGATGGCACAACCGTGTTGCAGCTCACCAATGCCCCCGCGCCGGCACGACCACCGCAGCTCAATGAAGATCCGGCGGTTCGCGCAGCCCTGATCGACTTCATCGGCTACGCCACCGGCAGCTTCACCAGCGACGGCTCTATGATCGTGACGCAAGTACTGGATTCCCTCGATTCAGAGTTCTCGACGTTCGAGAAAGGTGTACCTGCCGGACGCAAAATGCTCACGGCCATGGATCACGATCATGGCGATGAACGCGCCGCGCTGCTGTTGAACGACAAGGGGCAGTTGATCGCCGTAGGCCTGGTGAATGGGCACTGCACCGTCAAATCAAGGACAGAGTCGTTGTCCTGCAATCCGGGCCCCGAAACCGTGCTGACCATCTTCCAGGCCAAAGACGCCCAGAAGAGCGACGCCGAGCCAATCATTGCCTGGAGCAAAGAGTTGCCGCCAATGGTCGCGTTCTGGGCCGAAAGTGAAGATCCCGAGACACGTGCCCTCGCGCAAAAGATTGCCACGGTCGAATACATCACCACCGACCCGAAAAAGGACTCTTGGAGCGCCGCGCAACTGCCCGCCGACTTCCCCAAGGCAATGCTTGCGTTGTTGCCCAAAAACTCCCACTTGGTGGGCGCGGGCGTCGATGGTTTTTTCACCACCCCGGGCCTGAAAGGCGCGCCGATTTATGGAGACTACGACGAACTGGCCGGCCGGCCGCGGCATGATTTCGAGGTCTTGTTGAAAACCTATACGCCGTTCTCCGAGGTCGTGAAGTTTTACCAGGAGCAAGCCAAAGGTGCCGAGTTACGCGCAAACGATGAAAAAGCCTTGATTGACGGTGTAGCTGGCGGGGGTACTTACAAGATTGAGATCAAGGATGAAGAGGAAGAAGGAACGTCCATCACCTTCTCCGGCTGGAGAAAAGAAGTCTGAACGTCCTTAGTTGAACCCGCATAACAACAGGAGCGAGTTATTCAAAGTAGAACGACTTGCCCCTGTTTGACCGGAAGAAGATTGACGGTAGTTCCATGCCGAATACCAACGGCTGAAAAAAACACACTGTTACCAAATCCGAAATGATTCATGTCACTAAAAGCGCTTTCTCTCCAAGAGGAGGCGCTTTATCCTTACGCCCCCAACGCTGAATCGATTTTTTTCCTTAAAACAGTGGCTACCGCTTTCGACCCCTGAGGTTCGCAACGCGCGATATCCCCTGTTTTTCTGACCTCTTATAAAAAGCCCTTACCTGACAACTTATGCCTAACTTCAAGCCTTTCAAAGACAGCGCTGTCTTTTACCCTTCCGCCAGCCACAAAGCCGTGGCCCTGCTCAGCGCCTTCGGCCTGGCCACCTGCGCCCAGGCCGCGCCGGCCTTCGACAGCGAGTCCCCCTGGATGCTCGGCGACTGGAACGGCAACCGCACCGAGCTGGCGAAAAAAGGCTACGACTTCAAGATCGACTTCGTCGGCGAAATGGGCGCCAACCTGCATGGTGGCTACGACCATGACCGCACCGCGCGCTTCAGCGACCAGTTCGCCTTCGGCAGCCACCTGGACCTGGGCAAGATCCTCGGCTGGAACGATGCCGAGTTCCAACTGACCATCACCAAGCGTGACGGCGACAACATCAGCAACGACCGCATCAACGACCCGCGGGTCGGCGGCTTCACCTCGGCCCAGGAAGTCTGGGGCCGCGGCCAGACCTGGCGCCTGACGCAGATGTGGTACCAGCAGAAATTCTTCGACCAGAAACTCGATATCAAGGTCGGCCGGTTCGGCCAGGGCGAAGACTTCAACAGCTTCCCTTGCGACTTCCAGAACCTGGCGTTCTGTGGCTCCCAGGTCGGCAACTGGGCCGGTAGCGTCTGGTACAACTGGCCGGTCAGCCAATGGGCGCTGCGGGTCAAATATCACCTGACCCCTGAGCTCTACGCGCAGATCGGCGCCTATGAGCAGAACCCGTCCAACCTCGAGCGCGGCAACGGCTTCAAGCTCAGCGGCAGCGGCACCCAGGGCACCCTGCTGCCGGTGGAGCTGGTGTGGACGCCGAAACTCAACGGGCTGCCGGGTGAATACCGCGCCGGTTACTACTACAGCAGCGCCAAGGCCAGCGACGTCTATAAGGACAGCAACGGCCAGCCGGCGGCCTTGAGCGGCGAGGCCTATCGCAGCAGTTCGAGCAAGCACGGCCTGTGGCTGGGCGCGCAACAGCAGATCACCAGCCTGGCCAGCGACCACTCGCGCGGCTTGAGCCTGTTCGCCAACGCGACGATGCACGACAAGAAGACCAACGCCATCGACAACTACGTCCAGGCCGGCCTGGTCTACAAGGGCCTGTTCGATGCGCGCGCCAAGGACGACATCGGCTTCGCCATGGCCCGGGTCCACGTCAACCCGGCCTACCGCAAGAACGCCGAAGCGACCAACCAGGCCAATCTCATCCAGGACTATGACAACCCGGCCTACCTGCCGCCCCAGGACACCGAATACAGCGCCGAGCTGTACTACGGCGTGCATGTCACCAACTGGCTGACCGTGCGCCCGAACCTGCAATACATCCGCCACCCGGGTGGCGTGGACAAGGTCGACGACGCGCTGATCGGCGGGATCAAGATCCAGAGCTCGTTCTGATGAGCCCTGGGGCTCGTTCAATCTGAATAAAACTGTTTTTCCCCAAACACTGCTGAACCATGCCCGCGCCTGATCGTCATCTACAGTGAACAAGCGCGGGACTACCTTAAACGTCACGGAGAACCACACTATGAGCACTGATGGTGCTTCAAGTCCGAGCCGCCTGCTGCCGAGCCTGCTCGGTATCTTGCTGCTGCTAATGGGCCTGGCCATGCTGGCCGGGGGGATCAAGCTGAGCATGCTCGGCGGCTCGCTGTACTACCTGTTGGCCGGTATCGGCCTGATCGTCAGCGGCGTGCTGCTGCTGGCGGGGCGTAGTTCCGCGCTGCTCGTCTACGGGGTGGTGCTGTTCGCCAGCTCCGTCTGGGCACTGTGGGAAGTCGGCCTGGACTGGTGGCAACTGGTGCCACGCCTGTCGCTGTTCTTTGCCCTGGGTGTGGTTCTGCTGCTGCCATGGTTCCGTCGTCCGCTGCTGCGCAACGGCCCGGCGCCGCTGGGTACCGCGGTACTGGGCGTGGCCGTGGTCCTGGCCGGTGGTGCCGCGATCAACAGCCAGTTCACCAACCCGGGCGAAATCTCGGGCGAACTGGGCCGTGAAAGCGCCGACACCACCAGCGCCGCGCCGACCATGCCCGAAGGCGACTGGCAGGCGTATGGCCGTACCGAGTTCGGCGACCGCTACTCGCCGCTAACCCAGATCACGCCGGCCAACATCGGCAAGCTGCAGGAAGCCTGGCGCATCCGCACCGGCGACATGCCGACCGCCAAGGACCCGGTGGAAATCACCAACCAGAACACCCCGCTGAAGGTCAACGGCATGCTCTATGCCTGCACCGCCCACAGCCAGGTGCTGGCGCTGGACCCGGACACCGGCAAGGAAATCTGGCGTTTCGACCCGAAAATCCAGGGTCCGAACGGCGATGACTTCCGTGGCTGGGCGCACATGACCTGCCGTGGCGT